>CP063848.1:4366814-4678730 GCA_015277795.1 Massilia sp. UMI-21 | reverse complement strand
TGCGCCAGACCGACACCGTGATCTTCAGCTTCGACGGCGACAAGGCCGGCCGCCGCGCCGCCCGCCGCGCCCTGGAAGCCTGCCTGCCGCAAGTGACCGACGACAAGACCATCAAGTTCCTGTTCCTGCCGCAAGAGCACGACCCGGACAGCTTCGTGCGCGAGCGCGGTGCCGATGCCTTCGAGCAAGAGATTCACGAGGCGATGCCGCTGTCCCAGTTCCTGCTGCGCGAAGTGACGCTCGAGCACGACCTGGACACGCCCGAGGGCAGGGCGCACGCCCAGCACGAGGCCAAGCCGATGCTGCAGGCGATGGCGCCGACCGGCCTGCGCCTGCAGATCGTGCGCGGGCTGGCGAGCCTGACCGAATCGACGCCGGCCGAGATCGAATCGCTGTTTGAACTGTCTAAGCCGGTATCGGTGATGCGCCGCGCCCCGCCGCGCCAGGGCCGGCCGAAACCGGTGGGCCTGGAACTGCAGATGCTGCGCATCCTGGTGTCGCATCCGCAGCTGGCCCAACAGCTGGACGACCCGGCCCTGGTCTCGTTCGACTATTTCGGCCAGGAAGCCGCCGATGCCTTGCGCCACCTGGTGCAACTGGCGCAAAGCCTGGGCGAATACGGCACTTTCGCTGCCTTGTCACAACAGTTAAAGGAAGTGACGGGAGAATACGACAGTCTGATCTCGGAGATCGCCGCCGAACCGGAATCAGACGTTGATGCAGATCGTATCTGGCTGCTTAGCGCTGTGCGCCAGATCAAGAAGGAAGCTTTGAAGCTGGAGCAGAGCCAGTTGTTTTCTTCAAATTTGCCCCCAGATCAGGTCGAGCAGGTAAGTGCTCGCTATCGAGAAATTGCAGCTGAAATCGCAGCTCTGGAAAGTGAAGACGCTGCCGCAATGTCGCCCCGGTAATGCAGACCTGGCAACACGACTGTGGTCATTTGTGCAACTTGGAAAAACAGGGGTGCGTGCTATAATAAAACGCTAACTATTGCAACTGTTGAAACCATTTTTCGTTTCAATCGGGGCGTGGAGTTTCAGTTAGCGAGGCAACAGATTGTTGTCTGCAAGGTGATGTAAAGTAACAAAACTTTATCTTTAACCATCGTAAAGTTAGTCGTTTTGACTTCGAAAGCGCCTGTGCCAACCAAGAAACCCGAAACCAAAGTGGCTGCAAAAACCACGAGAGCGTCCGCCAAGGTGGACAAAGGTCAAGACACGGCCGAGGTTCGTACGGCGAGCCCGGCACCGGTCAACGCGACGACCGATGCGGCCGCCCTGGCCGCCATCGACACGTCCGGCTATGTCCTGCCGTCCGTCAAGGTTCCAGGACGCCGTGGTCGCAAGCCCAAGGAATTCACGCCCGAGAACGACGAGATCGCCGCCTTGAACGCGGTCGAGCGCGCCGAACTGAAAGCCGCGGACAAGGCCAAGGCCAAGGACCGCAAGGCCAAGGAAAAAGCGCTGCTCAAGGATGCGTTCTCGTCCGATACCGAGGCGAGCGAAGAAGAGCTCGAGATTCGCCGCAACAAGCTCAAGGCCCTGATCAAGTCGGGCAAGGAGCGCGGCTTCCTCACGTATTCCGAGATCAACGATCACCTGCCGGACAACATCGTTGATCCGGAAGCGATCGAGGGCATCATCGGCACCTTCAACGACATGGGCATTGCCGTCTACGAGCACGCCCCTGACGCCGAAACCCTGCTGCTGTCCGACGCCGTCCCCAACGTCACCAGCGACGACGAAGCCGAGGCCGCCGCCGAGGCGGCGCTGTCGACCGTCGATTCCGACTTTGGCCGCACCACCGACCCGGTCCGCATGTACATGCGCGAGATGGGCTCGGTCGAGCTGCTGACCCGCGAGGGCGAGATCGAGATCGCCAAGCGCATCGAAGACGGCCTGAAGGACATGATCCAGGCCATCTCGGCCTGCCCGGTGACGATCGCCGAGATCATCGACGCCGCCAGCAAGATCGAGCGCGACGAGATCAAGATCGACGAGATCGTCGACGGCATGGTCGACCCGGAAGAAGAAGAGCAGGCCTCCCAGAGCGCCGTCGCGCCGACCTCGACCGACGACGAGGACGAGGACAGCGACGAAGACAGTGACGGTGAGGAAGAGGAAGAAGAGACCAACAATGCTTCCGGCGCGGCCGGCTACTCGGCCGAGCAGCTCGAAGCACTGAAGCAGGCGGCGCTGGCCAGGTTCCACAATATTGCCGACCAGTTCGACAAGATGCGCAAGGCCTTCGAGAAGGACGGCTACAATTCCAAGGCCTACGTCAAGGCGCAGGATACGATCTCCGACGAGCTGCTGGGCATCCGCTTCACGGCCAAGGTGGTCGAGAAGCTGTGCGACACCCTGCGCGGCCAGGTCGACGAAGTGCGCCACATCGAGAAGCAGATCCTGGACGTGGCCGTGAACCGCTGCGGCATGCCGCGCGCCCACTTCATCAAGGTGTTCCCGGGCAACGAGACCAACCTGGACTGGGTGGACGGCGAAGTCAACGCCAACCACGCCTACAGCGCCATCCTGGGCCGGAACATCCCGACCATCAAGGAACTGCAGCAACGCCTGATCGACCTGCAAGCCCGTGTCGTGCTGCCGCTGCCGGACCTGCGCAACATCAACCGGCAAATGGCCGCCGGCGAAATGAAGGCGCGCAAGGCCAAGCGCGAGATGACCGAGGCCAACCTGCGCCTGGTGATCTCGATCGCCAAGAAATACACCAACCGCGGCCTGCAGTTCCTCGACCTGATCCAGGAAGGCAACATCGGCCTGATGAAGGCGGTGGACAAGTTCGAATACCGCCGCGGCTACAAGTTCTCGACCTATGCGACCTGGTGGATCCGCCAGGCCATCACCCGCTCGATCGCCGACCAGGCGCGCACCATCCGTATTCCGGTGCACATGATCGAGACCATCAACAAGATGAACCGGATCTCGCGCCAGATCCTGCAGGAGACCGGCGCCGAACCGGATCCGGCCACCCTCGCCATCAAGATGGAGATGCCGGAAGATAAGATTCGCAAGATCATGAAGATCGCGAAGGAGCCGATTTCGATGGAGACGCCAATCGGCGACGACGACGATTCGCACCTGGGCGACTTCATCGAGGACAACAACACGCTGGCGCCCTCGGACGCCGCGCTGCACGCCTCGATGCGCGGTGTGGTGAAGGACGTGCTCGATTCGCTGACCCCGCGCGAAGCCAAGGTACTGCGCATGCGCTTCGGCATCGAGATGTCCACCGACCACACGCTGGAAGAGGTCGGCAAGCAGTTCGACGTCACCCGCGAGCGCATCCGCCAGATCGAAGCGAAGGCCCTGCGCAAGCTGCGTCACCCATCGCGTTCGGACAAGCTGAAGAGCTTCCTCGAGGGCAGCAGCGGCTGATTGTTGTAATCGAGCCTTGACGTGCCTGTAGTAAAAGCAATATCCTCTCGCCATTCTGATTCACGGTTCCGCGCCGCTGAAGCAGGTGGCGAGATCACTTTCTTGTCACTGTCCCGATTTCTGGGCCTCTAGCTCATGCCTGGTTAGAGCAGCGGACTCATAATCCGTTGGTGCCCGGTTCGACTCCGGGGAGGCCTACCAAATTTTCAATTAAAAACAAGGGGTTGCGTGATTGCGCAACCCCTTGTTTGTTTTCTTCTCTCTCAAAGGTTCAACGGAAGGGCAACCGTGATTAGAACGCTGAACAACCGGCGACGGTTGGGCACGGATCTGATGACCTAAGACGACGAAGTTTAAAAGTTACTAGTTTCTACCTGAACGATAGGGAATTTCTGATACTCCAAAGGATGATCCTGGTAATAGCGTAGTACTGGCAAATTGTGTCGCAAGTGATGCTAGATCGCGGTCGCTTGTCGGTCCTGCCATTATTTGGAATTTCACGCCATCATGTTCAGCCAAAAAGGGGTTTTTGTCGCTCACAAGGTTGAATTTTAAATATGGAACTAGTCGCGATGCTGATGTTCGAAAATCAATTTGTGTTTTGGTCTCATCAATCACTCCCGAGATGAGACGCCATTCTTTTTCTTCCGAAAAAGAAGAATGTTTGAATACACATCCAGTTTGTGCTAAATCCTGTGCGAATTGCCAGCCGACGTCTGTCCACCAATTTGTGGGAGAGCTGAGTGAAGTTTGTCCACTGGTGAAATACTCTAAATGTCGCTCAATCAGAGCGCTGATTAACTTGTATTTTAATTTATGGTCATAGATGCAAGGGACTAACCAGAAATTCTGCTCACGGGCCATCGCAACCAGTTGTCCTGCTGGAACCCCTAGTGCATATCCACCGTTAGGTGGACAGTAAGCACGCCACTGAGAAAGCAAGTTTCCCTCTTCTGAAAACGAGGCGGTGTAGTGCCTTGCTGCAGCAGTACCGGCCGCTTTTTTCATTGCTTCTAGCGCAGCGATTTTTTCGGCAGTTAGGTTCCCTCGGTTTATCTTATTCTCGATCGCGTTCTGCGCATATTCGACAGCATGCCGCCCTTCGCTGGCATCATTTAAGAAACGTATATTAGTCGCCCACACCTGCTTATTACGCAATACTCCTAACAATCCGTCGTGCGACGTGTAGTGATAAATGAGCGGTGGAGGCGTAGCCACCACTAAGTCTGCAAGAGTAGATTTGAATATAGTGTTCATTCTTCAGGGAGAGAGTAGTGCGTTTAGAAGCTAGTGCTGACCTAATTTACTCATGTGTCAGCTCCACCTGTAACGTCGGCGCCTGGCGATTGGGTGCAATTGGCAACGATTCAGTCTATCGGGCTGCTGTCATCGGAGCAACTCCGCGTTTGCTTGAGCACTGTAAGGCGTGCTAGTGGATTTAGGTGACGGATTTCCTGCAAATGTTCGGGCGATAGGGACCTGTCAGAAATTCTGTGTGCGGGGTCAGAATTCGTAGTTAGGTAATGGCGTTTGTGAAGCGTTCGCCGAACATGATGGCGAACTGGTTGGCAGCCTGCTTCCAGGTACGCTGCGGCATCTTCCAGTCTTTCTCGATATTGCGCAAGGCCAGGAAGAGTAATTTGGTCGCCGCTTCGTCGCTGGGGAAGTGGCCACGGTTCTTGACGATCTTCCGAAGGCGCATATGCAAGCTCTCGATGGCGTTGGTCGTGTAGATAATTGTGCGCACTTCCGGCGGATAGGCGAAGAAAGGAATCACCTGCTGCCATTGGCGCCGCCACATCGCTGCCACAGTCGGGAATTTGGTGCCCCAGGGCCCGGCCGCAAACGCGTCCAGCGCCGCTTCGGCCAGGTCGGCGTTGGCGGCCTGGTAGACGGGTTTCAAGGCCGCTGCCAGCTCCTTGCGGTCCTTCCAAGCCGCCAGGGTTGTCGAATTACGGATCAGGTGCACGATGCAGGTCTGGATCTGCGCCTGGGGATACACCGCTTCGATGGCTTCGGGGAAGCCGCGCAGGCCGTCGACGACAGCGATCAGGACATCGTCCAGTCCGCGGTTCTTCAGTTCATTGAAGACCTTCAGCGGTAATCCCCCCATTTTTAGAGCACGCTAAAAGTAGAGGTTGTTCTTGAATTATTGCCCACCAAAGTTCCCTACGGTAGCGATCAAGGTGGCACCACAAGTGGTCTTATGCCCATCGTAGGCGACGGCAACGCCATCAATAACGTGATCTGATTCTCCTTCCGCAATGGTGCAGTTGTCATGTCCTTTGATGGGGCAACTGCATACATCGCCGACGCGAGCAACTGGAATGCCGTTAACCGTAAAATAATTCGCGCCGACGCTCTCGACCTTGCCGCCATGAGACGTGGGGTCGCCAAGACGAATCACGTTCCGCATCGCTTAACCCTTCTTCTGCTGTAAGGTTTCGTCGTTCCGACGGCATTCAGTTGTGCTGTCACCAGCGTCTTTGGCGGCGAAGTTGTCGGGAGAAACTTGTGCGATTGTTGGCGTCTCCGCGATCGTGTCGACATAAACTGGAGCGTCGTCATAGCTGACTAGTTTCCACACCGTCGCCGTACGGTAAGTGGGCTTTTCTCCCTTGAGCTTTTGCCATATGGACGGTTCGCCCAGCGATATCACATGCGGCATACGCTCGCCTGCCTTGATGTGCTGCCGCCGATCACCCTGCGTATCTTTCGGTTCATCCGGCACCCACCAGCCCGTTTGCGGGCACGCGCGGCCAGTTGCTGCAAGCTCGCCGAGTGGAAGCTGGGGGGCAGAGTCCGTTTCGGTCGTCTTGACTGCCGCGGCGCCGGTTGGGCGCACGCGGATAGTGCTGGTGATCTTATCCCAAACCGCGATGGCTTCTTCGTCAGTCAGGCTAGCTTTGGTTGCGCCGGCGACGTTGTCGGCAACGCCGGTCTGCATCTGTATTTCTACATAAGGTTTCAACGGGTCCGACGGCACACCTCTGAAATCCATGGCGAAATCATGGATCGAGCGTATTTCCGCCTGTTCCGGGGTACGTGACAGGGCTTCGAAGCCGTTCAGCCAGTCGTGGATCTGCCGCACTCCTCTGCGCAAGTCTTTAGTTTTTATCAGCGGATTGTCGGGATCCTGGGCTTTCTGGTTCTTCTCGAGCTGAGTGAGCCGCCACTCCAACGAGTGGCTCTCTTCGTAATGGGGATTTGACGGTCCAACAAAAATCGAGAGGTGCGTGTCAGGAAACTCCTTCAATCGAAAACCGATACGAATGAGTTCTACAGGCGGTTCCTCGCCTGGAGCCGGGTTGTCAGGGAGGAAGGCATGTTCGATACAGTTGCCGGGCTCAACCGGAATGTCGTTTTCAGAACGTTGCTTCAGGCGCCGGGCGATGCTCTTGATGAGTGATACAGTTCCATCTTTGTCGTTCCTTAGAGGACGTGCATTAATGACAATGCCGTCATTATTCAGCCTGAAGTACCCGTTGATCTTGAGCCCATTGATGGCCTGAAAATCTTCGTAACCGATAACGACTTTGCCTTCCGGTTGGGGTACGTGCTCTACCGACAGTAGCAAGGGGACGTCATCGTGGTTGATGGCCTTTTCGCTGGTGAGTTCATCGATAAATTTCTGCGCCAGGTTCTCAACTTCATCTACGCCATTAGGGAGTACGCTTATACCAAGTGACACATCAGTTTCCCCCCAGGCTACGGTTGCCGAGGACGGCAAATCGACCATGAATCTTCCAAAGCAGACGGTCTTGGTTTTCTGGAACACGGCCTGGAGGCGGGGCGTAAGTGTAGTCATATTAGGGGTCTTCCATTCTTTTGGAGTACGATCGCAGGCAGCAAGCATCAAGAGCACGGCGGCAAGAGGAACAATGTGAAGACGTGTTAATACGCGCATAAATGTCCTTTTCAGCATTTCCATGTAGCCGTCTGAGCGATGCGCATAATGCTGTACAACGTCGATGCAATTGCCCGAGGATTTTTGTAACTTGCTTGGTGTTCGTAACCGTTTTGGCGGAACACGCCCTTGAACGTTCCACTCTTCAGCTGATGGTCGGCAGATTTCGCTGGAACGGTTTGGTCGCCTGGCGCCGAAGGCGGAAGAATAGTTGCATATATCGGCTTGGGTACCTCAAAATCTACAATTTTGAAGGCTTTGCTGCTGAGAGGATCCCATCGAACGAGTTCCACTCGCCCTTGCTTCGTGTCACCAAGGATGGGCCAATCTTGCCAGCCCGTCGGATCAGCGCAGTTCTTGTCTATTTCCCATATGACTTCACCAAAGCTCCGCCGCGCTTGGTCAGCACCGTAATGTGCGTAACTGTTGGGATGAAACGTTTTATCGATATGTCGGTGGAAACCCTGGGCCTTATCGAGATAGTCGCACGTCCGCTCGAAAGTGCCACCGCCTAGTCTTGGAGGCAGTCCTGACGGGTTGATCCAGTTTTCCCGAAACAGTGAATACCACTTGCCTCGCACCTTATAGATCTCACTGTAGGGATCTCCTTGTTTCGGCCATGCATCCAGGTCGCGTCCATTGTGCGTCACGCGCAACCAGCGATTACTATAGGACGTGGTCGGTAATAATTCCAATCCCCCTGGTGCATTCGCCAGAACTGCTGTCACCTCGTCGCCATAATTGCCGGCCACCTTGGCGCCAAGACTGTTTTCTGGGCCAAACATCATGCCGGCATCCTCGAACCCGGCCCTCATGCGTCTGTAGGCGGCTGGGGCACCGATGGCGGGCATGACGCCATGGACAATGCCCAACACCTTGTCCTGCAGATTTCCATACTTCGGGTGGACCAGTGCTCGGCCGACCAACCCGCCCATGGAGTGAGTTACGACGATCACTTGCTTGCACTCGTAGCCTGACTGGTTGAGATCGTCCATCAGCTGGCTGACGCGCTTGGCGATGATTCTGGCGCTGTCCCCGTTGGATTGCAGCCAGTTGTATCCGAACGCGTACACAGCGAACCAGCAGCCAGTAGCGATTTTCTTGAGTTCGCCTTCCGTTAATGCCGACTGCGGCAAACTGGGATCGCTTTCCCAGACGCGAGGATCTACGCCCACGACGTCGCGCCATTCCTGTCGCAGCTTACCTTCGGAGAATGTATTATTGAGGCGCGACTCGAGATGTTGTAGCAGCTCCCCATAGCTTTTGAAAAAGACCTCGCCCCAGCCTCGCGCACGGGCCTTTTGTACCGCGCTACGCGGGTTTTTCGCGGTTGGTGGGTCATCCGTTAGCAATGGCGAGCGAAAGTTCTTTTCGAGTGTCACATTGCCATGCCGGCCATCTCCACTGATGTCCATCGGACCGGCGGGATCATAAATGTCCACCGTGGTCTGCATCGGATCGAGCCTCAGTTGTCGGCCTCTTGGACTATCATTGGAGGCACTGCTTATGTTCGTTGGCCCGAGAACATCTGGCCGCCATGCAATGTTGTCCTTTTTATCCAATTCCCTTTGCCGCTGTGTGCTCATTCGCAAGTTCGATCCCATGATCCCGGGCAGAAAAACGATCGGCAACACCCGCTTGGGGAGGAACCTGGCGCACTGCAGCTTCTTGTCTTGCTTCGGTGTCGCAAAGCCTTCAGCTTTCCGAGCGGCACCATCGTTTTGTTGCGCGGGTAACATGTATTCTGCGGTTGTCATTGTGCCTTCAGCCTCGTTTGTCGTCTTGTCTGGGATTACTGGTGTCAGTCGTCTAGCGCTTCGACCGTGTACTGTCCAAAAGGGATGGCACTCGTAAATCGCTCGGTCAACCCGGTCGAATCGGTGCGCCCCTCGAACGTGCGCCCATCCTCCGTCGTGATGCGATAGCGTTGATTCTTCATCGGCTCGTCTGTTCCAATCCAACGTAGAACGGTTTGCTGATCGTGCGCCAGCTCGCTCTTGGGCAAAGTCACGCCAGGTGGACTGCCGCCTCCCGGTTTGATATGAGCGAACTTCGACGATTTGATGGTGTGCTCGCCACTGCTTTGCTGCGTGATGGTGCCGCCACCAATATCCACTTGAGCACCTTGCGCGACGAAGCGCAGTTTGGGCGCCTGCAGCACGATTTCGTCGGCTGCAGTTAACACGATGCGTTTGGCGGATGTGACCTCGATGTCGTCACCGTGCGTCTGCATTTCCAGCTTGCCGCTGGCGGCGATGAGTTTTATGCCGAGGCGATGCGCGAACAGGCTGATACTCTCCGATACGCGTGCAAGCAATTTCTTGCCGACGGAAAGCTGGGTATTGCCGATACTCACCATGTCGATATGCGTTTGCGAGCCGATCGCAATGTTGTCCTGGCTCGTCACTGCCACGCCGGCAGGCGCGGACAGTGCCACGACGGGTTGACCCCCGGCGCCCATGCTGTCGACTTCGGTGTTGCTGCCGGCTTCCCATCGCTTCAGGTGAGCGATCAGTTGATTGAGCTCTTTATCGTCGGTGCCCTCCGCATGATGCGTCGTCGACAGTTCGGACAGGTGCTGCTGCACGCCTTGCAGCGCATCCACCAAGCCAATCAGTTCATTACGGTCGAGTTGCCCGCCGCTGGCTTTCTGGCGCGCAGCAGCCGTGATGAGTACGCCTCGTGCGCCGCGTACCGCAACGGCGCAATCGCTGCGCAACTCAGCCCCTTCGCCTCGCGCCTCGCCCTTGCCGTCATTACGGGGATGAGTGAGCCATCCCAGATTCAGCTCGCTATGCCCATGGTGGGAGGACAGCTGCGCATTGATCTGCCCTGGCGTGTCGTCTAGCCGCAGCTGGTTGTAGCGGGTACCTTGCACTTCCTTGCTCTTGATGCCAGCCAGGTACCTGTTTCCGGGTAGTTCCCCAGTATGGCTGAATGAAGGTGGTTTGGTTCTGCCGCCGTAGACCTGCGCCACGATAATGGGCTTGTCGGGGTCCCCGCCTAAAAAATCGACGATGACTTCATCGCCCACACGGGGAAGGGTAATTGTTCCCCAGTGATTGCTGGCCCAGGTGCTGGCGACACGTACCCAAGCGGAATCCCAGTCGCTGTCGCTGGTGCCGGCACCTTGCGCATGGCTGTGGTCTTCTGGTCTGGTACTGGGAAAACGTACCTTGACGCGACCATATTCGTCGCAATGCACTTCTTCGTTGGCCGGGCCGACCACAGTTGCGCTTTGCAGCTGTGGACGCGGCAAATCGGCTCGAGGGTCGAATGAAGGAACAATTGGAATGCCACGACGCACGCAAGAAAAGCGATTGGTGTAACGCATGCCGCGCTCTTCGCTGGCTTGCTGTAGAGCGTTGCTGTACGGTCTTTCGTCCCAGCGGTTGAGGGCAAACAGGCGCTTTACCTGCTCGTCGACGGTCTTGGGCAGGTTGTTTTCTGCATCAATGTCCAGGCGCGTGACGATGAACTCTCGCTCTTTCGACGGATGCGTGTCGATTTCTCGATGGCCGGTCAAGGCGATCCACTCCCCGACACATAAGGCGCGCACATTGCCTTCGCCATAAAAGCACTTGGATTCGTACTCATGGCGCCTCATGCGCATTTCGCCGAGTTGCCGGTAGTCGTTGTGATCCTTCCCGGCATGTGGCACATCGACCAAGTAATCATCAAGGGTGACCGCGAACTGGTTGCCCATCGTGCCCTGATTTATACGGGAGGGCGCGTTACTGGTCATGGAACGGCTTTGCTTGTAATCCCAGCTTTGGCGAGAAAGATTGCCCGGTTTTAGTGTGCGCACCGGACTCCATGCGGTAACGGTGTCCGCATCCTCCGTGCTGCCATCACGGTGATAGCGCACGGCGCCGGCGGCATTTTGCGGTAGGGTGTATGCATCGTCGAATAGCACCAGGGCGTGGGCGGGGATGTTCCGACTTTGCGACTGGCTAGCTTGACCGGGGCGCATGAACCATGCGATGCCACGTCGTTTCCATAACCGTCGCAGAAAGGCGGCGTCGGACTCGTTATGCTGCATCGTGAACTCTCGAGTGGGATAGCTACCCTTTACATGCGACCAGTCCACGTCAAAGGCTTTGGCCAGCACCGGATTGTTCTGGCGCCACTCACGCAGAATAACTTCGGTGATATCCAGCTCATTCTGATTGCGGAAGACACGGGTGTTGGTGCGATACTCCATCAGAGCTAACGCATCGCGCACGACCAACTCATAGGTCGCCAGACCGCCATCACTTTGGCCGGCAGCCGCTTGCGCGACTATTCCGCACACGGCGCGCACGTCCCCGCGGTCCGTCACGAACTGGAGCTCAATCGGCACTGCGATGAATTCCTTCAAAGGCAAATCAGAACGCGTCGATACGCATAGAAGCCGGTATTCCAGTCCGCCACATAGCGTTTCATTTCCCGCAACGCGTTTGACCAGCAAGACATCGTCTAGCACCTGCTTCTCTTGCGAGAGCCGCAAACGGATGGGGCGCTTCGCTTCAGACAAGCCGGCGAATGCCTGTATTAAATCCTTCAGGTCCATTAGAAGCTTCCTGTCTGGGTGTTGGGGCTATTCCGGTTGGCTGGGTAGTGAGCGGCAGTGCGGTGCGGACAATGATCGATGGTAAAACTCGGAGACAGCGTGACTTTGATACGCTTCAAATCTCTAGTTTTTGGATATGTGCTGCGGTTGTGATTCCGCGTAGCTTGGGTAGGCCATACGGCAGGAAGCGCTGAATGGCCTGAATCGCTACGAATTTTCTAGATACTCTGCAGCCGCAAGAAATGGCGCTTTTTTAAAATCGACTGGTGACCGCCGTTCGTTGAAGTCGTGGCGATTCATAGCTAGCTAAAAACTCTTTTTTCATGCCGATCGTCTCTTTAGATGGCGACTGGCAAGGCGATGGCCGGAAGGCCGGCATCAGGGCTTCTTCCCTCCACAGATGCAGCCAGCCTGGCAGCGCGTCATTCCTGCGATACTGGTTGCACCACATCACATGCCAGTGACCCGGCTCCAAGCGCCGCGGCCCCCGGCGCTGCCTGCCCAGTGAGCGCGGCCTAGTCCTCATCTGCCTCCAACTGCGGCGCCCCCAGCCCATGCGCCCGTATCAAATCCAGCCGCACCGCATACGGCACCCCCCTGCGGTAAGCCGTCGCCGCAATCTGCCCCGCATCATTGATGGCGCGCGGGGAGGCAATGTCCCAACCCAGCTTGGGATCGATCAGCGCATTCAGGCTCTCCATGCGCCTGCCGCGGTAGATGAAGCCCGACAGGTGGTCGCTGGCGCCTACGATGTGGCCATGGTTGTTGATGCCGGTTCCCGTGCTGTTCCTTTCCACGGTGGCGGGACGGCCGTCGATGTCGATGAGGCGGCCGTGCTGGTACAGGAAGGCGACGCGGTTGTGAATGCGGGTCGGCACCGACATATAACCGGTCACCTGGCCCCGGTCGTTGATGGCCATGCCGCCGTTGGGCGTCGAGCCGAAGTCGCCGAGGTCGCGCATCACGCCCTTGCTCCAGACGACGGCGCGTAGCGGCTGGTCCGGGAAGGTCAGCGGACCGGATTCGCCGGTCACCTGGTTGCGGTTGTTCAGCGCGTAGGCATAGTTCAGGGTCGGCCCATCGAAGCACAGCTCGCCGATGTCGGTGAACCTGCCTTGCGGGTCGCGCAGGAAGCTGCGCGATCCATCGATGCTCGCTTCGTCGTCGATCGCGGTGACGTAGCCGTGCCTGTTGATGTCGGTATAGCGGGTGCGCCTGCCGGGAACGACGCCGATGTCGCGCTGCCTGTCGGCGGAGTAGATGAAGCCCCGCCGCTGGCCGCCGGCGGTGGCCCAGTGGCCGAGCACTTCGCCCTTGTCGTTGATGGCCACGGCATCGCTGGACCTGCCCAGCGCGCCCAGGTCCACCACGCCCTGGCCCCGGTTCAGGAAGGCGCGGCCGGCGCTGCCCCTGGCCGGATAGCTGCCGACCACCACGCCGTCCTTGTTGATGTCGGCGGCGGTGCTGTGGGCAGGGCCGACCACCGTCACCCGGTACTCAATGTAGGGTGCGGCGGCCGCGCCTGCCGACACGGCGAGCGATAGCAGGAACAGGGAGACGCGCGATAGTTTTGAACCGCGATCAAGCGCTTGCATGAGAACCTCCAGTAAGGATGGCGGCCGGGCACGACGATGGCACCCCCGCCGCCGGCTCGGGCCGGCCATCACGGACTCTCCTCGGTACGGCACCACGCCCACACCCACGAACACGGCAAGGCTGGGCAAATCATCTGGACAAGGAGCAAGCTTTCTCTCACCCACGTGGCAATTTTCTTGACGAGAAGGCTTGCGCCGGCTGGGTGCATCGATGAAGGTACGCGCTCGACGCTCCGCCGCTTTGGCAGCGCGCAATGCACATTGGGGGAAGCCGGCCGCCCGTGCCGATTCGATCAGCACGGGAGCCGAATGTCGTGAAAGAAAGCGCCTTCAGGCGTGTAAAGCGGGGCGAAGCTCGCGCAAGGGAAAGGCCGCGCGCCGCAGCCAGCCGCGCTCGATGCGCAACAGCCAGGCGCGCTCGGCCCGCGCGTCCGCCAAGCCGGCCGGCTGCCACGCGATCTCGGCCATGCCTTGCAGCTGCAGCATGTCACCGCTGGCGAAATCCACCATTACCAGCGCCGCGCGCGGTTCCAGCAGCAGGTTGCCCAGGGTATTGAAATAACGGTTGCCGGCGTAGTCGGGCACCGTCAGCACATTGCCGTCCAGCCGCAGGAAGCCGGTCTCGCCGCCGCGGTGCGAGATGTCGAGACCGCGCGCCTGATCCTGCGCCGCGCCGCCGCTGGCGCTCGCCACGAACATGGTCTGGCAGGCGCCGATCAGGCGCACGGCATCCGCGGGCAGCTCGGCGCCGAAACGCTCCACGGCGCCGCGCCCGGCCGGCGTGCGGACGAGTTGGCGCACCTGGATGTACTTGGGACAGTTGCCGAAGGACTGGTGGACGTCGACCAGCAGCCCGTCATCGTTCGCTTCCGCAATCACGCCGTTCTCGCGGTTGCGC
Source organism: Massilia sp. UMI-21 (assembly GCA_015277795.1). NCBI lineage: Bacteria > Pseudomonadati > Pseudomonadota > Betaproteobacteria > Burkholderiales > Oxalobacteraceae > Massilia > Massilia sp. UMI-21. The sequence goes on along the minus strand of CP063848.1, from coordinate 4,664,383 downwards.
CGGCGCGTGCCCAGGTCGATGCCGAGGATGCCGATGTCGGCGCCGTGCGTCACATGCGCATGGGCCGGGTCGTCCGGGTCGGGCAGGGCGGCGATCCGGAGCTGATCGGGTGCCGGCGAGGAGGCGAAGCCGGGTTCGCCGTGCAGCAGGGTCGCCAGCGGCCATGCGTCCGCATCCGCCACGGCCACGCACACGAAGGGCAACAGGGGGAAGAACTGACGGTGCTGGTCCGGCATCTGGCTGCGGATCGGCGCGCCGGGCGGGCCGCCGCCGGCCAGTTGCTGGGCGCGCAACTCGCCAGGGTGGAAGGGCGCGGGGATGCGGTAATCGATCATGGCCTGGTATGCCTGTTATGACGGCATCGGCACGAAGTGCGGCAGGGCCTGGATGCGGGCGATCCAGCTGCGCACATGGGGATAGGGTTCCAGCGCGATGCCGCCTTCCGGCGCGTGCGCGATGTAGGCGTAGCAGGCCAGGTCCGCCAGTGTCGGCCTGGGCGCAGCCAGGAAGTCCTGCTGCGCCAGGCTGTCTTCCATGTAGCGCAGCACCTTGTCCGCCAGCTGCTGCATGAGCGCGGGCGGCATGCCGGTGTCGCCCCAGCGTGCGCCGATGCGCGCCCGCGCCGGGCCGTAGGCGATTTCTCCGGCCGCCAGCGACAGCCAGCGCTGCACCTGCGCCGCGCCCACGGCGTCGTCCGGCAGCCAGCCGCTGTCCGGGGCGTAGCGCCTGGCCAGGTAAACCAGGATGGCATTGCTGTCTGCCAGCACCAGCTCGCCGTCCTGCAGCACGGGAATCTGGCCGAGCGGGTTCATGCGCCGGAATTCGGCGCGCTCGCGCACCGCGGCCGGCGCGTCGACGAAGCGGTAGGGCAGCTCCAGCAGATGCAGGAACAATTGCACGCGGTGGCTGTGACCGGAAAGCGGGGTGCCGTACAGGGTGATGGAAGAAGAGGCCATGTTCGCACAGGAGGTGGTGGAAGGAGCCTTCATCCTAGGCGCGGAATCGGCATTGCGGAATGGGGCATAATCGCAATTCACTCTTTCAATCGGCGCAAGGAATCGGCGCAAGGAAACGACCCAACAGCATGGACCGACTGGACGAACTGCAGGTATTCCTGGCCATTCTCGAGGCAGGCAGCATGGCGGCGGCGGCGCACAAGCTGCGCCGCTCGCCCTCGGCCGTGACGCGCATGCTGGCGGCGCTCGAGGGGCGGGTCGGCGCGCGCCTGTTCGAGCGCAGCACGCGCCGCCTGACGGCCACCCGCGAAGGACTGCGCCTGGCCGATGGGGCGCGCCGCCTGCTGGCCGACTACGAGGCGGCGATCCGCGAGCAGCAGGAGGCCACGCCGCGCGGCCTGCTGCGGGTGACGGCGCCCACCGTGTTCGGGCGCCGCCATGTGTCGCCGGTGGTCACGCAGTTCCTGATGCGCTATCCGGAGATCCAGGTCGAGCTCATCCTCAACGACCGCAACATGGACCTGATCGACAACGCCATCGACGTGGCGCTGCGCATCGGCCCGCTCGACAGTTCCGGCCTGGTGGCGCGCCAGCTGGGCGCGGTGCGGCGCGTGACGCTGGCCAGCCCTGCTTATCTGCAGCGTCATGGCGCGCCCGCCACGCCCGAGGAGCTGGGCAGGCACCAGCTGATCCTGGGCACCGCGGTGCGCGGGTTGCCGGAATGGCGCTACGGGGCGGACGGGCGCGAACACATCGTCCGGTTCACGCCGCGCCTGCAGATGAACGATGTCGAAGGGGTGCTGCATGCGGCGCGCGCGGGCTTCGGTATCGCCCGCGCCTTGTCCTACCAGGCGGCGCCCGACCTGCAGGCCGGGACGCTGGTGCCGCTATTGCAGGGCTATGAGCCGGAGCCGCTGCCCGTGCACCTGGTGTTTCCGGGCGCGCGGCACCTGGCGCCGCGGGTGCGCGCCTTTGTCGATTTTGCGGTCGAAGAATTCGCGCAGCTCGCGCTAATCCATTAAGCCTGACCGGCCTTGCGGCTCCTGAGCCAGTCGCGGCCGCCGGCGGCCAGCGCCTTCGTGATTACGTCGGGCGGCAGGCTGTAGACCGTCGCCCAGGTCGCGCGGCCGTCCGCGCTGTTCGAGGGGAAGCTCTCGGTCTCGATCGGCCAGTGGTACTTGCGCTTCAGTGCGCGCACGATGGCGGCCAGGGTGATGCGGCCGCGCAGCGGTTCGGCGCCCAGCTGGTCTTCGTTGGAGAGCAGCACGGCCAACACGGCGCCGCGCGAGGTATTTGGTCCGGGGAAAATGGGTGTCTTCTTGGGCATGCCGGATTGTAGCCTGAGCGCAGGGCCGCAGTTCAGGGGAGCAGATGCAGGCTGCCGTCCGTCCTGAGCTCGTAGCTTGTCAGGTCGCGCGCCAGCGCCAGCTGGCCGCTGTAGTGTTCGCGCGCTTCGCGCTCGATGTCGTCCAGCGTGAGCGCGCCGGGGTGCCCAGAACCCTGGTCCTGGTAGCGCGGACTGAAATGGGTCAGGATCAGGTTCGGCAGCTTGATCCGCTGCGCAACCCGCGCCACCATCGCGGCCGAGCTGTGCTGCGGCCCCGGCCCCACCTTGTGCAGGATCGCCTCGGTGTAGGTGGCTTCGTGCACCAGCAGGTCGGCGCCGGCCGCTTCCTGCGCCAGCAGTTCCGGCGCGTCGTTGTCGCCGGCGATGATCACCTTGCGCGAGCGGCGCGGCGGCAGCAGGAAGCCTTCGGCCACCACGGCGCGGCCGTCGGGCAGCACGGGGTTGCGGCCCTGCTGGATCTCGCCCCAGGCCGGCCCGGACGGGATGTTCCCAAGCCGCAGCTTGCCGATGTCGAGTTTGCGCTCCACCGCCGCCTCGGTGAAGCTGTAGGCGTGCGAGGCGATCCGGTGCGACAGCCGGGTGGCATGCACCCGCAGGTCGGGCAGGACGTCGGTGTGCGCCAGGTCCTCGATCGCGATCCACTCGATCGGGTAGGGCAGGCTCAGCTCCGAGGCTGCCATGATGCATTCGATCATGCCGCGCAGCGGCGGCGGGCCGACGATGGTCATCGGTTCCGTCCGGTTGAGCATGCCGGCGCTGGCCAGCAGGCCGGGCAGGCCGTAGCAGTGGTCGCCGTGCAGGTGGGTGATGAAGATGGCGCGCAGGCTCATCGGCGACAGATTGGTGCGCAGCAGCCGGTGCTGCGTGCCTTCGGCGCAGTCGACCAGCGACCAGTGCTTGGCGCCGCGCGTGCGGATCGCGATCGCGGTCATGTTGCGCGCCCTGGTCGGGGTGCCGGAAGAGGTTCCCAGGAACTGGATTTCCATGTGCTGTGCCGCGGTGAGGTGATCTGATCGGTACGCCATTATCCGCGATCGCCGCGAATGTGGCGTCGGCTTGCACCTCGCCCCGCAAATGCGCGGCGTTTGATCGTGCACAATGTGTGCTGCGTAGAGCGAAGCATGCATGCACTCCCCGTGACTTCCGTGGTCTGACTCGCTACACGGCCGCCTTGGAGCGGCTGCCATCCGCGCATTCATGGGGGGAGCATGCGTCACTATTTCATGCGTCGTTACTATTCGCTTGTCGCGGCGGCCTGTTTGCTGGCCGCACCGCTCGCATCCGCTGCCGGGTGTGCCGGGCAAGACACGGTCACCGTCACCGCGCAGCGCAGCGCGGCGCCGGGCTTGTCCGGCGAGGTCATCTCCACCGGCACCCAGCTGGTCGACGAGGTCCAGGGCAGCTACCGGCTGTCCAATGGCCGCTGGATCGACCTGATCGACCTCGACCAGCAGCTCTATGCCGAGTTCGACCATTGGCGCCGGGTCCAGTTGCGCGAGGTCGGTCCCCACCTGTTCGCGTCGCGCGCAGGCGACGTGCAGATGAGCTGGATGCCCGACCAGCGCGCCGACACCATCCTGCTGAGCTATCCGGCCGACAGCAAGGGGCGCCTGCGGCGCAGCTGTTCCTGAGGTTCCGGCGAAGGTCGGCCGACGATCGGCCGAAGATCAGCCCAAGATCAGCCGAAGATCAGCGAGGCGTTGACTACCTGCTCGACCAGGCGGTCGGTCTGTTCGCTGCGCTTGCCCATGGCGAAGAAAGGCGGGGCGCCGACCGCATCGTCGATGCCGCGCAGCGTCACCTTGCCCAGCTCGCGACCGTCTGCCGGCAGGCTCAGTTTTTCGTCGGACGGTCGAGGCGCAGCGTCGGCAGGAAGCGCCACAGGTAGAGGCTGACGCCGGCCCCGACCAGCGCCAGCACGACGGGCAGGACCGGGCCGCGGGTCTCGACCAGGCGCGACATCGCCACCAGCAGCGAGGTCCACAACATCAGCGTGGCCACGATCTTGGCCTTCAGCGGGATGCCGCGGCCGGCTTCGAAATTGCGCAGGTACTCGCCGAACACGCGGTGCGACAGCAGCCAGCGGTGCAGGCGGTCCGAGCCGCGCGCGAAGCACCACGAGGCCAGCAGCAGGAAGGGCGTGGTCGGCAGCAAGGGCAGGAACAGGCCGAGGATGCCCAGCAAGACTGCCAGCGCGCCCGCCACGTTATAGAACAGTTTCATGATGTCACTCTAGCATGCGGAATGCGAGGCCATGCGTGGTCGACGGTGAAACAATATTTCAAAAATTGAAGAATACTGAAATTTCCTTTCACTGTTGCGGCATGGCATCAAATCCATCAAATTAATTGCAACGATAAGTTCCTGGTGGAAACGGTATGTATAATGCATGCGTTCACGAAGGGCGCGATCCATCATCCTGCGGGCGCAAGCATGACGCCCGGCTTCGCCTGCTTCGCATTTTCCGGATGCCGCGCGCCCGCCCATGTCTTCGTCTTCCTCTCCTTCCAAGCTTTCCTCGCGCGACCGCCTGCTCGGCTTCGTCCGCCCGCGGGTGCTGCGCGACCTGGCGCTCTACCTCGCCTTCATGCTGCCGATCGTCTGGGGCCTGGCCGCCGTCGAGCAGACCCGTTTCGCCACCCTCGCCAAGGCCGGCAGCAGCCGCGACCTGCACAACTACGCGCGCGTCTTCACCGAGGAGGTGCGCGCCACGGTCGGCATCGTCGACCTGTCGCTGGTCCAGCTGCGCGCCACCTGGCAGCGCGACCGCGCCGGCTTCACCGGGCTGGTTGCCGAACATGCGCGCCACCTGCGCTACCGGGTGCCGATCCAGGTCACGGTGCTCGACGCGCAGGGCAGGGTGGCCTACACCAATGCCGGGCCCGCGCACGAGGGGCTGGACCTGAGCGCGGCCGCCGGCTACCAGGCCCACCTCGGCATCAGCGACGACCGCATCTACGTCAGCCGCCCGGTGATCTGCCCGCTCACCGATGCCTGGACGGTGCAGTTCAGCCGCTCGATCCGCGATGCCGGCGGGCGCCTGGAAGGGGTGATCGTCGCCACCGTCTCGCCCGATTACTTCGTGCGCTTCTACGAGGACATCGACCTCGGTCCCCGGGCCGCGGTGTCGCTGGTGCGCCAGGACGGCGCCGTCATCGCCCGCAGCACGCGCGGCAGCAAGCACCATGGCATGGGCCTGGTCCTCAAGCATAATCCGTTCGCGGAGCACAGTCCGGTGACGGGGAATTTCCGCCGTGCCGGCCAGCTCGATGGCGTGGAGCGCTTCTATGCCTGGCACAAGATTCCCGAATACGGCATGGTGGTGACGGTCGGCGAAGCCGTGGCCGACGTCGAGGCGCGCTACGCCCGGCAGCGCGCGGTGCTCACCTGGGCCGCCGCCGCCGTGTCGGTCCTGCTGGCGCTGCTGGGCTGGGCCGCGCTGGGCGCCGCCGATCGCCGCCGGCGCGCCCTGAAAGCCCTGGCCGCCGCCGAGGCGCGCTGGAAGCTGGCGCTCACCGCCACCGGCGACGGCGTCTGGGACTGCGACGTCGTCACCGGCCTGGCCACGCTGTCGACGCGCGCCCAGATGATCCTCGATACCGAACGTTCCATGATCTCGTGGTACGGCAGCGCGCTCGACGCCATGGTCCATCCCGACGACCTGCCGCAGCTGCGCGCCGAGCTGCGCAGCCACCTGGCCGGACGCATCCCGGATTTCGCCGCCGAGTTCCGGGTGCGGCTGCGCAACGGCGACTGGAGCTGGATCGATGCGCGCGGCACCATCAGCGAGCGCGACGAGCTGGGCATGCCGATGCGCATGGTCGGCACCTTCTCCAACATCGACGCCCGCAAGCACGAGGAAGCGCGCATGCACCGCATGGCGCACGAGGACCCCCTGACGGGGCTGCCCAACCGCCTGCTGCTGGGCGACCGCCTGCGCCAGGCGATCCGCACGGCCAGCCGCGACGGCCACAAGGTGGCGGTGATCTATTTTGACCTCGACAAGTTCAAGCCGGTGAACGACACCTACGGCCATGCGGTGGGCGACCGCCTGCTGCAGATGGTGGCGCGGCGCCTGCGCGCGGGCCTGCGCGAAGCCGACACGCTGGCGCGCATCGGCGGCGACGAATTCGTGGTGGTGCTGCCGCGCTGCGACAGCCTGGAGGCGGCGGCCAAGGTGGCCGAGAACATCCTGGTCCAGCTGAACCAGCCCTTCGAGGACCAGCAGGACGGCCTGGTGCTGCACATCTCGGGCAGCCTGGGCGTCGCGCTGTTCCCGGACGACGGCATGGATGCCGACGCGCTGCTGCGCAGCGCCGACCTGGCGATGTACGACGCCAAGTCGCATGGCCGCAACCGGGTCGCGGGCAGCCACCGGACAATGGTCGACTAGGAGCGCCCCGCCCTCGGCCCGGCCCGGCGCCGGGCCGGATGCATGCTGCGTGCATGATCGGTGTCCACAACGTTCCATATCGAAACCAAGGCTGCTAGGATGGTATTCCCACCATTCTTGCGGACGACATCCCATGCGCTACGCCCTTGCCCTTGCCGCTGCCGCCCTGTGCGCCGGTAACGCCTTTGCCGATGAAGCCGCGGCCTGCTATGTGCAGAAGGATCCGACCGGGGATTTCGTGCCGGGTAAAGTGCAGGCATTCGATGCCGAGCCCGGCACAGCTGCGCAAGTGGTACGCCTGCTGAACAGGGACAATCGCGCAAACGGCAAGTGTTTCAAGAAATTCGTCGAACGGGAGGGCGGGCTGCCGCGTCCCGCCAGCATCCAGTTTGGCGCGCGGGTTTCTCCTGCAGGCAAGGTGACCCAGGTGTCGGTATTGGCAAGCAAGGAAATCAACGACGCGATGCTCATGGCCTGCCTTGCGCGCAGCATGTGCGACTGGAAGCTGGAACCCAGTGTGGACGGCAAGGAGCGTCTGCTGCGCCTGCCGCCACACCAGACGCTGGAACGTTCGGTGCGACCAGGCCTGCGCAAGGAGCCCCTCTCGACCATCGGCAGCTAGCGCGCGGCCATCGCGGCCGCCGTACGCTCAGCGCACCGGCGCCGCCACTTCGATCTGGAAGCCGCTGGCCGGCATGGCCGGCATGCGCGACAGGCTGACGGCCAGGTCCTGGCGCGGCACCGCGTACACGACTTCCGAGGCGAGCAGGTGCAGCGCCGACTTCACCAGGTCCACCGTCACCGCCTCGCCGGGGCAGCGATGCCCCGTGAGGTAGTCGCCGGCTCCTTGCGCCACCAGGTCGAAGCCGTCGCTCTGCCATCCGGTGAAGCGCTCGGGACGGAAGCGCTGCGGTTCCGGCCAGATGCGCGCGTCGTGGTTGGTGCCGTGCATGTCGAACAGCACCCAGGTGCCTTCGTCGAACTGCAGGCCGCGCCAGTCGAAGGCGGCCAGCACGCGCCCGCCCACCGAGGGAAAGAAGGGATAGAAACGCCGCACCTCTTGCGTGAAGCAGTTCAAGGCCGCATCGTCGCCGGTGGCCAGGCGCGGGCGCCATTCGGGAAACTCGTGCATCGCCTGGGCGCCGAACACGATGAAGCGCGCCACCGCCACCACCGGGCGCAGCACGTTGATCAATTCGTTGGCGGCGACGTCGACGGGCAGCGGCCGCTCGTCCCGGTCGCGGTGGCGCGCGATCACGGCCAGCGCGCTGCCCGGCGCCGGCGCCAGCCGGCCGGCGCGCACCGCCTCGACCAGTTCCCTGGCCCAGCGTTCGGTGCGGCGGCGCAGCAGCAGGCCTTGCAGGGTGCGCCGGAACACGGTGCCGGCGCCGTCGATCATGGCGGAGAACTCGGCGGTCAGGCGCGGGACGTCGACGCGCTCGAGCGGGATTCCGGCCCAGCGGCAGGCCGCCGCGCACAGCACGCTTTCCGCTTCATCGAACAGGCGCACCTGCCGCTGCCCGGGCCAGCGCGCGAAGCGGGCGCGCCATTCCTCGGCCGCGATCGCCACCATGCTGGCGCGGTCGTCCGGTGTCTGCAGCGACATCATCATGGCCTTGCGCTGGCGGTGGTCTTCGCCGTCCAGCGTCCGGGCGCTGCCGAAGTCCTGCAGCAGCATCAGGGTGGTCGGCGGGATGGCGCCGCGGCGCGTGAAGCGGCCCGGCTGCCAGAACATGCGCGCGGCCTCGGGGCCGCTCACGCATACCGCGCGCCGCCCCATCAGGCGGGTGGCGAAGATGTCGGTGTTCAGTTCGGCGCAGCGGCGCTGGATGAAGGGATAGCCTTCGCGCAGGAAGGCCAGCGTGCTGTCGAGGGCCTGGGTACGCGGCACGCCCTGGTCGACGGGAACGCGGAGGGACTGGTGATGGGAAACAGACACTCGGGGCTCCTGGAGAGGTTCAGGCAGCCCAATGTAGCATGCAGATCGCAGCGCACGATGTACGGCCCCCGCTACTGTGGCGTGATCGCCCCGTTGATGCTGGCCAGCTGCGCCGTTGCCATGTGCCGCGGCAAATAGATCGTCACCGTGGTCCCCTTGCCGGGTTCGCTCGCCAGGCGGATGTCGCCGCCGCTCTGGCGCGCGAAGCCGTGCGCCATCGACAGGCCCAGGCCGGTGCCCTTGCCCTCGGGCTTGGTGGTGAAGAAGGGCTCGAAGGCACGCTCCATCACGTCCGGCGGCATGCCGTGGCCGGTGTCGGTCACCGCCACCGTGACATAGTCGCCCGGCGCCAGCACCGCATCCTCGCCAACATGGACGTTGTCGAGGGCCAGCACGATGCGGCCGTTGCCGTCCATCGCGTCGCGCGCGTTGATCACCAGGTTGAGCAGCACGTTTTCGAGCTGGTTCGGGTCTGCCAGCGTGGGCCACAGGTCGGGCGGTATGCGCTTGTCCAGCGTCATTCCGTCGCCGGCGGCGCGCAGCACCAGGCTGTCCATGCGCTCGAGCAACTGGTCGACGCGGACCTCGAGCGGGTGCAGGGGCTGGCGCCGCGCGAAGGCCAGCAGCTGGCCGGCCAGCTTGGCCCCGCGATCGACCGCGTCGAGGATGCTGAGCAGGCGCTTGCGTTGGCCGGCGTCGGCGCGCAGCATCAGCTGCACGTTGGCGCTGATGATGTGCAGGATGTTGTTGAAGTCGTGCGCCACGCCGCCGGTGAGCTTGCCCACCGCCTCCAGTTTCTGGGCCCGCGCCAGCGCCTCGCGCGCCTGGTCCAGGCCCTGCTGGCGCTGCTGCTCGCGCGCTTCGGTTTCCTTGCGCTGCGAGATGTCGCGCACGAATGCCGTGGCGCCGAAGCCTTCGCCGATGCTCAGCGGCGCCACCGTCACCTCGGCCGGGATGCGGCGTCCGTGGTGGTCGAGCACCGTCAGTTCGGTCGGCGCGCCCAGCATCGGGCAGTTGCCGCCGTGGGCGAATGCGCCGAAACCGGCGCCGAAGGCGGCGCGCCGGTCTTCGGGCAGCAGCTCGCGCACGTCGCGGCCGATGGCCTGGGCGGTGCTCCAGCCGAACAGCCGGCAGGCCTGGGCATTCCAGTCGGTGATGCGGCCCTCGGCATCGACCGCGACGAAGGCGTCGGGGGCATTCTCGAGGATGACCTGGATGCGCTTTTGCTCGCTGGCGACCTGGTCGTGCGACTGGCGCAGTTCCAGCGTCATCCCATGCGCCAGCTGGAGCGCGCGGCGCCGTTCGCTGGCCAGCAGCCACACCACCAGGCTGATCAGGAAGCTCAGGCCGATGCCGGTGATCGCCACCAGGCGCGGGCGCGTGGCGTCCAGGCTGCGTTCGAGGGCGTCGCTGGAGCGCATGATGATGGTCCAGGTGCGCCCGCCGGGAACGATCTGGGCGCTGGCGCGCAGCCGCGGCGTGGAATTGGCGGTGTTTCGCGAGCGGTACAGCAGGCTGGCTTCGCCGGCCGGGTCGCCATCGTGGATCTCGATGTCGAGGTCGGTCGAGTGGGCGCCGCCCAGGCCCTGCATCAGGTCGTTCATGCGGAAGGGCGCGTACACCCAGCCGACGATGGCCTGGCGGCGCTGTTCGACGGTGCCGGTCAGCTGGCCGTCGCGGTAGACCGGCAGGTACATCAGGACGCCGGCCTGCTGGCTGGTCGGGCCCTCGTGCGCCGTGCCTTCCTGCACCAGCACCACCTTGCCGCTCAGGGCCGCCAGGCCGCTGTCGCGTGCGCGCTCCATCGCGGCGCGGCGCACCGGTTCGCTGAACATGTCGTAGCCGACGGCGCGCAGGTTGCGCCCGCCGAAGGGTTCGATGTGGGTGATCGAGGTATGGAGTTCGCGCGGTCCCGCCGGGTGGATCCGGTAGTCGGGATGCCCCTGGCGCCGCATGGCGGCTTCGTGCCCGGCGAGGCGCGCGGGCGTGACGATGGTGGCGATGCCGAGGGCCTGCATGCCCGGGAATGCCTGGTCCAGGCGCAGCAGGTGGTAATACTCCTTCCAGTCGTTCCGGCTGAGCTCGACCGAACCGCGCAGGTAGCCGCGTGCGCCGCGCAGCACCTGTTCGTACACCGCCATGCGGCGGCTGATGCCGTAGACCATGTCGCGGGTGCGGTAGTCGAAGGTCTCGAGCAACTGGGTCTCGGCGCTGCGCTTGGCGCTGCTCCAGGCACTGAAGGTGACCAGCGAGGTCACCAGGAACACCAGCATCGCCAACAGAAGCGGCATCTGTCCGGAACCGGGCAGGGGGATGCGGCTGGACGGGGCGGGTGCTTGGGACTGCGGCATGGTGTCGTACGCGCGGAGGGCGCCGTGGGGCAGGTTGATCGAAAACGCGCGGAAGACGGTAGGATACGCATCCTTGCTGTGCTGGGGCGCACGCCACCATGCGCGTGCGGCAACAGCATTATCGCTTAAAATTAACTCAATGCAACATTGTATCCTTCTTTTCGGCCCGACTTCATCCTTCCCGCATCGCCCTGGCGCGCCCTGTCCCGCATGAAGCCGCCACACTTGCCGCAGCTGCTGCGGGTGCACTGGCCGCTGGCGGTCCTGGCGGGCGCGCTGCTGCTCGCCCTGCTGTGGGGCATGCTGGCGCCGCTGCGTGGCGCCAGCCACGAACGCTTGCTGGAAGTGGGCGGCCCGCAATCGCCCGCGGCGGTGCGCCTGACCCTGGGTGTGCAGGACGTGCTGCTGCTGCGCAATGCCGGCGGCAAGCCGCTGGTCTTCGGCCCGGTGCAACTGGCGCCGGGCGGCGAATTCCGGCTGCCGGTGGAAGTGGCGGGCGAGCGCGAGATCCCGTGTCCGGCGCTGCCCGGCGGGGTGCTGCGGGTGCGGGTGGTGCCGATGCCCGACCCGGGCATCGAGCGGCTGCGCTGGCGCCTGGCCAACGTCGGGCATGCGCTGCGCACCATGCCGCTGCAGGGCCCGTAGGATGGTCCGGGGGGCCGTGCCGGCCACCCCGCGAATGGCGCCGGCCGGTCTCCCAATCGTGCTCCCGTTTCGGCGGCGATTCTGTCATGATGGGATCATGTCCACGATTTCGATGCCCTTGTTCCCGCTCAGTACGGTGCTGTTCCCGGACGGAGTGCTGCCGCTGCAGGTGTTCGAGGCCCGCTACCTCGACATGGTCAGCCGCTGCCTCACGGACGACGCGCCGTTCGGGGTGGTGCTGCTGACGCAGGGGCACGAAGTCCGGCAGGATGACGCCGAACCGGAGCGCTTCGCCGCCGCCGGCACCGTCGCCTCCGTAACCGAACTCACCACCACCTCGCCCGGCGTGCTGCAGGTGCTGTGCCGCGGCGGTTCGCGCTTCACGGTGCTCACCGCCGAGCAGCGCCTGAACGGGCTGTGGATGGCCGAGGCCGAACTGGTCGAGGACGACCACGACGTGCGCGTGCCGTCCGAACTGCAGGGCGCTTCCGATGCGCTCGACCGCGTGCTGTCCTCGCTGCACGACGTGCCGCGCCACCGCTGGCCGGTGCAGCCGCCGTTCCGCCTCGACGACTGCGGCTGGGTGGCGAACCGGTGGTGCGAACTGCTGCCGCTGCCCAACCAGCAGAAGCACCACATGCTCATGCTCGACAATCCCGTGATCCGGCTCGAACTGCTGCACGACGTCCTGGACGAACACGGCTTGATCACTTCCTAGTCCCACAGGCGTGCTGGCATGACATTCTCGGACGACCTCCTGATCGCGTACATCAAAGGTGAGCTGGCCGAGCCGGCGCGCGCGGCGGTCGAGCGCGCCATGCAGGCCGACCCGGTGCTGGCCGCGCGCATCGCCCAGCATCGTCGCGAGAGCAGCGGCTTCGGCCGCGGCGCCGGCCGCTCGCACATCTTCAGCGTGTCCAATGGCCATGATGGCGGTCACCAGCAACGTTCGGTGCCGTCGGGCGGCGCCAAGATCGTCCACCTCGACGCCGTCCGCCCGGGCCGCGGCGCTCCCTTGACGCCGCCGCCCCGGCCGGCCGGTGTCGCATGGACGCCGCGCCACTGGCTGGCGCTCGCCGCCGCGCTGGTGGTGGGGGCCGCCGCCGGCGTGCTCGGCTGGCAGCAGTTGCGGCCCGAGCAGGGCCTGGTGATGCTCGAAGCCAGCGACGGCGCCCTGGTGGCGCGCGGGCGCCTGGTCGAGGCCCTGGGCGGCCAGCTGGCCAGCCCCGGCCCCTCCGAGACCGGGGTGCGCATCGGCGTCACCTTCGTCTCGAAGGACGGCAGCTATTGCCGCAGCTTCGTGGTCGACACCACGGCCGGCCTGGCCTGCCGCGGCGGCGGACGCTGGACCGTTCCGGTGCTGGCCCAGCCGCCGGCGGGCATTGCCTGGGTCGACGGCACGACCCTGCCGCCGGCGGTGCAGGCCGCCATCGACGCCCGCATGGTCGGCACCGCCCTCGATCCGGCGGCCGAACGCGCGGCCCAGCAGCGCGGCTGGACGCCGTGAACACCCGTTGCCTGCTTACACGTAGGGTGGTCGGCTTGCCCAACCGCGCGTTCAGGTCACGTTTGCGTGGACGCGTCGTGGTTTGCCCATGTCCGTTGAACGCGCGGTCGGCGAAGCCGACCACCCTACAAAAACAAGACCTTATATACAGGGGGGTGGATTTGAGGTATCGTGTAGCCCGCTAAAGTGCCTCTACGTCCGCCCCGTCGCGCCCCTTTTTGGTGCGACGACTTCGCGACCACGCGGTCCGGTCTCCGGCCCGCCGTCCCATCTGGAAGCTACCCGCGCAGGCCGAGTCATGCCCGCAGGCGCAGCCGTAGAGCTAACGAAATACTGTCCAACAAGAATATGTCTGATATCCAGAATACTCCCGTGAGCGCCGATTCCGACGACATCACCCTGGCCGCACCGGTCGAGCAGGTCAAGGCGGACGAAGCGCCGACCGTGCGCTTCACCGACCTCGGCCTGGCGCCGGAAATCCTGCGCGCGCTGAACGACCAGGGCTACGAGCACCCGACCCCGATCCAGGCCAAGGCGATCCCGCTCGTGCTGCAGGGGCGCGACGTCATGGGCGCCGCCCAGACCGGTACCGGCAAGACCGCCGGTTTCTCGCTGCCGATCATCCAGCTCCTGATGGCGCATGCCAGCAGCAGCATGTCGCCGGCGCGCCACCCGGTACGCGCCCTGGTGCTGACCCCGACCCGCGAACTGGCGGTGCAGGTGGCCGACAACGTCAAGGCCTACGCCAAGCACACGCCGCTGCGCTCCACCGTCGTGTTCGGCGGCATGGACATGAAGGGCCAGACCACCATCCTGAAGGGCGGCGTCGAGATCGTCATCGCCACTCCGGGCCGCCTGCTCGACCACGTCGAGCAGAAGAACATCAGCCTGTCGCAGGTGCAGATGCTGGTCATGGACGAGGCCGACCGCATGCTCGACATGGGCTTCCTGCCCGACCTGCAGCGCATCATCAACCTGCTTCCCAAGAAGCGCCAGAACCTGATGTTCTCGGCCACCTTCTCGCCGGAGATCAAGAAGCTGGCGAACAGCTTCCTCGACAAGCCGGTGCTGATCGAAGTCGCGCGCAGCAATGCCACGGCCGAGCGGGTCACCCAGATCGTCTACAAGGTCGACGAGGAGCTCAAGCGCGACGTGGTCGAGCACATCATCCGCGAGCGCCAGCTGAAGCAGGTGATCGTGTTCTCGAACACCAAGATCGGCGCCTCGCGCCTGTCGACCCATCTCGAGAAGAAGGGCATCAAGGCCTCGGCGATCCACGGCGACAAGACCCAGCAGGAGCGCATGGCCGCCCTCGACGCCTTCAAGCAGGGATCGATCGAGGTGCTGGTGGCGACCGACGTGGCCGCGCGCGGCCTCGACATCTCGGACCTGCCCTGCGTGATCAACTACGACCTGCCGTACAACGCCGAAGACTACGTGCACCGCATCGGCCGCACCGGCCGCGCCGGCGCCTCGGGCGACGCGCTGTCGGTGTTCTCGGACAAGGACGAGCGCCTGCTGCTCGACATCGAAAAGCTGATCAAGCAGACCGTCCCGCGCGGCGAGCTGCCGGGCTTCGTGGCGCCGTCCATCCGTGCGCGCGAAGGCGGCGGCCGCAGCGAATTTTCCCGCGACAGCGAACGCCGCGGCCGCCGCGACGAAGGCGGTGCGCGCGGCGAGCGCGGCGAGCGTCCGCCGCGCAGCAGCGGCTACAGCCCGACGCCGCGCCGCGAGAAGGTCGATCCGTGGTTCCTCAAGCCCTACGAGCCGTCGAGCGCGGCCCGCAAGGAAGTCGTCACGCCGGCCCCGGCGCCGGCCAAGCCGGGCAAGCAGAAGCTGGCCTTCCTGCTGGGCGGCGGGCCGCGTTCCAACTAATTTGGCAGGGTAGGCCGGGGCGCGGTGCTTTCAGGCCGCCCGGCGCGCATGCAGCGCCGCATGCACCCGGTCCAGCAGATCCTGATGCTGGTAAGGCTTGGCCAGCACCTCCAGTGATTTGTCGCGCGCCCCGCGCGCCGGCAGTTCGTCCATGTAGCCGGTGGTCACCAGCACCGGCATGCCCGGCTTGCTGGCATGCACCTGCTCGACCAGCTGCAGTCCGTTCATTCCGCCCGGCATGATCACGTCGGTGAACAGCAGATCCACCTGTTCCCGTTCCAGCAGCTCGAGCGCGCGTTCGCCGCTCGGCGCCGACAGCACTTCGTAGTCGGCCGCCTCCAGCATGGCCTCGGCCAGTTCGCGTACGTCCTCGTTGTCTTCCACCACCAGGATGCGGCACTTGCGTCCGGCCGCGTGCGCCGCCGCGCCGGCGTCGACGCCGCCTTTCTCGTGGCGCGACTGCTGCGCCACCGGGAAGATCATGCGCACCTGCGTGCCACGCCCCGGCTCGCTGTCGATGTCGAGACGGCCGTGCGACTGCTGCACGAAACCGTGCACCATCGCCAGGCCCAGGCCGGTCCCCAGGCCCTTGGTGGTGAAGAAGGGCTCGGTGGCGCGCTTGAGCACGTCGGGCGGCATGCCTTCGCCTTGGTCATTGACGCAGATGGCCACGTACTCGCCCGGCGGCAAGCGGTTGGCCAGGCGCCGCTGCTCGTCGACCACCGCCGTGCCGACCGTCACCGTGCCGCCCTGGGGCAGGGCGTCGCGCGCATTGATGACGACATTGAGCAGCGCCATTTCGAGGTAGGTGGGATCGATCGAGCACGAGGGCAGGCCGGGCCGCAGGTCGAGGCGCAGTTCGACCCTGTCGCCGAGCGCGCGCACCAGCATGTCGGAAAACTCGACCACCAGGGTGTTCAGGCTGACCCGCTTGTGCTCGAGCCGCTGCTTGCGCGCAAAGCTCAGCAGCTGCTGGGTGAGCTTGCCGGCCTGCATGGTCGCACGCTGGGCGCGGCGGATCGGCTCGGCCGCCGCCGGGGTCTTGCCGGCCACCAGCAGGGCCAGCTCCAGGTTGCCATTGATCACCTGCAGCAGGTTGTTGAAATCGTGGGCCATGCCGGCCGACAGCTGGCCGATCGCTTCCATCTTCTGCGCCTGCAGGTTCGATTCGAGCATGCTGCGGCGCTCGGTGATGTCCATCTGCGAGGCGAAGTAGTACAGCAGCTTGCCTTCCTGGTCGAAGATCGGGCCGATGAACAGGGCGTTCCAGAACGGTTCGCCATCGGCCTTGTAGTTGAGGATGTCGACCGAGACCGCGCGCTGCTCGCGCAAGGCATGCCTTACCTCGGCGGCGGTGCTGCGGTCGGTATCCGGCCCTTGCAGGAAGCGGCAGTTGCGGCCGAGGACGTCCTTCTCGCGATAGCCGGTGAGGTCGTAGAAGGCGCCGTTGGCGAACACGATCGGATTGTCGTCCTGGTTGGGGTCGGTGACGACCATGGGCATGCGCGTCATCTCGACGGCGGCGAAGAAGATATTGCCGCGGTCGTCCAGGCCGCGCCGGCCGATGTAGCTGGCCTGCCAGTGGTTGACCCCCGGCGTGCCGGTGGGCGAGACGGCATTGCCTTCGACCTCGCCGCCGGCCTGCACGCCCACGCTCTGTCCGCCACCCTGGACGTCCAGTGCCTGGTTGAGGTGTTGTTCCTTGTCTGTTCCAGTTGCCATGTGTACCCCGAGCCCGACCGGCCGTCAGGGCGGCCGGTGTCGGATTCACTCTATCCGGGCAGGGGCCGCCAATCCGTACGTGAGTTCACACAGCGCCCCTTTGGGGGCGGCAGGTTTGCGCTCGATCAACGGGCGGCCTGGACCGGACGGGCGGCCTGGGCCGTGCCGGTGGCGTCGGTGATCGTGATCTCGCCGATGCCGATGCCGAGCTTGCGGGTGTCTTCCGGATGGCCGCGCTCGGCCGGCGACACCGGCTGCGGCACCTCGATCACCAGCGTACGCGCGTCGTCCTCGACGTCGAAATGCAGGCCGACCTCCTGCAGGTGCCAGCCGATCCGCAGTTCGCGGGTCTGGCCGCCGAGACGGATCTTGAACGGCAGCGTGGCGTTGACGTCGTAGGCGCGTGCGCTCAGCACCACACCGACGCGGCGCGGCAGCGGCTGTGCGAAGCGGATCACGACCTGCTTCGCGTCCGACCAGCGGCCCCAGGTTTCGATATGGGACAAGCCGTCGATGCCGGCGACGACCTGCGGGTCGGGCGGCGCCGACAGTGTCACGTGATACAGCTTCGGTTCCGGCTCCGGCAGGCGGATCACCGAATAGTAGGGGGTGCGGCGGACGGTAGCGATGTGGGCGGGGACCTGGTACTCGCCCAGCAGCAGCATCCACTTCTTATTCAGTGGCAACTGGTATTCGGCGACCGGGCCGAAGTCGAGCATCATCGTCGTCGTGTCGGGATGGTCGATATGGAACTGTGCGCGCATCATCAGGCTCAGGTCGACCCCCGCGACCACCACCTGGCTGCGTTCGGCCGGCGGCACGACGCCGTGGACGAAGCGGGCCGCCAGGTCGGTCTGGGACGGCGGACGGTGCGCCTCGAGGTAGCGGTGCACCCCCTGGTTGCTGGCCGCATGGGCCGCCGGCAGGGCGAGGCACACGAACAGCAGCGGCGCCGCGCGCAGGCGCGCCGCCCACGCCAGCAGCAGCAACAGCTGGAGCGCCACCAGGATCCGGAACGATTTGCCCTGGAGCGCGATGCCATGGATGTCGGGGCCGTCCACGATGTTCGTCGTGTAGCCCTGCAGGCGTGACATCGACACCAGCAGCACCGCGCCCAGCGACAGCGCCAGCACCCAGCGCAGCCATGGCCGCTCGGACGCCGCTGCATCGCGCTCCGGCCGTGCCTGCGGCCTGATCGCGGCCGCCGCCACCACGGCCAGCAGCGGGAACACGAAGCTGTAGTAGCGCAGGTGCAGGCGGAAGCCTTCGCGGCTGCCCGGCGCATGCAGGCCGGCGGTGTACAGGATCGTCATGCCGGCGGCCGCGCCCAGCATCAGGAGCACGTACAGGTGCAGCAGCTTGCGGCGCTCGACGGCCGGGTCGCGGCCCGGCCCGCGCAGCGCGCGCGTGCACAGTTCGTAGACCAGGATGGCCAGCGGCAGCCCGTACATCAGGGTCAGCGTCATCAGGTGGCCGCGCGCGCCGATCGAGGCCGCCACCAGCAGCGCCAGCCTGTCGCTGCCCATCCTGGTCGATTCGTAGAAGGGACCGAACAGGCTCAGGCCCGCCTGTCCGGCCAGTAACCAGCCGAGGCCGAACTTGAGCGCCAGGGCGGCGAGCAGCGCCAGGATCGCCATGCCGAGTCCTCTCGGGAGCCAGGCGCCGCCGCGCTGGCGGCTGGCCAGCACCAGGAACAGGACGAGCGAGGGCAGCAGGAACAGCGCATGCACCTTCACCAGGCTCATCAAGCCCAGGGTGGCGCCGCCGGCCAGGCCGTGCGCCGCCGGATGCCAGTCGCAGCCCTTCAGGGCCACGTAGCTCAGCACGCAGAAGCCGAAGTAATACATGGCCTCGGGCATGAAATAGGCGGTGAAGGAGCCCAGCGGCGCCAGCGTGCCCAGCACCGCCACCGCGCAGGCCACCGGCGCGCTGCTGAAGCGGCGCGCGATCAGGTAGACGAAGGGGGCGGCGCCGATGAAGAAGGCCAGGTTGCCGATCCGGACGCAGTCGAGGAAAGCGTCGCCGCAGGCGCTGCTCGCGCCAAACAGCCACAGGTAGAGGTAGGACGGTACGATGGCGTCCGCCAGCGGCTGCAGTCGGGCCATCTTGCTGTAGTACCACTCGTCGGCGAAGACGCTGGGCTGCAGGCCGGCATTGCGCTGGTACAGGAGCCAGGCGACGGCGGCCAGGGCGAGGGTCAGGAGCAGCGGCCAGGCCAGGCGCTGCGACTTGGAGGAGAGCGCGTTCATCGGTGTCGTCATCGGGGTAAACGGGATTCAGTCCGCGGGCTTGCGCGCCTCGATGCGCAGGCGCGTCAGCGAAATGCCGAGCAGGCGGGTGTCGGTAGAGTTGCCCAGCTCGCTAGGCCGCTGGGGCTGCGGGACCTCGATGACCAGGGTCTGCTGGCGGCCGTCGGTGTCCAGGTCGAGCACCACCTCGCGCGCTTCCCAGGCCAGGCGGAATGGCGTCTCGGCTTGCCCGGCGCGCAAGATGAAAGGCAGGCCGGTGTTGGGGCCGAAGGCGCCGGCGGTCAGCACCACGGTCAGGCGCGCCGGCAGCGGCCGCGCGAAGTGCAGCCTGACCAGCCGGCCCTCCGACCAGCGCCCCCAGCCCTCCACGTTCGACAGGCCGTCGGCCTGCTCCACCAGCCGCCCCGGGCCGGGCGCGACATTGAAGACGAATTCGCCGACCAGGCTGCGCGCGGGACGCGGCAGCTTCACGATCGTGAAGGCGTCGTCGGCCAGCGCCGGGACCATCCCCGTCGGCAGCGGATGACGGCCCACCGCCACCAGCCAGCGCGCCGCCGTGGGCAGGCGGTAGGCCTCGATCGGCGCGCCGTCGGGCAGGTCGAGCAGGATCATGTCCGCATGGTCCAGGTGGAACTGGGTGCGGAACAGGTCGGCGCCATTGGCGACGATCATCGTTGCGCTGCGCTCGGCAGGAGGAATGCGCGCGCGGGCGGCGATGCCGGCGCGGTCGGCCGGCGGCGCCGTCCTGAGGTGGCCGAGGTAGGTGCGCACCTCGACGTCGGTGACGTACAGCGCCAGCGGCAGGGCGAGCAGCAGGTAGCCCCAGGCCGCGGCGCGGCGGTAGCCGAGCCACAAGGCCAGCAGCAGCGCCTGGAGCGCGAACAGGGCGATCACCGGATGGTCACGCTTGACGAGCGCCGTGAATTCCGGCCCGTCGGTGATGCGCGGGTCGAAGCCCGGCAGGCGCGTCCACGCCAGCGCCAGCAGGCCGGCCAGCACGAGGGCGATCAGGGCTTGCGCCAGGAACGCGGGGCGCGTTGCCTGGTCCTGTGCCTCTCGCGCCTCTCGGCCGGCGGCGGCGGCGCCGACGATCAGCAGCAGGGGCAGGGCGAAGCTGTAGTAACGCGAGTGCAGGCGGAAGCCCTCGAGCGGCCCGTCGGAGGCGATCGAGGCCGTGTACATGACCGCCAGGCCGAGCGCCGAGCCGAGCATGAGCGCGGTGAACACGGCGAGCAGGCCGAGCGGATTGCCGGCGCGATGGGTGACCGGGCGGACCAGCGCGTGCAGCAGCGCCGCCAGCGGCAAGGCCAGCAGCACCGCCAGGCCCATCGCATGGCCGCGCGCGCTGACCGAGGCCGGCAGCAGGCGCGACAGGATTCCGTGCTGCGAGGCCGAGCTGGCGCCGGCCGAGTAGAAGGCGCCGAACAGGGTCAGGCCGGCCTCGCCCGCCAGCAGCCAGCCGAGCAGCAGCTTGACCGCGGCGGCCGCCAGGGCGGCCAACGCGGCCGCGCCCAGGCCGCGCCCGATCCAGGCGCCGGCCGCGGCCTGCGGATCGCGCGCGCGGCTGGCCAGCACGAGATACACGCACAGGGCCGGCAGCAGGAATACCGCATGCACCTTCACCAGGCTCATCAGGCCCAGCACGGCGCCGGCCAGCAGCGCATGCACCCAGGCGCGCCAGGCGACACCGGCCAGCGCAACCCAGGCCAGCAGCGCGAAGCCGAAGAAGTACATCGACTCCGGCATGAAGTAGCTGGTGTACAGGTTCAGCGGCAGCAGCAGGGCCAGCAGGGCCACGGTGCAGGCGAGCGGCGCCGGCAGCACGCGCCGCGCGACCAGGTATAGGAAGGGCGCGGCGCCGACGTGGAACAGGGCGTTGCCGATGCGGACGCAGTCGAGGAAACCCGGGCCGCAGCCGCTGCTGGCGCCGAACACCAGCAGGTAGAGGTAGGAGGGCACGGCGGCTTCGGACAGCGGCGTCAGGCGCGCCATCTTGCTGTAGTACCACTCGTCCATGAAGATGCCGGGATAGAGGCCGAGCGTGCGCTGGATCAGGTACCAGCCGATCAGGGCCATGCCGGCGCCGAGCAACAGCGCGGGCACGCGTGAACGCGCGCGGGGGCGCGCCAGGGCGTGTTCGGGAGGCGAGGAAGGCTTCATGTCGTCGAATGGCGGGAGGCCGCGCGCCAGCCGGCCAGCGCCGCCTGCATCTGCGGCCAGGTGAAGAACTGGCGCTTTTCGTAGTACAGGGCGCCCGCGTGCGGGCGTTCGTCCAGGCGCCTCAAGGCGACCGGCTGCAACTGCTCGACGCCGCGCAGCAGGTAGTGCAGCAGCACGAAGGGAAACAGGCCGATCCAGGTGATGCGCTGCGAGGGATAGGACAGGCAGGCGCGCAGGTGCCGCAGGCGCTCGCGCCAGGGAATGCGGTGCGCCACCGCGGGGCCGTTCTCGGCGAGCGGCGCCAGCACCCGGAACAGCGGACCGGGCAGGCCCCTGGCCTGGTACAGCGAGAACTGCCAGGTGCGGGCCAGCAGGCCGCGTTCGGCCGCCAGGCTCACGGCCAGCGCATGCAGGGCGTCGTGGTCGTGGTGGCCGCCTTCCCAGGCGGTCACGTGGACGGTGTCGATCAGCGGGTAGCGATCGAGCCAGCGCCCGATCCAGCCGGCGGCCGGCGCCAGGTGCTGGGGCAGGCGGGCGTCGCCGATGCCGAGCTCGGCGCCGGCGAAGAACACGTCTTCCGGCATCACTCCCAGTCGGGCCAGTACGGCGAGCGACTCTCGGTTGCGCTGCCCGGCCGACACGCGCGGGGTCTGGCCGTCGGTCAGGTAGGCGCAGGCCACGCGCAGCCCGCGCCGGCGGCATGCCAGGATGCGCTGGTAGACGCCGAACTCGTCGTCCTGGTGGGCGAACAGGAACAGGGCGGCGTGGCCCGTCTCCTGGCCCATCTGGTGGCCAGCGTCCCGGCCGGCGTGCGGCTGTGATTCAGTAGGCATCGAAGTCGAGGAAGGTGAACTGGATGCGGGACGCGTCGAGTTGCGGGACGCGCGGCGTGAAGGCGCGCCAGATCAGGTTCAGCGGCGACGGGCGCAGCCGCATCGGGATGCTGGCGTAGTTCCAGTAGCGGCTGCCGGCGTCGGGGGCCAGGCCGATGAACAGGCGCAGCGGCGATGGCCCGACCGGACGGCCCGCCGGCTGCGGGGCCGCGCCGGCGCCTTCCAGCTCGGCATAGGCCGGAATGTGCTTGAGCGCGGCAGCATGGAGTTGCAGGCCGCGGCCGCCATGGCGCACGTGGACCCGGTTGTGCGGATTGGCGCAGCGCCAGGCCAGCGCTTCCGGACTCCAGCTGCGCTCGAACGAGAGTGCGGCGGCGGCCGGCTTGGGCGCATGGCGCAGCAGCCCCAGTCCGACCCGCGCTTCCAGCGGGCGCACCAGCTGGAAGCCGAGCTTGCGCACGAAGCCCGGGGTGCTGTTGGCGTTGGCGACGCCGTAGCAGCCGTCGAAGCCGGCCTCGGCGCCGGCCGCGTAGGTCATCGCGGCCAGCCTGGTGAACAGGCCCTTGCCCTGGTAGTCCGGGTGGGTGGCGGTGTTCAGCGACAGCAGCACCCGCACCTCCTGCCCCTCGACCCAGGCGCGCGCCGGCACGCACACATAGTGCGCCGCCAGGCGCTCGCCGTCCCAGGCGTCGTAGCCGACCGCCGCGCCGTCCGGATTGGCCACGTACAGCCAGTCGAGGTAGGCGGGCGTGAACTTGTCGGTACCCGGAAAGCAGGCGGCAAACAGCGCGCCATAGGTGGCCAGGGTGGCGCGGTCGTTCCGGACCGGCGCAAAACGCAGCGTTGTCTGCAAATCGGGCATCACTTGAAGATCCAGTATTTACTGAGCAGGTAGCCATTCACCGCCACCAGCGGCAGCGACAGCAGCTTCCCGGCCAGGGGGTTGTCGAAGGCGGCGCTCGCGGCAGCTACGCAAGCAATGGTCAATAGGTAATTCACCCCAACCACGCACAGGTAACGCGCGAAGTTTGCGGGATTGGCCGCGGCGTTGAAGGTAACACGGCTGTGGAAGGCGTAATTGACCAGCAGCCCGGCCGCGAAGCCGGCGCTGGCGGCGGCGGTGGCGTGCATGCCGGCCTGCAGCAGCAGTTGCATCAGGCCGATGTCGGCCACCGCGCAGATCAGGCCGCCGGTGACGAAGACCGCGAACTGGCGCGTGATCAGCCTGGACGCCAGACGGGAAGCGCGGGCGGACATGCTCATGCGCCGGTGCCCGGCGTGGCCGCCGCGCGGCGGAACAGGGTTTTCTTGTGCAGCGGATTGCGCGGCACCGAGGCCACGTCGTGCGCCAGGAAGGCCAGGACCAGCTGCACGCCCATGATCACCGGCAGCGCCGCCAGCATCACCGTGCCGGCCGGCGTCTCGGTGCCCGAACGTGCCGAGGCGATCCAGTGCGACACGCCGTAGACGGCGCCGAAGATTGTCAACAGGATTCCCAGCGGCAGCTCGATCGAGGCCACCGACATGTTGCGCAGGTAGTAGTTGTAGAAGATGCGCTTGCCGAAATTGCGCACGTGCTTGCTCAGGAACTCGGTGACGATCTTCGAGATCTTGAGGTTGCTGACCTCGTCGCCGTAGACGGCGTCCATCGGCACGTCGGCCACCACCGCGCCCAGGATGTTCAGGCGGAACAGCATGTCCGACTCGAAGAAGTAGCGCTTGCTGATCTTGTCGAAGGGCAGGAAGCGCGCGCAGTCGGCGTGGATCGCGGTGTAGCCGTTGGTCGGGTCGAACAGGTCCCAGTAGCCCGAGGACAGCTTGGTCATCAGGGACAGGATCGCGTTGCCGAACAGGCGCAGCGGCGGCATCGCGCCCAGGCGCTCCAGGTTGAAGAAGCGGTTGCCCTTGGTGTAGTCGGCTTCGCCCGCCAGGATCGGCGCGATGAAGTTCGGGATCAGGCTGCCGTCCATCTGGCCGTCGCCATCGATCTTGACCATCACCTTGGCGCCGTCGGCGATGGCCGCGCGGTAGCCGGTCATCACGGCCCCGCCCACGCCCTGGTTCTCGGCATGCTCGAGCACCACCACGCGCGGGTCGCGGCAATGTTCGCGCACGAAGGCGCCGCTGGCGTCCGGACACTTGTCGTCGACCACGTAGATGCGCGCGACTTCGGGGCCGATGCCCGCGATCACGCTCAGGATGTGGCGGGTGACCTTGTAGCTGGGGATGACGACCGCGACTGCGTCGCGCGCCTCCGGCGTGACAGGGACGAGGGGAAGATTCATGGGGCTGGCGTCAGGGGCATTCATGGCGTGCCTGGAAGTTGTCGTACGCTGATCTCGCGCAGGAAGAAGGCGAGGGGACGCGGGTCGCCCGGACCGGGGGAGGTCGGCGACGCATGTTCGAATTCGATGTCGAGGGCGGCGGCGCGCGCCGCCGGCGGCAGTTCCAGCGGGCCGGCCTGGTCGAGCGCGTGCCAGCCGAGATCCTGCCCGTTCACGATGACCCGGGTGCTGCGGTTGGGCGCCAGGTAATAGCCGGCGATGAGCAGCGCATGCGCCGCGCCGCCGTCGAGGCGAATGCGCACGCGCGAGCGCGCGCCATGCGACCAGGCGCCGTCCCAGCCGGAACCGTTCGCTTCCGGCGGATACCAGCCCGAGACCAGGGCCACCGCCTCGCCCGCACGCAGCGCGTCGAACTGGAAGCTGCGCTGCAGGTAGCCGCCGGCGACGCAGCGCAGCGGACCGTCGAGATAGCGCCAGCCGCGCGCGCTTTCCACCTGCGGCTGGTCGGGCGCCAGGTGCGCGCCCTTGCCGCACAGCTGTTCGTCGGCGTGGGCGTTGGAGGCGTGCACCAGGGTTTTCACCACGGCGCCGCCGCGCTGCAGGGTATAGAGCTTGTCCGGCTGGATGTAGTTGTCGTGGTTGCCCGCGCGTTCGGCGAAGATTTCCGGCTCCGGATGGTAATACTGCGGCGCGTAGGTCAGCATCCGCACCGCGGCCGGGCTGAAATGCACGTAGTCGTAGCGTTGCGCATGCACCATGGCGACGGCCTGGATCGCGGCCAGGCCGGCCAGCAGGGACGACAGCCGCGCACCCGACCAGCGCGGCAGGCGGCGCAACAGCACCAGCAGCGCGAACACGATCGGCATCGCGGCCCAGAAGGCATAGCGCATGACGCCGGCCGCGCCCGAGTTCCAGTTCAGCACGGCCAGCGCGGGCAGCGCCAGCGCCAGCATCAACAGCGCGGCCAGCAGCACGACGCCGCGCGCGCGGCCGTCCGCGCGCGGCAGCAGCAGGAGCAAGGCCAGCAGCAGGCCCGGCACGCCGATGATCATGCCCTGGTTCAGGTCGAAGTAGAACGAGGCCAGGCGCGTCGTGCCGATCAGGCCGGGGTCGGAGAACAGCTTGGCGATGATGTTGGGGACGCCGAACTGCCACAGGTTGAACAGCGGCGGCAGCGCGAACACCGCCATGCCGGCCGCCAGGCCGACCAGCGTGCGGCGCGTGAGTTGCACGCGCAGGTTGGCGGCAAAGCCCAGCTGGCGCTCGTAGTCGAGCCACAGCTTGATCAGGGGCGCGAAAGCGAAGAAGAACACGATGGTCGGGTTCTGCTGTCCGGCCAGCCCGGCCAGTACGCCGCCGGCCAGCGGCGCGCCGGCGGTGTAGAACAGCAGGCCCGCCAGCAGGAAGGCGGCGCTGACGCACTCCGGGCTGGTCCAGTGCAGGTAGAGCGCGCCGCCGCACAGCATGAACAGTCCCAGGCCGAGCCAGGCCCGGGTCTCGGACTGGAAAAAGCGGCGCAGCGCCAGCGCCAGCGCGAACACCGCCATCAGGTTGACCGCCTGGAAGGCCTTGAAGGGCGGGATGCCGAGCGCTTCGAACAGCTTGAACGGGCCGGCGGCCAGCAGCGAATAGCCGAAGTAGTGGACCGGGAACACGTCGCCGTCGCGCCCGCGCACGAAGGCGGCGTACAACTGCCGGTCACCGGCGCGCATGCCGCGTTCGAGCTGGTCGAGGGGGGCGTCGAGCATGCCCGGCAGGAGACTGCGCACGCGGGCGATGTCGCCGGGGCGGATGTCGGGCGAGCCGTGGTCGGCGATGGCGACGGTGGCCAGGGTGTACTCGACCACGTCGCCGCCATAGTAAGGCTTGACCATGGCGAGCAGGGCGGCCAGCGCCAGCGCCACCAGGATCGGGAAGCGCCAGCGTGCGGCTGCGGCGGGAACGCTTGTCTGCATGGCTTAGAAGGAGGCCAGCGTGGCGAGGGCGAGGCAGCAGGCCAGCACCACCAGGCTGACCTTGTCCTTGCTGACGTACAGGACCGGGTCTTCGTTGACCTCGCCGCGGAAGGACAGCACCCACAGGCGGCCGAGCCAGAACACCAGCAGCGGCAGGATCCCGGCCAGCCAGGCCGGGGTGCGGTACAGGTCCAGCACATTGTTGGAATTGAAGTAGAGCATGAAGACCAGCACCGACACAAAGGCGCTGTTGACGCCCATGATGCCGACCGGGGTCCGGTCCTCGACCGTGTAGCCGCGTCCGCGGGTCTTGTCCTTGCCGCGCTTGTGCAGGTTGATCAGCTCGCTGTGGCGCTTGAGCAGGGCCAGGCTCAGGAAGATGAAGAAGGAAAAGCCCAGCAGCCAGAACGACGGCGGGATGCCGGTGGCCGCCGCGCCACCCACGACGCGCAGGCTGTACAGGACGGCGAGCGCGACGATGTCGACCATCAGCAGGCGCTTCAGCCAGACCGAATAGGCCACGGTGCTGGCGAAATACACCAGCACGGCCGCCAGCAGCAGCACGTTGAAGGCCGCGCACAGCGCGATCGCGGCGAGCGCCAGCAGCGGACTGGCGAACAGGGCCAGCGGCAGCGGCAGGGCGCCCGAGGCGATCGGGCGCGTGTGCTTGGTCGGGTGCACGCGGTCGTCCTGGGCGTCGAGCGCGTCGTTGAGCAGGTAGGCACTGGAGGCGCACAGCGAGAACGCGACGAAGGCCACCAGCGAGGCGCTGAAGGTGGGCAGGTCGAGCGCATGGCCGGCCAGCATCGGCACGAACACCAGCAGGTTCTTCAGCCACTGGCGCGGCCGCAGGGCCTTGAACAGCGCCCGCGCCGTATTGCCGCGCACGCTGCCGGAATGCACGGTCACGCGGCCGTCCGCCAGGCGGAAGGGCTTGCAGGTGACCGACCAGGGATGCGCGCAGCCCAGCCACACCGGCAGGTCGGCGCGCGAATTGCCGAGGTAGTCGTAGCCCTGCGCGCCATACAGTTCGGCGAGACGGCGCGCCTTGTTGTGCGAGGTCAGGTTGATGCCGTCGCCGGTGGCGAGCACCAGGTCGAACAGGCCGAGATGGCCCGCGATCTGTTCGGCGAAGCGGCGCTGCGAGCCGGTCGCCAGCACGATGCGGCGTCCGCGCTCGCGCTCGGCGCGCACCAGGGCCAGCACCACCGCGTCATAGGGCAGGGCCGCCGGATCGAGTTCGACTTCGCGCGCCAGTCTTTCCTTGAACGCCGCCTTGCCGGCCAGGAGCCAGAACGGCAGCAGCCAGGCGCGCAGGATGTTCTTCTTCAGGAACAGCACGATCGCTTCCCACAACAGGTCGGAATGGATCAGGCTGCCGTCCAGGTCGACGACCAGCGGACGTCCCAGGTCGGTGGTGATGGTCGGCTCAGCCATGGCGCGGCTCGGCAGGGGGCAGAACACGGTACCACTGCTGGCGCACCAGGCCGTCGAGCACTTGCTGCGCGCTCTGGTCCCAGGTCAGCCAGGGCATGCCGGTCGACTGCGGCGCCTTGCCTTCGCGCTGCAGCGCCAGCCAGGTCTTGATCGCGTCGGCCAGGTCTTGCGGCGCCAGGCCGTCGAAGTAATAAGCGTGTTCGCCGGCGACTTCGCGGAACACCGGCAGGCTGCGCGCGATGATCGGAATGCCTTTCTGGGCCGCTTCGATCAGCGGCAGGCCGAAGCCTTCGCCTTCGGAGGGCGAGAGCAGGGCCGAAGAAGCGCCGTACAGCTTGAGCAGCATCTCGTCCGAGATGCCGTTCATCCAGAACAGGCGCTTGGCATGTTCCGGGTGCGTGCTCATGCGCTCGCACAGCTTTTCCATCATCCAGCCCTGCTTGCCCACCACCACCAGGTTGACGTCCTCGCCGCGTTGCCACAGCAGCTCGAAGGCGTCCAGCGTCTGGGTGTGGCCCTTGCGCGGCTCGACGGTGCCGACCATGATGAAGCTCGGGCGCTGCCCCAGCGCCGCCAGCACCTGCTCGGCGTCCGGCGGCAGGCCGAAGCTCGGCGCGCTGGCGTCGATGTCGGCGCCCAGGTGGAAGTGGCCGAGGCTCAGGGGCGTGCGGCGCTGCAGGCCCTCGCGTTCGATCCAGCCCGCCAGCTCGTCGGCCACGGCGCGCGAGATGCACAGCACGCCGTCGGATACCTTGTGCACGGTGCGCAGGAAGTCGCCGAAGTACTGCTCGGTCCCGAACGGGAACACGTCCGGGCGCAGCATCGGCAAAATGTCGAACACCACGAAATAGATGCCGACGCCGCGGTCGCGCATCGACAGCAGCAGCTGTTCGTTCTGCGAGGTGCCGGTGGTAAACAGGTCGAGGCCGAAGAAGATGTCGCCCGGGCGCAGGTCGACCGGCGCGTCTTCCAGCGCCAGTTCTTCTTCCTGCACCAGGCCAAGGCCGAAGCGGCGCGCGTAATGGTAACTCCGGTTGCCGCCGGTGGAATACACCGGCTCGATGCGCCAGCCCGCGGGCGGATCCGCGATCATCGCCAACAGGATGCTGCGCACCACGCGCTGGATGCCGGTCTTGAGGTCGGACTGCACCACGGCCGAGATGTCCACCAGCAGCTGGCGCGGCGCATGCGGGGCGCGGTTGAAGGCGATCGCGGTGGCCAGCTCCCGCAGTTCCTGCGCCGGACACAGTGGCGCCGCCGCGCGCACCAGTGCGGCATAGGCGGCATGCTCGCCGCGCAGCGCGACATCCTCGATGGCGTCGTAGTAGAGCGCACCGACGTGGGCAGGGGCATGGTGCGCGTCCATGTGCGCCATGGCCAGTGCCGACAGTCGGGCGCGCTCGGCGGGGGCGCCGCGCAGGCGGGCCAGGGCTGCGCCCAGTTGTCCCACCGTGAATTGGTCGGGCAATTTCACCAGCAATTCGTCGGGTAGCGAAGCGGTCGAGCCGTGCGCATTGACGATGGTGGGCATTCCGTACAGCAGGCAATCGAGCACCGCCGCCGAGGTCTCGCCGCGCGTCGACGAACGCAGCTGCACCGCCACGTCGGCCGCTGCCAGGTACTGGGCGTAGATGGTGGCATCGACGAAGCCGGTGACGTGGATGCGGCCGGCCGCAGGGCTGGCCAGGATCTGTTCCTGCAACTGCTCGCCATACGGGCCGGGATCGTTGTCGCCCACGAAAACCAGGTGGCAGGCGGGGTCGCGCGCCAGCGGCGAGGCCAGGTACGCTTCCAGCAGCTCGGCATTGAGCTTGGTGCGTCCGAGCATGCCAAAGCTGGCGACCACGAAGGCGTCGGCGTCCAGCCCGAGCGCCGCGCGCGCCTTGCCGCGCGCACCCGGCCCGGCGCCGCCTTCAGGGCGGCCGCGCAGCAGGGGAATGGTGCGCCAGGTGTCGGCAGCGTCCGGTCCATACCACTGTTGCGCCAGCTCACGCGAGAAGTCCGAGTGGACGATGACGCCGGCAGCGTTGTCAAGCACCCCTTTGTTGAGCGGGTAGGTCCAGATAGCCGGGTTGCGCCCATGCTTGCGGTGTCCGAGCAGGCCGGTATAGCCATGCGACTCGTACAGCGCCTGCAGGAAGCCCTTGTCGAGGTATTCCTCGCGTTCGAGGTTGTCGAGCACGCCCGACAGATAGAAGTCATGCAGTACCACGACGCCGGGCACCTCGCGCACCAGTTCGAACATGTGCTTGTGGGCGTGGGAATTGCCGAAGTGGTAGACCACGCGGTCTACCGAATGCGCGTGTTCGCGCAGCCAGGCGGGGCTGCGCAAGGGGAACCCGGACAGGCGCGGATCGACGACAAGCGACGTGTCCTGCTCCACCACCAGCTCGATGTCATAGTAGCGCGCCAGTTCCGGCACCAGTTCGGCGCTGTAGTCGGCGATGCCGGATCGTTCCGGCGGCAGCGGCGAGACATACGCCAGCCGAGGCCGGGCCGCGGGTTCCCGCGCGGGTGGCGGCTTCCTGGCCGCGGCCGCATCGAGGGAACCGAGTAGCGCCGCGACGTTCACCCCGCGGCATTCGGTTTCCAGGATCGCGTAGGGGACCTCCAGCGGATCGAGGCCGCGCTTGCCTGCCACGCGCACCGGCAGCAGTACGACGTCGGGCCGCAATCCTGTCAGCGCATGTCTGCGCACCAGGGCGCGCACCCGTCCACCGGCTGGCAGGTCGAAGGCCCGTACCTGGGCGCGCGGCAGCAGGCCACCCGTACGGAGCGACTCCAGCGTCACCGGGTCGAGTAGCGGAACGGCGACATGCACTTCGCGCCCGCCGGCCTGGCGCAGCAGTTCCTGCGTCAGCGCGAGCGCGGCGCCGTCCACGCGGCCATGGTTCTCAAGTAGGTCGATTACGATACGCATAGTTCGGAAGTCTTAACTGCTGGTGTGGTGATGGCGCGCCCGCTCCAGGTCCGCCAGTACGCCGCGCACCGAGGCTGGCAGGCCGCGCAGCTCATCCGGGACTGGCTTCACGCCCTCCGGCAACGGCTCGGGCGGCAGCTGCTTGATGGCCGATAGCGAAGCCTGCACGCGGCGGCCCAGCGACGGGAAGCGCAGCAGTACCGGGATCAGGAGGCGGCGCAGTGTTTCGCTGCGGGTAAGGCGCGTGACGACGCGGCGTGCCCGGTCCGGCTGGCGCATCGCATACACGAGGTGGCCGGCCATGCGCAGCGGTCGTGTCACCTTCCACGAGGTGCTGTTGTGGGTGGCGATCACGCTGGCTTCCAGACTCTTGGCCCATGCCAGCAGTTTCTCGGCATTGGCCTGTTCGGCCGCGACGCTTTGGTGCAAGGACGCGATCCAGGCATCCGCGTGCATTTTTTCCTGGGCCAGGACTTCCGCCCGGGCCCAGGCTGCGTCGAGCTGGTCTTTCAGCTCGTCGGCGCGCTGCTGGGTGTGCTCCAGGTCTTCCTGCCGCGCCTGCGCCAGCAGCGCGACCTGCTCGGCATGCCGCTCGGACGCCCGCAGCGCATGGACCAGTTCCTGCGACGAGGCCCATGCCTTGTCGAGGTGGTGCGAAATATAGTCGTCGAAGACGTTCGGCTGGATCCCGAAGTGCGCCAGCAGTTCGCCGTGTTCTTCCGCCACGTAGTAGCGGTTCAGGCCGTCGAACCACGCGAAGCGGTAGCGCTGGCCGGTCACCAGGTGCTCCCAGGAGGCGTGATTGGTTTCGCGGCTGTTCGGCAGCGTGGCTTCGATCACCAGCACCCAGGGGCGCCAGCGCGCGAAGTCCATTCCGCGCAGCACTTCGCCTTCGAAGCCTTCGACGTCGATCTTCAGGAAGTGGATCTCGCCCTGCACATGCTCTTCGCACACCGAGGCCAGGGTGCGCACCGGCACGCGCAGTTCGACCACTTCATGGCCTTCCGCGCGGTGCAGCTCGGCCACGGACTGTTCCGGCGAGGCCCAGCCGCGCACCTGCGGGGTGTCGTACAGGGTCAGTTCGCCGTTCGCGGCTCCGGCGGCGATCGCCAGGTTGACGTCGCGCGGGCGCTGCTCGAGGAAAGTCTGGTGGAAGGAAGGCAGCGGCTCGATGCTGACGCCGCGCCAGCCAGCGTCGTAGAAGGCCTTGGTGACCGAATGCTCTTCGGGGTCGTTGGCGCCGACGTCGATGTAGAAGCCGTTCTGCACGTGGCCGAGCGCGCGCCACAGCAGCACGTCCTCGCCATTCTGAGAGTAGGAAATGAATCGCATCTTGTCGATCATGAGCGTTGGATATCGACGGCCGGGTCGAGCCAGGCCGAGCCCTCGAAGTGGGGGCGGCGCATGTTCATCACGGTGAACACCAGCGCCAGGTCGCGCCATTCGTAGTTGTTGACCAGGTGGGTCTCGGTACTGACGATCGCGGTCGCGACCGAATAGGTGCCGGGGCCCAGGTTCATCGGGAAGGCGAAGCGGTACACCACCTCTTCGCCGACGGCGACGTCCTCGAGCGGCAGTCCCTTGAGGTGGGTATTGGTGCCGTACATCGGCTGGCCGAGGCGGTCCTTGATCATGTAGCCGAGCACCATGCGCGGTATCAGGGCGTTGACCTTGACCTTCACTTCCAGCGTCACGGCCGCGCCCACGTCGACCACCTCGGCGCGCTGCCCGCTCTCGTCGATCAGGGCGATGTCGCTGACCGTGGCTTCGCCGGTGCCCGAGATGGTCTGGATCTTGCCGTCGCCGGTCTCGTTGAGACGTACGGTCGCGTTCTCGCGTTCGGCGATCATGGCATTGTAGTAGTCCATGATCTCTTCCGGCTTGCCTTCCTTGGCCAGGCGGCCGCCGTCGAGCAGCACGGCGCGGTCGCACACCGACTGGATCGCCTGCTTGTCGTGCGAGACCAGCAGCAGGGTGGTGCCCTCCTTGCGGAACTGGCGGATGCGATCGAAGGACTTGTGCTGGAAGTAGGCGTCGCCCACCGACAGGGCCTCGTCGACGATCAGGATGTCCGGCCGCCGCGCCGTGGCCACCGAGAAGGCCACGCGCATCTGCATGCCGCTCGAGTAGACCCGCACCGGCTGGTCCATGTACTCGCCGATGCCGGCGAAGTCCTCGATCTGCGGCATCAAGGCGCTGATCTCGTCCACCGTCATGCCCAGCAGCTGGCCGGCCATGTAGACGTTCTGGCGGCCGGTGAAATCCGGGTGGAAACCCATGCCCAGCTCCAGCAGGGCGGCCACGCGGCCTTCCATCCAGACGCTGCCGGTGGTCGGCTGGGTGGTGCCGGTGATGAGTTTCAGCAGGGTGCTCTTGCCGGCGCCGTTGATGCCGATCAGGCCCACGGCTTCGCCCGGCGACACCTGGAAGTTGATGTCGGTAAGCACCCACTTGAGCTTGTGGCGCGGCCCGCGCAGCGGCAGCAGCCATTCGCCCAGGCGCGACCAGCGCGTCGGGTACTGCTTATAGGCCTTGCCCAGGTTGGAAACGACGATGCTGCCCATCAGAGTTCATCCACCATTTCGCCGGAGCGCTTGCGGAACAGGCGCAGGCCCAGGATGCACAGCAGCAGGGCCAGCAGCGCCGCCGGAATCAGGCTGTTCCAGTCGGGCAGGCGGCCTTCGACCAGGATCGCCTGGTGCGCCCCCACCACGGCGGCCATCGGGTTGTAGACCAGGATCGGACGCACTGCTTCCGGCAGGATCGAGGCCGGGTAGACGATCGGGGTCAGCCAGAACCAGAACTGCATCGCGATGGTGACGAACTGGCCGACGTCGCGGAAGAACACGTTCAGGATGCCGCTCACCATGCCCAGGCCGATGGCCAGCAGGATCTGCAGCAGCAGGACCGGAACGATGGCGAAGAACACCATGCCCGGGAAATTGCCGGAAACGACGAGGTACACCAGGAACAAGCCAAAGATGATGCCGAAGTTCACCAGTCCATTGCAGACGACGATGATCGGCAGGCAGATCCGGGGGAAGCTGATCTTCTTGATCAGATTGGCCTGCTCGAGGAACATGTTCTGTCCGCGCGCGACGATCTCGGCGAACAGGCCCCAGGTAAGGATGCCGGCGCACAGGTAGATCGAATAGGCGGCGCCGGAATCGTTGCCCGGCAGCTTGGCACGCATGACCTCGGAAAAGATCACGGTGTACACCAGGATCATGGCGAGCGGACTGAGCACCGACCAGACGGCGCCCAGCATCGCATTCACGTACTTCGACTGGAATTCGCGCTTGACGCTACCCAGCACGAAACCGCGATAGGCCCACAGGCCGCGCAGCATCAGTGGCGACATCATGGGGCGGCCCGCGCTGGCAGCGCCCCGTTCGGGTACGTCAGGGAAAAATTCATGTCGATTGGCTTGGCCGGATGAGCCCAAAATTATACTTCATCCAACAGCCGCTCTATTATTGTAGATGTAACATCTTGTCAAAAGTCAATCGGGATTTGTATTCATGCCGAAAGGAAATCGGCAAGGCCGCGCCGGCCCGGCCGAGCCGGCCTCGGCCATGACAACTTCCGGATGACCAAGGGCTCAGCTGCCCAGATTGGTGAAGATGCCGACCGCCAGTTCAGCCCACACATACACGAAGGCCAGCGCGACCAGGCCGACCAGGGCCAGGCGCTGCAGCCTGCTGCGCGCCATGCGCGAGGCCACGACCACGGCCAGGCCGGCAGCGAACAGCAGGATGCCGGCGGCCACGAAATCGCCGCCGGTCCAGTTCACTTCGCTGGTGAACTGCATGGCAAGCAGCGGAATCATCAAGAGGGCAGCAGTGGCGGCCGCCACGCGTGCAAGGTTCTTGCCCAGGCTGGGCTTGGCGGAGTTGCTGGCGGTCAGGGTGCGCATGTCGTCTCCATGGGGCGGGATGCCAAAAATGTATCACGCCCTGGGCGGCGCCGCCATCGTCCTGTCGCAGCAGCGCACAGGTGGGCGCCTAGCTTCCCTGCGCCAGCCGCTGCAGCGCATCCGGATCGAGAATGATCAGCCGGTGCGCCTCTTTCTGCACCACCCCCTGCTGCACCAGGGTCAGCAGGGCCCGGGTCACGGTCTCGCGGCTGGTGTTGATCATGTTGGCGATGTCCTGGTGGGTCGGCAGGTTTTCCACCACGCTACTGCCATCCGGGCCCGGGGTTTGCTGCATCAGGGCGATATAGGTGTAGATGCGGCGCGTCGTGTTGTTAATGCTGAGCAAGGCACGGAACTCGGAATCGCGCTGGATCTTCTGGGCAAGGTGCCCCAGCATCTTGCGCGCCACCGAGGGCGAATGCGAGAACAGGTGCAGCGCGATCGCCGCCGGCAGGAAGGCGACCAGCACCTCGGTGGTGGACACCACGGATGCCGAGCGTGTCGAGTCGTTGATCAAGGCGATCTCGCCGAAGAAGTCGCCAGCCGACAGCATGCGCAGGCCGACCGAGCGGCCGTCCTCGGTCACGTCGACCACCTGCAGGTGGCCCGACAGCAGGAACAGCAGGCCGTCGCCGCTGCCGCCCTTGTGCAGCACCACCGAGCGCTTCGGGTAGTGGCGGAAGCGCAGTTCGCCCCTGACCTGGAGGATTTCCTCGTCGGTCAGGTCGGCCAGCAGCGGAATCTTGCGCAGGTGGACCTGGAGCTGGCGCTCCTGCGCCTCGGGAGCGGTAGCTTGCCCGGGCTGGTCGGAAAACTGGGAGAGCTTGGCGGAAGAACTCATCAATGGGTCAGTGCCTTAAAAGTGTCCGATGGCAAAGGCGGGGAGCGCCACGGTGGCGATTCCCGCGGCATTGGCCGCCAGGTCGCGCCAGCAAAACCGGCGGTCGGGTACCAGCGATTGCAGGCATTCGATCAGCCAGCCGCCGAGCAGCAGTCCGGCCAGCCACCAACCGGCTTCCCCCCTTCCCTGTGCCGCGCGCAAGGCCAGCACGGTCAACACGGCAAACGCGCCGAAATGCATGAGCTTGTCGTTGGGCAAGGGCGGCAGCCAGCGGTTGGGTACCAGGCACGCGACAAACAGCACGCTCGCTGCGCAAACGAACAACAGTACTTCGGACGGCATCGGCAATGCTTTTTTATATTGAACGTGGCGATTGTAATGCCAGACTCAAGGTAATTGCCATTGCCAGCTCAGCTGTAACTGCCGGTTATCGTACTGGAAGATACTGATGTTCTCGCGGTTCCGTACCATCCGTCCCTCGAGCGACAGCGTCTGGTTCCTTGCAAGCTGGTAGGTCAGGATGGCGCGCAGGACCTGGATGCGCTGGGCGCGTACCTGGTCGATCAGCAGTTCCGGCGAGTAGGGCGCGGCGCTGTTCCAGCGCTGGCGCGTCCAGGCGATTTCGCCATGGGTGTCCCAGCCGAGCGCCTTGCGCAGCGACAGCGTCAGGTAATTACCGTGGCGGTTGCCGCCCGGACGGTCGCTGCGCGCGCGGTCGCTCAAGAGGCCCAGCGTGGCCCTGGCGGCGAAGCTGCCGGCCTGTTGCGCCAGCAATGCGCGCGCCTCCAGCATGTCCGAATCGAAGCTGCCCAGGGTCGGGTACCTGGTGCGCGTGGCGCTGCCGGTCACGTAGAACTGGGTATGCGCCGGCAGCGGCAAGGGCACCGTTACTCGCAGCTGCGCCTGCGCCTGTTTCTGGTAGAGGCGGCCGGCCATCGTCGTCGCGCCCAGCGAGCCCGTGCTGCGCAGGGTCCAGGCGCCCAGGCGCCAGGGCGATTCGATGCCGCCATACAGCGCGCCGGTGTCATAGTCGCGCATGCGGTCGTAGCGGCGTGTCTGGAACTGCATGAAACCGAGGCTTCCGTTGCTGCCGATCCCGCGCACGTAGTCCGCGCCGAAGGTGGTGTAGCCGTCGCGCTTGGGCAGGAAGTCGTCCAGCAGAGGCAGTTCGACCTGGCCGTCCGGACCGCTGACGATGAAGGTCGAATTGCTGGCGCCCTGGTTCACGTTGTCGTCGATGCCGCGACCGATGTTCATCCTGGCGGAACTGGCCGGAGGCGCGCGCTTGCAGCCGCCGTCGCGCGCTTCGGCGATCAGTTCGAGGATCTCGCGTGAAGGCTCGAAGCGCGTCTCGACGATGGCGAACAGGCGCTCGGCTTCGTCGGCATTGCCGAGGCTGCACTGGATCAGGGCCAGGTCGATCACGGCGCCGGCATGCTGGGGCACCTGCGCGATCAGGCGCGCCAGCGCAGCGGAGGCATCGTTCTTGCGGCCCTCCGACAGCGATTGCAGCGCTTCCTGGTACAGCGCTTCCGGAGGTGGTGGGGTGGGCGTGCCGGCGGGAGCGGCGGCGCCGTCCTGGCCAGCCGCCCAGGCCGGCGCGCAGGCCAGCAGGAGGGCAAGCATGCCCGGCGAGATGCGCGCGCTCACGCGGACGGCCCCGTAAGGCTGGTAATGGATGAGGCCGCCTGTTGGGCGGATGCTGGCTGAGGGGCCGCCGTGTGGCCCGCGCTGGTGTCGAGAGTGTACAAGGAGGTGGCTTTTTCTTTACCGCGCAGCAGGCGTTCGCCCAGGGCGAGGAAGCGGTGGCGGCGCGCCCGTTCGACCGTGCCGGGACCGACGATGATGTTATGGGGAAAATCGCGTGCGACCTGCTCGAGGCGGGCCGCCGTGTTGACGCTGTCTCCGACCGCAGTATAAATGCTGCGGAACGAGGTGCCGAAATCGCCCGCCATGGCCGGGCCGCTTTCGACGCCGATCCGCACGCGCAGCGGCGGGAAACCCTTGCGTTCGCGCCTGGTGCTGAGCGCGGCGACGCGGCGCGTCATCTCGCGGGCGGCGTCGAGCGCCAGGTCGGCATGCTGTTCCAGCGGCAGCGGCGCGCCCCAGAAGGCCATCATGCCGTCGCCGGTGTACTTGTCGAGCGTGCCCTGGTGTTCGATGACCGGGCCGGTCAGGCAGTCGAGGAAGTCGCGCGTCAACTGCGCCGCTTCCGCCACCGGCAGTGTCTCGACCTGTCCGGTATAGCCTTCCATGTCGGCCACCAGGGTGGTCACGTCGCGCTGGCTCGGCTGCAGCGGGTCGTCGTCGTCGCTGCTCAGCAGCTCCTCGACCACGGCCGGCGCGACGTACTGGCGCAGCGTCTGCAGCAGGTGGCGCGAGCGGCGCTGGGCGGCCTGCCATTGGTAGGGTACGGCCACGGCCAGCATGAACAGGTTGCTTGCCAATGGGCCGGCAGGCGCGAAGTGCGGGTCGTGCGGGCTCGCCACATAGGCCAGCCCCAGCCACAGCGCCGAGCTGGCTGCCAGCACGGCGACGCCGGCAGCGGCCGACAGGCGCGGGAACAGCAGCATGCACGCGAGCGCCGAGAGCAGGGCATACAGGCAGGCGATGAGGCGGCCGGGCCAGGGAGCGGGTGTTGCGCCTGCCTGGCGGTCGAGCAGCGCCGACAGGATGCTGGCCTGCACGCCCAGGCCGGGACGGCTGGCGGCAAAAGGGGTTTCCACCCGGTCGCCCAAGCCGAGCGAGGACGAGCCGACCACGACCAGGCGCCCGGCTGCGCTCGCAGGCACGATCCGCTGGGCCAGGATGTCGGCGGCGCTGACCAGCGTGAAAGCCGACCAGTCGCGCCGGAACGGCACGCGCATCAGCCCGCTTTCCTCGAGGCGCAGCGGCCCCTTGCCGGCGCAGCAGTTCACCAGCGCAAGCGCGAGCGCCGGATAATGCCGTCCTTCGAACTCGGTCACCAGGGGCACGCGGCGCAAGGCGCCGTCGGGGTCGGGAATGAAACCGATCACGCCGATGTTCGGCGCCTCGGCCAGTGCCGGGTAGTTGCCGACATAACCGGTGGCAGGCACACCCTTCCGGTACAACGCGGTGGCGCCGCCGAGATGGCCGGTACGCAGCGGCTCCAGTCCGGGCGGGGCGAAATTGAAGGCCTGGGCCGGCACCACCGGGCCATGCCGGGCCAGCAGCGCCAGGCGGATGTCGTCCGGCGCGCCGCTGGCGGAAGGCAGCACGATGTCGAGGGCGACGCCGCGGGCGCCGTAGGTGCTCAACAGGATTTCGACGAGGTGCGCCAGGCGTTCGCGCGGCCAGGGCCAGGCGCCGAGTTCGCTCAGCGAGCTTTCGTCGATGTCGACCACGAGGATGCGCGGTTCGGGGGCGTCCGTGGCCTGCATGCGAATGAAGGTGTCGCGCAAGCGCTCGTTGGGTAAAAACAACAGCCCCTCGGGCTTGGCAGGCCCGAACAGGGGCGGAGCCAGGTGCCCGTACTGCGACCACAGGGTCACCAGGAAGGCCAGCGCAGCGATGACCCAGCGTCCACGGGGTCGGGCATGTCGTCTCGGTTCAGCCACGCACAGCAATGTACAGGTGTACTTTCAGTTAAGGAAGGGCGCAGTATAACGCGCACAGTTGCCTGTACACATTGTCTTTATTGAAATCCGACAAAATGTAATATCTAGAAGCGAGCCCATCCTTTTCGATAGAATGTGACGGCTGTCACGGAAGCGCCCGGCATCGGCGGGGTACATTGAAGGAAAAAGGACCTATCTTGCGAAAACTATTACTTACTGCACTGCTTGCATGCGCCGCGCACGCCGCCCATGCCGATGCAGGCAAGATCATCTTCGTTGCCGGTAGCGCCCAGGCTGGCGACCAGGCGGCCCGTGAAGGGTCGGCGGTCCAGGAAGGGCAGATGCTGCGCACCGGCAGCGACGGCTTCATCTACGTGAAAACCGTCGACAACGGCCTGTTCATCCTGCGCCCGAATACCAAGGCGCGGATCGTCACCTATCACATCGACCAGAAGAATCCCGCCAATACCCGCATCAAGCTCGAACTGCTCAGCGGCGTCGCACGCAGCAAATCGGGCGAGGCGGTCAAGCTGGCGCGGCAGAATTTCCGTTTCAATACCCCGGTCGCGGCAATCGGCGTGCGCGGCACCGACTTCACGGTGTTCACCGACGAGGAAACCTCGCGCGTGGCCGTGATTTCGGGCGGTGTGGTCGTCAGCAGCTTCACCGGGGCCTGCCGCCCCGACGGCGCCGGCCCCTGCGAAGGCGAAGCCAGCCGCGAACTGAGCGCGGCGCAACGTGGCCAGCTGGTGCAGGTGCGACGCGGCCAGACTGCCCAGGTATTGGACAGCAGCCCGCTATCGCCGGACCAGGTGTCGCCGCCGCGCAACGACGAACCGCTGGTCAAGAGCGGGGCCAACACGGCGCCGTCCCAGGCTGCCAGTGTCGAGGCAATGAAAAGCGCAGGTTTGAACTCGGTCATCGAGAAGCTGGTGACCGCCGCGCCAGGACCGAACGCCGGAACGCCGCCGCCGGCGCCGGACACGGGGACCAACCCACCGCCGCCGCCCGTGAGCATGCCGCCACCGGTGGTCGAGGTGCCGCCCAGTTTGCCGGAACGCACGGCGATCTGGGGGCGCTGGCAGCCGGTCATGGATCGCTATGCGGCCATCAACCTGACGGAAGAACGCGAGAAGAACGAGTTGCTCGGGCTTTCGGGATATTTCGCTTTGTTCCGGTCGGCGGGCAAGGAGTATGTCGCGCCGAATAACGGGACGATCGGCTTCTCGTTGCGCGGTAGCGAGGCTTATGTCACCACCGAGTATGGCTTTGGTAATACGGTCGTCGCGCCGGCGACATTATCAAATGGTTCCTTGAAGCTGGATTTCGGCGCGCGCACCTTTGACGCTGCGATGGATGTATCGACAACGACCGACGTCGTGCAGCTGACTGCCAGCGGCATGGTGACTGGGGACGGCCGCCTGTACGGCAACGATGCCCTGGGGCGTGCCGGGGTGCTCAATCTCCAGGGCGTGCTGAGCAACGATCGCGGCGGCAGCGCCGCCACCATTTTCGATGGCCGTCTGGATGAAAAGCGCACGGTGAACGGCGCGGCCACCTGGCGCTGACATATACATATATATCCCTGAAAAGCCCGGCTGGTCCGGGCTTTTGTTTTTTCATATGTCCCGTCCTGAAATCGGTTGTCTAAACTTGCCTTATTCAAGGAGAGCGAGATGGCGATTGAGGGAAAGCGTACCCAGGCTGACTACACCTTGGCTTTTAAAGAGGGGGTAGTTGCCGCGGTCGAAAAAGGCGAGATGACTTACAAAGAGGCGCAGAGGAAGTTCGGCATCCAGGGTCGAAGTACGGTGCTAGTATGGTTAAGACGATACGGGCAGCAGGACTGGAGTTCGCTAGCTTTGCAACTTGTACGAGCCCAACCGGATATGACGCGACCTCTCACCCCCGAGCAACGGATCAAGCAGCTGGAAGCCGAGCTGGAAACCTCCCGGCAGCAGTCGCTCGTCTATAAGACGATGCTCGACGTCCTGGCCAAGGAGCATGGAGTGGCTGTCGTAAAAAAGCCTTTGCCCGAACAACGCAAATCCTTACGGAAAAAGAAGACCTGAGCGTTAGCCGGGTCTGCCAGTTGTTCGGGATCAGCCGTCAAGCACACTACAAGCGATTGCATGCAGAAATTGGACGAACGGCACGCAACCGTGTGGCCGAGAAGTTAGTGCAGCAAGTACGGCTACGCCAACCCAGGATCGGCACGCGCAAGCTCTACTTTTTGCTCAAACGCCAATTTGTGCAGGCAGGATTAAAGCTGGGACGGGATGGACTGTTCGATGCACTGCGGCGCGCTAGGATGCTGGCGCATCCAAAACGCTGCTACCGCAAGACCACTAACTCCAAACACTGGATGCGCAAGCATCCAAATCTGGTGAAAGCGCAGGCTAAGCCAACGATGGCCGAGCAGCTGTGGGTGGCCGACATCACCTACATCGAAACGCGGGAAGCGACCGGCTACCTTAGCCTGGTGACCGACGCTTACTCGCGCAGGATCATGGGGCACCACTTGCACCATGACCTGCACACCGACGGAGTGCTGAAAGCATGGAGCATGGCACTACGCTGCCGGGGCACCGAACGCCAGCTGATCCATCACTCCGACCGCGGCCTGCAATACTGTGCAGAAGCCTATCAGCAGATTCATCGCCGGCACGGCGTTTTGTGCTCGATGACCGACGGCTACGACTGCTACCAGAACGCCTTGGCAGAACGAATTAACGGTATTTTGAAGGCCGAGCTCTTGACTGCAGTGCCTCAAAACTTGGAGCAAGCCGCTACCATGGTGCAGCAGGCGATCCACATCTATAACCATGAGCGCCCGCATACGGCGCTGCAATACAGAACGCCCGATGCGGTGCACTGGGCGTCAGTAACATCAGATCTACAGGGTAACGAAAAAGGCCGTGACCCTGTCAACCTATCTTAGGACGTGACAATATGTATCCGCGCCTGGAATTACTCGGCGATATTGTCGTGCTGGCGTCGGTTGATGAAAATGAAACGGCTGAGCGATCATGAAAATACAGGCCTGCTTACCCATCGCGCGTAATTGGAGGGTACGGAATGTATGAATGTGTCGAAATTTCGAAAAACTTTGTCCGGCTTGTGATGGCCATCACATAAGGACGGGCTCGCTTTCTGTCATCATCCGGTCCGTTGGCTTACAGGTGTGCAATGCCACCCTGTGCAACTTTGATTCATCACTCGATCGATCTATCTTTTTGGAGCAATACATGGCAATCGTCACCGCACACGTCAATGCAGTTCAGCAATTGTACGTCGCTTACTTCAACCGTCCTGCTGACACTGCTGGCCTGGACTACTGGACCAACGTTGTCGAAACCCAGAAGGGTTCGACCGCTGCTGTGTCGGCTGCTTTTGCTGCTGAAGCCGAATACAAGACCGCCTACGCCAACATGACCAACGCCCAGGTCGTCAACCAGGTGTACCAGAACCTGTTCGGCCGTCCTGCAGAAGCCGCTGGCCAAGCCTACTGGGCTGACCTGATGACCGCTGGCAAGATCACCATCGACAAAGTCGTTGCTGAAATCGCTAAAGGCGCACAGACCACCGACGCTGAAGCCTACGAAAACAAAGTCGCTGGCGCAACCGCCTTCTCCGCTGCCCTGGACACCAAGCCCGAGCAAGACGGCTACCGCGGTGCAGAAGCCAACAAAGTGGCCAAGGCCTTCATCAGCAGCATCACCACCGACGCTTCGCTGACCGCCGCGATCGCTCCGACCGCACTGTCGGCTACGGTTGTCAAGGTTGTCGCAGCCGGCACCCCGTTCACCTTGACCTCGGGTCTCGCCGCAGTGGACGCTGCCAAGGAAGCCAAGTTCGAATTCCTCGACAGCGCTGATGGCAAGGACGACGGTAAAGTCGCTGCCGGCACTGAAGCTGGCATCACCACCAAGCAGAACACCGCTTTCACTGAAGTCGAAACCAAAGGCGGCGTTGTTGGCTACGCTGCTGCTACCTCGCCAAACGTCCGTGCTGCTCTGGTGGCCGACAAGGTTGCTGCCAACGCGGCCCAGCTGAGCACCGCGAACACTGCAGTTGCAGACGCCACCGCCGAAATCGGCAAGGTTGCTGGCCTGTCCGCAGCTGTTGCTACCCAAGCTTCGGCTAAAGCTGCTGTTGATGCCGCTGGCAAGACCGTGACCGCAGCTGACGCTGATCTGCAGGCCAAGGAAGCTTCGTACAACGTGCTGAGCAAGGCCGCTGTTGACGTCGCTGGTGATGGCACCGTCGATGGCGTGATCGTGCTGAACGCCGACAAGAAGCTGGTTCTGGCGACCGGCGTCACCGAAACGACTAACCCAGGTGTAACCGCGCTGCTGAACGCGTCGATCGCCAAGGAAGCTGCAGACCTGGCCCTGAGCAACGCCAACAAGGTGAAGACCGCTGCTGACGCAAACGTCAACTACCTGGACATGACCGCGACCGAAGTGTCGAACCTGGAAACGATCAAAGGCCTGATGAAGGATGTCAAGGTTGCTGACGGCGCCCTGCCAACCATGGCCCAGATCGCTACCCAGAAAGCCATTCTGCAGGCAAATGCTGATCTGGAAGCCACCCCAGGTGCTGCAACTGCTGCGCTGAACGCATTCAACAGTGCTCTGACCACCTACGAAGGTAACGCTCCCGTCAACGCACGTGTCGCAGCCCTGGACACTGCAAATGCTCAGGTCAAGACCGCTAACGACGCGATCACTGCACTGACCAAGGCAACCGACGCCCTGACCAAAGCAACCGTTGCTGCTGATCAATTGAAAGCCCTGGACGCAACCATCAAGGCTGCTGAAGACGCATTCGAAACCAACGGCATGAGCAAGCCTGTGGATGCAGAAGGCTCGCTGCTGGCAACCGCTGCTTCGGACATCTATGTTGCTAGCGACGTCGATGCCTCGATCAACCTGTTCGGTCTGCTGGGCAAGGACTCGCTGTTCATCGGCACCGACTACACCCTGAACACCGGCAAGCTGACTGCTGGCAACGACAACGTGCTGGAAGCCTTCATCGTTGCTAACGCAACCGGTGGCACTGACATCGTTCTGGAAACCTCGAAGTTCGGTTCGAACGCTGCAACCCCGGAAGTCATTACCATCACCTTGACCGGTGTGGCATCGACCGATGTCGTCCTGAACAACGGCATCATCACCGTCAACACCCCGACTGTCTAAGTAGCAAGGTATCAAGGCCTGGGCAACCAGGCTGAGATTCAATGACCGAAACCCCGCTTTCGTTAGGAAGCGGGGTTTAATG
Source organism: Massilia sp. UMI-21 (assembly GCA_015277795.1). Taxonomy (NCBI): domain Bacteria; kingdom Pseudomonadati; phylum Pseudomonadota; class Betaproteobacteria; order Burkholderiales; family Oxalobacteraceae; genus Massilia; species Massilia sp. UMI-21. Next base: position 4,620,190 of record CP063848.1, on the reverse strand, counting down.
AGATGGTCCCCCTCCACCCTGCAAGATACTAATCTTGTGGGGTGAGTTCTTTCTGAATGGAGGCCATCATGCAAGACGTTACGCTCATCGGCATCGATCTCGGTAAGCACGGTTTTCACCTGCACGGACAGGATCGACACGGTAAGGCGCTGCTGCGCAGGAAGTTCGACCGCAAGCACCTGATCACCTTTCTCGCCAACTTCCCACCCTGTACGATCGTGATGGAAGCCTGCGCCGGCGCGCACTGGATGGCGCGGCAGCTGTCCGCACTCGGCCACAAGGCCAAACTCATCTCTCCGCAGTTCGTCAGGCCTTTCGTCAAGGGCAACAAAAACGACTTCATCGATGCCGAGGCGATCTGCGAAGCAGCCAGCCGTCCATCGATGCGTTTCGTGACACCCAAGACCGAAGCCCAGCAATGCCTGTCGGCCCTGCATCGGACGCGCGAGTCGTTGGTGCGCGCTCGGGTCAAGGCAATCAATCAGATCCATGGATTCCTGCTCGAATTCGGTATCGGCCTGCCCAAGGGCGCGGGCATTATCAAGCGGCTGCCTTCCGTGCTGGCAGAGCGCGCTCTGCCAGCACGGCTGGTGAGCCTGATTGAAAGACTGCGTGCCCATATTCAGTATCTGGACGAGCAGATCGACGAGCTCGAGAAGGATCTGGGCAGGCAACTGCAGGAAGACGATCTTGGACAGCGCTTGATGGCGATTCCTGGCGTCGGACCGATTACGGCGAGTGCTTTGTCGGCCGAAATGGGCGACGGCAAGCAATACAGCTGTGGACGCGATTTCGCTGCATCGCTTGGTTTGGTGCCTCAGCAGCACAGTACCGGCGGGCGAGCGAATCTGCTGGGCATCAGCAAACGCGGCGACAAGAATATCCGGCGCCTGCTGGTACAGTGCGCGCGGTCTTACATGCGCGGCTTGGACCGGCACACCGACCGCCTGGCGCAGTGGGCGCGTTCCATGCTGGGGCGACGCCATTCCAATGTCGTAGCCTGCGCGCTGGCGAACAAGCTCGCCCGCACAGCATGGGCCATGGCGGCACACCATACCGAATACAAAATGCAAGAGGCCGTCACATCGCTGTGACGGCCTCCCGAGCTTGCTGTACCTAAGGACCTACCTGGTTTTGCGACGCTGATACTGGATGACGTGAACGGCACACCGGCCTGACGGATAACCTGGCATAAAAATCGGCTCCTGAAGCCGCGGGTTTTTTTAGGACCCATCAGGCGCGAACTCTCATCGTGGCGCGGAGCAAGTCTCCAACATGACGCCGGATAGATTTGAGCAAGCCAACTACATCATACAAAAATCAGCTTGCAAAAAGGAGGGGGACCATAGATTTTTTCGGTGCGCCCAGCATGGGCGCACTTCTGTGGGTGCAAGTCCCGCCGCGAGCTGACCACAGTGAGCGAAGTGAAACGCAACTGCATGAGGGTGACCGAGTGTGGAAAGGAAGCGTGGAGCGTAAATCATGAGCCGAGGAACACGAATCACATAGAAGGCGCTGCCGATCAGGGCGAGCGGGCCAGAAACCGCGAAACTCTTGTGGTCAAGGAGAGGTGGTGTAAATGTGGCGGTTGTGTGATGAAGGAGTGCGGCCCTTACCTGGGGACGCCCCGCCTTGTGCCTGAAAGGGCGACGACGAAGGTCGGAGCGGGGTCTCAGCAGAGGTCATAGTAGTCGGAGGTAGCGCCGGGAAGGCTCGACTCCGCCGACGAAGGACCGAACGAGTAGGAGTGAATCCGATATGTCGATGCAGAAGGCACAGCGTCAGATGCCTGCTAACGCGGGGCGGGAAGCCGTAGGGCAAGGTGAAGCCATGCTCGATGCTTTCAGCGACGAAGCGTTCTGCCCGCGGCATGCAACCGGAGGCACGGGGTCAGCGGTGCTGCAAGCGGCGCTGACGACAGAGAACCTGCGGCGGGCGTTCAAGCGTGTGCGTGCCAACAAGGGAGCGGCCGGTGTGGATGGAATGGATATTAACCAGACCTCACGTCTGCTGGCAACCGAGTGGCCGCACATACGAAAACAACTGCTGACAGGGACGTACCGGCCCAGCCCGGTACGTCGGGTGACGATTCCGAAGCCCGACGGTGGCGAGCGCGAGCTTGGCATCCCGACGGTGACGGATCGGCTGATCCAGCAAGCACTGTTACAGGTGCTGCAACCGATACTTGATCCCACCTTCAGCGAGCATAGTTACGGCTTTCGGCCCGGCAGGCGTGCGCAGGATGCGGTATTAGCCGCCCACTCGTACGTCCAGTCTGGTCTGAGAATCGTGGTTGACGTTGACCTGTCGAAATTCTTCGACCGGGTCAACCATGACATCCTGATTGATCGCCTGAGGAAACGCATCGACGATGCTGGAGTGATCCGGCTGGTACGTGCCTATCTGAGCAGCGGCATCATGGATCATGGCGTGGTGCAGGAACGAAGCGAAGGGACGCCGCAAGGCGGTCCCCTGAGCCCCTTGCTTGCCAACGTAATGCTCGATGAAGTGGACAAGGAACTGGAACGGCGCGGTCATCGCTTTGCGCGCTATGCCGACGATGCGAACGTGTATGTGCGGAGCAGGCGAGCGGGCCAACGGGTGATGACGCTGCTGCGGCGCTGCTATGCCAAGTTGCATCTCGTGGTCAACGAAAGCAAAAGCGCCGTGGCCAGCGTCTTCGGCCGCAAGTTTCTCGGTTACAGCCTGTGGGTGGGGCATGGGGGCGAGGTCAAACGCAAGGTGGCGGAAAAGCCGCTGCAGGCGTACAAGCAGCGCATCCGGGAGCTGACCTGCCGTTCCGGTGGGCGCGGCATGCCGGATGTGGTGCAAAGGCTTCGCTCTTACATGCTGGGATGGAAGGGGTATTTCCAATTAGCGCAGACGCCCGGTGTCTGGCAAAGACTCGATGAATGGCTGCGTCATAGGCTGCGGGCTATCCAGCTCAAGCACTGGAAGCGCGGAAGCACCATGTATCGGGAGCTCCTTAAACTTGGGGCTTGGCCGTCGGCAGCGAGGCACGTAGCGGCGAACAGCCGCCGCTGGTGGCACAACAGCGATAGGTTACTCAAAACAGTGATGACTATCGGCTATTTCGACCGACTCGGTGTACCTCGCCTGTCTTGACCTCAACTACTCGAACCGCCCGGTGCGGACCCGCATGCCGGGTGGTGTGGCAGGGGAGCGGCCCTCAGGGCCGTCCCCTATGCCGATTGCGCTCAGCGTGAGCGCACTCTTGCGGGTGGAAGTCCCGCCGCGAGCTGACTACAGTGAGCGAAGTGAAGCGCAACTGCGTGACGGTGATCGAGCGTGGAGAGGAAGCGTGGATCGAAATTGCGAGCCGATGGACAAGAGTCGGATAGAAGGCGGTGCCGAGCAGGGGGGGCACGGGCAACATTCCGCGAAGCTCTTGTGGTCAGTGCGAGGTGGCGTCAATCTGGCGGTTGTGCAGGGAAGGAGAGCGCTCTTGCTTGGGGAGATATTACTTTGTGGCTGAAAGGGCGACGGTGCAAACCGGAGCGAGAAGTCAGCAGAGGTCGTAGTTGGTGCCGGTTTGGCCGGTGAGGCTAAAGACTGGGCTGAAGGACCGAAGGAATGGGAGTTGGAATCTCCTCGACCATTCGGGAGGGAATGCTTCAGATGCCCGGAAACGGGGCTCGTCAAGCAAGGGCCAAGGTGAAGCTGACGGCCTGCATGACAGCGAAGAACTCGATCGACCGGGGTTGGAAACAGATGAAAACAGGCATGGTGCATAGGACTTGGCACGATGATCTCAACCGTTCCAACCGCCCCCCGGTGCGGAGCCGCATGCCGGGTGGTGTAACAGGGGAGCGGGCCTTCGGACCGCCCCCTATGCCGCTCTGGCCCCTGGCCTGCGTTGGCTTTACTGCTACTTTTTGTTGCAGCCACACAAGATTTTTGTGACGAGCATCACATTTTTTATACTTTTTGTCGGATAATGTGCGCGCTGATCAATTTCTTCTTTACACGCCGGGGTTGTGAGGCGATGCCGCGAATCCTCGCCGGTTTCTCAGTCAAGCAAAGCGCATATGAAAAAACTTTTGGATAAAAAGAACGAGATCCAACAGGCGTTGACCGCCTTCAAGAGCACTTTCTATACGGTGGGCGTGTTCAGCGCGATCATCAACCTCCTGATGCTGGTGCCTTCGCTGTACATGCTGCAGGTTTACGACCGCGTGCTGGCCAGCCGCAACGAAGTCACGCTGGCGATGCTCACCATCCTGATGCTCGGCGCCTACCTGTTCATGGGGGGGCTGGAGCTGATCCGTTCCTTCGTGCTGGTACGCGTCGGCGCGCGCTTCGACATGACCCTCAACAAGCGGATCTATACCGCGGCATTCGAGCAGAACCTGAAGCAGGCGGGCGGCAACGCCGGCCAGGCGCTGAACGACCTGACCACGCTGCGCCAGTTCCTGACCGGTAACGCACTGTTCGCCTTCTTCGACGCCCCCTGGTTCCCGGTCTACCTGATCGTCATCTTCTTCTTCCAACCCTCGCTGGGCTTGTTTGCGCTGTTCGGTACGGCGATCCTGGTGATCCTGGCCATCGTGAACGAGCGCGTCACCCGCGAACCGCTGGCCGAAGCCAACAGCATGGCGATCTCGGCCAGCACCCTGGCCACCAACAACCTGCGCAATGCCGAAGTCATCGAATCGATGGGCATGCTGCCGCACCTGCTGGGTCGCTGGTTCAAGCGCCACGGCCGGTTTCTGAGCCTGCAGGCGGACGCCAGCCAGAAGGCCGGCTCGATCGGCGCCGCGACCAAGTTCGTGCAAACCTCGCTGCAATCGCTGGTACTCGGTTTCGGCGCGCTGCTGGTGCTTGAAAACAAGATCACCCCTGGCATGATGATTGCCGCGTCGATCCTGGTCGGCCGCGCGCTGGCGCCGGTGCAGCAGGTGATCGGGGTCTGGAAAAGCTGGTCCAGCACCCGCAGCTCCTACGAACGCCTGGTGGCCCTGATGGAAGCCAATCCTGCACGGTCGGCCGGCATGGCCCTGCCTGCACCAAAAGGTGCGCTGGCCCTGGAAGGCGTGACCGCCGCGCCGCCGGGCGTCAAGACCCCGATCGTCAAGAACGTGTCGTTCGGGATCGCGCCGGGCGACGTGCTGGGCGTGCTTGGACCGAGCGGTTCGGGCAAGTCGACCCTGGCGCGCCTGCTGGTCGGAGTATGGCCCTCGATGATGGGCAACGTGCGCCTGGACGGCGCCGACATCTACCAGTGGAACAAGGCCGAACTCGGCCCGCACGTCGGCTACCTGCCGCAGGATATCGAGCTGTTCGGCGGCACCGTCAGCGAGAACATCGCCCGCTTCGGTGACATCGATGCCGACAAGGTGGTCCAGGCGGCCAAGCGCGCCGGCGTGCACGACATGATCCTGCACTTCCCCGAAGGCTATGACACCCAGCTGGGCGACGGCGGCGCCGGCCTGTCGGGCGGCCAGAAGCAGCGCATCGCGCTGGCCCGCGCCATGTACGGCGACCCGGCGCTGATCGTGCTGGACGAGCCGAATTCGAACCTGGACGATGCCGGCGAGGCGGCCCTGGTCAGCGCGGTGGCCGACCTGCGCCAGCGCGGCAAGACCATCATCCTGATCACCCACCGTCCGGCCGCGATCGGCATGACCACCAAGCTGCTCCTGATGCGCGAAGGCGCGGTGCACATGTTCGGCCCGACGCAGCAGGTGCTCGCTGCGTTGCAGGAGGCCAACAAGAAAGCGCTGGAGGCCGCACAGCAGCAGCAGGCTCGCGCCGCCCAGGCGGCCCAGGCGGCCCAGGCGGCCCAGGCGGCCCAGGCCGCGGCGACCACGAATGAAGAAGGAAAATAATGAAGCTGATCCAGAAACAATCGCAAGGCCCGGCCGACGTCGTCGCCCATGACGCGACGCCGCTCGAAGTCAACACCGATGCGCGTGCCTTCAGCCGCCTCGGCTGGCTGATCGTGCTCGTCGGCGTCGGCGGCTTCCTCCTGTGGGCCATGCTGGCCCCGCTGGACAAGGGCGTGCCGCTCAGCGGCACCGTGGCCAAGGAATCGAACCGCCAGGCGGTGCAGCACCAGAGCGGCGGCATCGTGCAGGAAATCCTGGTGCGCAACGGCGACGTGGTCAAGGAAGGGCAGGTGCTGGCGCGCATGAACGCCGTGATCGCCCAGGCGGGCGTCGAGGCGACCGAGAGCCAGTACCTGTCGGCGATCGCCACCGAGGCCCGCCTGTCCGCCGAGCGCGACGGCCTGAAGACGATCCGCTTCCCGGAACCGATCGCGCAGCGCCGTAACGAGCCGAAAGTGGCCGAGCTGATCGCCCTGCAGAACGCACTGTTGGCTTCGCGCCAGTCCTCGCTGCAGAGCGAGCTGGGCGCCATCGACGAAAACATTGCCGGCCTGAAGCTCCAGATCCGCGGTCTCGAAGAAACCCGCAACAGCAAGAAAGAGCAGATGGTGTTCCTGAAGGAGCAGCTGGGCGGCATGCGCGACCTGGCCAAGGAAGGCTATGTGGCGCGCAACCGCCTGCTCGACCTGGAGCGCACCTACGCCCAGCTGAGCGGCGCCCTGTCCGAAGACATCGGCAACATCGGCCGCGCGCAGCGCCAGGTGGTCGAACTGAGCCTGCGCAAGTCGCAGCGCATGCAGGAGTACCAGAAGGAAGTGCGTACCCAGCTGTCCGAGGTCCAGCGCGAAGCGCAGGGCCAGGGCGCCCGTCTTCAGGCACAGCGTTTCGAGCTCTCGAACGTCGAGGTCAAGGCCCCGGCCGGCGGCACCGTCATGAACCTGGCGGTGTTCACCAACGGCGGCGTGGTGCCGCCCGGCTTCAAGATGATGGACATCGTGCCGACCGACGATCCGCTGGTGGTCGAAGGCCAGCTGCCGACCAACCTGGTGGACAAGGTGCATCCGGGCCTGAAGGTCGAGCTGATGTTCTCGGCGTTCAACGCCAACAAGACGCCGCACATCGAAGGCGAAGTCGTCAACGTGGCGGCCGACCGCAGCGTCGAGGAGCGCACCGGCATGCCGTACTACGTGGTGCGCACGAAGGTGACCCCGGCCGGCGCCAGGATGATCGCCCAGCACAAGATGGATATTCGTCCAGGCATGCCGGTGGAGCTGTTCGTCAAGACCGGTGAGCGCACGATGATGAACTACCTGATCAAGCCGATCATCGATCGCGCCCAGACCTCGATGAGCGGAGACTGAGATGCGGACCTCACCGAATCGCAAGCGTGGCCTGGCGCTGCGCGCCGGCGTGCTCGGCGTGCTGCTGGCGGCGACTGCCGGCGGCGCCGGCGCCGTGTCGCTGACCCAGGCCTACGAGGCCGCCATCAAGAACGACCCGACCTTCCGTATGCGTTTCTACGAGAACGAGTCGGGCAAGGAAAATCGCATCATCGGACGTTCCTACCTGCTGCCGCAGGTCTCAGGCAGCTATTCTTATGGCAAGAACGTGGCGGACCAGGAGTACCTGCAGTTCGGTGTGCTGCCGACCACCGAGCATCCGCGCTATACCAGCCGTTCGGCCGTGGTCCAGCTGCGCCAGCCGCTGTTCAATATGGAAGCCATCGCGCGCTACCGCCAGGGCAAGGTGCAGTCGGCGCAAAGCGAAGAGGCCTACGAGGCCGGTATCGATGAGGTGTCGGTGCGCGTCGTCAGCGCCTACCTGGACGTGCTGTTCGCCCAGGACCAGCTGGCGCTGGCCCGCGTCCAGCGCGACGCCCACCTGGAAATGCAGAAGGTCAACCAGCGTTTGTTCGAAAAGGGCGAGGGCACCAAGACCGACATGCTGGAAACCCAGGCGCGGCTCGAGCTTGCCGAAGCGCAGCTCATCGAGTCGCAGGACAACGTCGTCGCGGCCCGCAACACGCTGGAAGGGGTGATCGGCATGGATCCGGGCGAGCTCGACCGCCTGGGCGACGGTTTCCGCCCTGTGCCGATCGATCCGGTGTCTTTCGAGGACTGGAGCAAGCTGGCGCTTGCCCACAACAATACGCTGGCGGCAAGCCGGCTGGCAGTGGAAAACGCGCGCCTGGACATCAGCCGTAACCGGGCCGGACATTATCCGCGCGTGGACTTCGTCGGCGTGTACAGCAAGAGCGACAACGAGACGCTGACCAACCGCGGCCAACAGCAAACCAACCGCCAGCTCGGCGTTCAGGTGAACATCCCGATCTACCAGGGCGGGGCAGTCAACGCCACCACGCGTCAGGCAGCGGCGCTGTATGGGCGCGCCCAGGCCGAACTCGATGCGCGCACCAACCAGATCCTGGTCGAGTTGCGAAAAGCCCACAGCCTGGTAATGAGCAGTTCAAGAAAAATCGACGCGCTGATCAAGGCGACCGAATCCGGGAAGCTCTTGATGACTGCCACAGAGCAATCCATCAAGGGCGGCGTGCGCATCAACCTCGACCTTCTCAACGCTCAGCAGCAACTGTTCACCAGCCAGCGCGATCTGGCCCAGGCGCGCTATTCCTACCTCGTGGGACTGATGCGCCTGCGCGCCGCGGCCGGCACCCTGCAATCCGATTCGGTGCGCGAGATCGCCGCATACTTCCGATGAGTCCAGGAAAGTTTCGTCTCGGCGAAACTTTCCTGCCTTCATCGTCTGTCAAGATATTCTATCTTTCAGGAAATTGATTCTAAATGTAATCAAATCGCACACTCTTCAGTATTTTGCGACCTGTTTTTTTCGATTGGGCTAATATCGATTTACCAATCTAAATGGAGGTCGACATGGCAGATGCAAACACCACCGCGGTGCAAAAACTGTATATTTCCTACTTCAGCCGCCCGGCTGACGCCGCAGGACTGACGTACTGGACCACCCAGCTGGCAAGCAATCCCAATGCCCTGCAAGAGCTGTCGCGCCAGTTTTCGGTCTCGCAGGAATACATCGATACCTATGCCGGCATGGACACCCGTGCCAAGGTCGCCGAAGTCTATGACAACCTGTTCGGTCGTCAGGCGGAGACGGCGGGTGTCGATTACTGGGCCAACCTGCTCAACAACAATCAGATCACCGTCGACAACATGGTGACCCAGATTGCCGCCGGCGCCCAGGGCTCCGACCTGTTTGCCTATAACGCGAAAGTGTCGGCAGCCACCGAGTTCACCGCCCACCTGGATCTGCCGACCGAACAGACGGCCTACTCGGGTATGGCAGCGAACAAGATTGCGGTGGACTGGATCGCCGGCATCAAGGACCTGCAGTCGGCCGCGATGGCCATGGACCCTGGCGTGATCGACAGCGTGATCGCGCGCATCGTCGGTGGCGGCACGACCGGCTTCGAGGATACCGGCTTCTTCATGTGAGAACACGCGTGGACCTGGCGTCCACGCACACTGAAATAGTATTTCAAACGCAGTGCCGCGTTGAAAGAAAATTTCAGATTGGGTCGGCCGCACCCTGTGCGGCGGCCGTCCCCGCTGCGCCTTGCGCGTGCAGCCCAGGAGCGCAGTGCGGGCAGGACACGCCCACCACGTAGTCGGGCGAGAGTTGCTGGCGCGGCGTCACCACCGCGCGGCAGGCGAAGCACTGCGCGGTTTCGGTCGGCTCGAGCTTCGGGTTGAGCGCGGTGCGGTAGTCGAACACGAAGCAGTCACCCTGGTAGTGCTCGCCGCCGACTTCCTCGAAATACTTCAGGATGCCGCCTTCGAGCTGGTAGACGCGGTCGTAGCCGATTTCCTTCATGTGGATCGCCGCTTTTTCGCAGCGGATGCCGCCGGTGCAGAAGGTCACCACGGTCTTGCCGGCCAGCTCATCCTTGTGCCGGGCGGCCACTTCGGGAAATTCGGTGAACTTGTCGATGCGGTAGTCGAGCGTGTTCTCGAAGGTGCCGACGTCCACTTCGAAGGCATTGCGGGTTTCCATCATCACCACCGGCACGCCATCGTCGTCGTGGCCCGCATCCAGCCAGCGCTTGAGCGTCTTCGGGTCCACCGACGGCGCGCGGCCGAGTTCCGGCTTGATGAGCGGCATGCGCATGGTGATGATTTCTTTCTTGATCTTCACCAGCATGCGCTTGTGCGACTGTTCGAGCGACAGGCTTTCTTTCCACTCCAGGTCCGCCAGGCGCGCGTCGCTGCGCACCCAGGCCAGGTACCGGTCGATCTGCTCGCGCGGGCCGGACACGAACATATTGATGCCTTCCGGCGTCAACAGGACGGTGCCTTTCAGGCCGAGTTCGTTGCACATGGCCTGGTAAGCGGGACGCAGGTCCTCCAGGTTGTCGAGGGTGACGAATTTGTAGGCGGCGATATTGACGTGCATGGCTGCGGGAACGTAGGGCGGTGAAGACAGCCGACTATTATAAGTCAGCTGGTGGCGGATGCGGCGGCCGGCCGGGGAAATCGGCCGCATTTTGCATGAACGGCATTAGAATAGCCGGACTCAACAACAGGCCGGCCGTCACGGCAGGCCGGACCCACCATGCACTCGCTGAACATCCAGTACAACCCCCGGCTCGACCAGCTGCGCTGGCTCGCCGCCACCCTGGTTTTCCTGTTCCATTTCTATCTCGAATACGCAGGCAACGGCGGCATGCGGCTCGACGGCCCGTGGACGGCCCTGATCACGGAAGGGCACACCGGGGTCGGCCTGTTCTTCACGCTGTCGGGCTTTCTGTTCATGCAGATTGCCCTGCACCAGCATGGTGCCGGGCGCGAGATCGTCTACCGCGACTTCCTGCGCAACCGCGTGCTGCGCATCGTGCCGCTCTACCTGGTCATCTTCCTGGTCGCGACCTCGATCGGCCGCGACAAGTTCGTGCCCCAGGACCTGCTCTACCTGTTCGCCTCGAACCTGGGCCTGGCGCCGACTTCCGGCACGGTGATCACCGGCGCCGCCTGGACCATCTCGCTGGAATTCCTGTTCTACCTGGTGTTCCCCTTCCTGGCGCGCTTCACGCTCGAGCGCGGCATCGCCTACCTGGGCGGCTGGCTGGTGCTGATGGCCTTCTTCAAGGTCGCGGCCTATACGGTCAACGACAACAGCACGCTGATGTACTTCAGCACCTGGGTCGGCCGCTTCGACCAGTTCCTGATCGGCATGGCGGCGGCCATGCTGCATGCCCGCTGGCGCGCCGGACTGGAGCGCTGGGCGCCCTTGCTGCTGGTGGCAAGCGTGGCGCTGGTAGCGTGGGATACCGCCCTGATGCACCGCGTCGCCCCGTTCGGCGCCACGCCGCGCACCACGTTCTGGATCTGGTGGTCGCTGCTGGAGAGCGCCGGCTGGGCCGCGTTGATCCTGGCCTGGGTCTCGTTCGGGCCGCGCCTGCCCGGCATGCTCGAGCGCGTGCTGGGGCAGGGCGGCAAGATCAGCTTCTCGTTCTACCTGCTGCACATGGGCCTGCTGCACGTCTTCGCGGCCGGCTTCAAGCTGGTCGCGCCGACCGGCACCCCGTGGCTGGACGGGCTCATCATGCTGGCGGTGGCCTATGGCGCCACCTGGGCGCTGGCGACGCTGAGCTACCACATCATCGAGGAACCGTTCCTGCGGATGCGGCGCAATTATGGCGCGGGCCGCACCACCCTCAGCGCGACACACTCGTAAGCCAGGGCAGTGTGGCCGGATTGCCATCATTTCAATATGAATAATATTCGGCCACCGTTCAAAAGAAGCCCATTTAACCTGGTGTAAATACCTTTCTATTGTATTTAATATACAAAATGTAGGAAAAAACCTACAAATTTTCAAAATTAATTTTAAGTTCTTGAGTTTGCTCGATCGGGGTTTCTATACTCGTGCCACACGGCAATATTCCGTGATCCCTTCCCCTTCGAGTAGACCATGAGCACCCCTAAAGAATACGTCTCCGTCGTTAATTCCCTTTATCTCGCGTTCTATGGCCGTCCGGCCGATCCGGCAGGCCTGGCATTCTGGACCGAGCAGACTGCTCGCTTCGAGGGTGACCTCGCCGGGATCACGGCGTCCTTCGCCACCTCGGAAGAAGCGCAGGTGCGCTTCAGCACCAACAGCGCGGTTTCCCGCATCACCCAGATCTATGAGCAGCTCTTCAACCGCGCACCCGACGCCGCGGGACTGGCGTTCTGGACGGAGGCGGTCGAAAGCGGGCGCGCGTCGCTGGCCGATGTCTCCCTGGAGATCCTGAAAGGCGCCCGGGGCAGCGATTACACGCTGTCCGACATGCGCCAGAAGGCAGCCGACCTCTTCACTGCCACAGTCGAAGCCGGCAGTACCCAGTACAGCGGTTATGCCTCGATCGAGGCGGCCCGGGTGCTGGTGCGCGCCGTGACGCCGGGCGCCACCCAGGACGACCTGGACGCGCTGGTCAAGGCCGCCGTCTCGTTTGCCGACACCGCCACCAGGAACCCGCAGGTGGTCGAGGCGATCGCCACCGGTTCCACCCTGCTCGGCCTGTTCGACACCGCGCGCGGCAAGGGCGATCCGGTCGCGCTGGCCCAGGCCCTGGCGGACACCGCCAAGGCGGCGGCGGGCGATCCGGTCACGCTGGAATCGCTGCTGCGCGGCGGCGGCATGGACAAGGTGCTGAAGGTGATGCCGGCGGAGGCGACGCTGAAGGACGTGGTGGCGGCGCTGGCCGAGGGCGGCCTGCCGGCCGCGGTCGACGTGGTCTACCCGCCCGAGCCCCCGGTCGCGGTCGTTCCGACGCCGACCTTGCCAGCCTTGTCGCTGTCCTTCGAGAGCGTCGCCCATGACATCGGCGACGCCAATCCGGCCGACCACGTCACCAACGTGCGCATCGCCGACGTCAGTTTCAGCTACTCGCGGGCGCTGGCGAGCGGCCAGCAGTTCGAATACAGTACCGATGGCCAGAACTGGCACAGGGATGGCCTGGAAATGTCGGCGAGCGGACGTTTCGTCACCATCAAGGGCCTGGACCTGGGCGCAGGCGCGCCGGTCGGCGGGACGATCCTGCCCAGGTCGGTGAGCTCGCCGGATGCGGGCTCGAGTGCGAGTGTCTCCAGCGTGAGCCACGACGACCTGCAGACCGTGGTTTCGCTGCGTGTCGTCGAGGCCGGCGGTGCGCCGGTCGCGACGACCAGCACCGCGATCGTGTACGACAGCCACGTCGCCACGCCCTACGTCATGTTCGACACCATGCAGGCCGATCCCCTGCTTGGCGCAGGCAACGACATCACCAATGTGCCGTCGTTTACGCTGGGCGGTATCGAGGCCGGCGCCAAGGTCGAGTACCTGGCCGATGCCGCACCGGCCATGCCGGGCTTCATCATGGTGCTCGATCCCGTTTCCGGCCTGCTGATACCGATGCCTGTGCCGACTTTCCCGCCTGCCACGCTGCCGGCCTGGACTGCCGAAAAGCCGGTCCTGCACGAAGGCGCCAACAGTTTCACGGTGCGCCAGACCGATGTGGCAGGCAATGTCAGCGAGACCCACCGCGTGCAGGTCGTGCTCGATACCCAGGCGCCGGCGGGAACGCCGCGCATCGCCCTTGTCGAGGACGACGGCGCCAGCCCGACCGACGGCATCACCAGCGTCGCCCGGCTTGCGATCACGGGCCTGGAACCTGCCGGCGGCATCGGTTGGGAATACAGTCTCGACGACGGCGCCACCTGGACCTTCGGCGCCGTGAACGATGGCAGCGGCCAGGCCGAGCTCGACCTGTCGGCCATGGGCCATGAGAATCGCACCGTGCTGGTGCGCCAGCGCGACGCTGCCGGCAATGTCGGCCAGGCCTCCGATGCGCTGAGCTTCACGATCAGCGCCGAAGCACCGAAGCCGGCGTTCGTGCTGGGCGGAAGCGGGTTCACCCTGAGCGTTGCCGGCACCGCCACCGACGCCGTCACCGTCGACCTGACCGCCGACACCATCGCGCGCGCCGGTTTCGACAGCGTGTCGCACCCGTCGGATATCCGCCTGGTCGACGCCAGCGACTACGCCGGCAGCGTGCGCCTGCTGGGCAGCGCCGCGGACATCGCCTTCGCGGCCCCGAGCTTTGGCGAGGGCAAGATCGCCGCCTATGGCATCGTCGACACCAAGGCCGGCATCTTCACCGGCGCGCCGGACCAGCGCGTGTTCGTGGACGGAATCGAGGCCCTGCTGGCGGGCGCGCAGTCGGTGGTGCTGGCCGATACGCTGTCCGCGCAGGAGTGGGCGCTGCTCGACGGCCTGCAAGGCTTCGACATGGGCGCGCTGGACGCGCTCGTGGATGACATGATTCCCACGGCACCGCTTGTCGTGCTCGATGTGGACAGCGGACGCCCGCCATTGGAGGACATGGATGGGGTGACCAATGTCGGGGCCTATACGGTCATCCCGGAAGAGGGCGCCACCGTCCAGTTCAGCGTGGACGGCCTGGGTGACTGGACTGGCGACAAGCCGGTCGCGCAGGAAGGCGCGAACGCGTTCTACGTGCGTCAGATCGACCATGCCGGCAACGTCAGCGACGCCATCCGCTTCAGCTTCACGCTGGACACCAAGGCGCCGGCCGCGCCGACGCTCGCACTGGTGAGCGATACCGGCATCCCCGACGACCTGATCACGGCGATCGGCGACGTCCAGGTCAGCGGCTTGACGTCGGGTTCCACGTTCGAATACCGCTTCGGCCCACAGGACGCGTGGCAAATGGGCACTACCGACCAGAACGGCCGCGCCGTTTTCACTGCTGCCGGTGACGGCGACAAGTCGGTCGAAGTGCGCGCGGTCGACCAGGCCGGCAACGAAAGCGCGGCTGCGACCCTGTCGTTCAAGGTGGATGCGAACGCCCCGCAGGCGTTGCAGCCGTCGAACCTGGCGTCCGTCGGTTATTCCCTTGCCGGCAATCCCGGCGCCTTGTTCCTGAATGCCCAGGACGGTTCGATCAAGCGTTCCACCATCGATCCGAGCGAAGCAGGCTTCCTCGACAAGAGCGGTCTCAGCCTGGTGAACCTGGTAACGGGGCTGGCCGACCCGGCGCATACCAGCGGGTTCGCGTTCGGCATTCCGACAGATGGAATGCTGCGTTTCGGCGCCGCCATCAAGGCCGGCATGTATGCGATGAGCTGGCAGGACCTGACGTTCGCGACCCGCGACGGTTACCTGAAAGCGGGACAGATGCTGTTCGCCGGCGGCGTCGACGGTGCGTTTTCCCAGGAAGGCTTCGCGTTGAGCTTCATCACGCCGGAAATGAACAGCGCGGACAACATGCAGTTCAGTGGCGCCTATTACGGCCCGCATCTGTCGTCCACGATTGCAACCGGCGGCGGGCAGGATGCCGTTTTCGCGGCGGGCGTCGACCTGGGCATCGAGTACCGGGTGCTGCAAAGCACCGCGCAGGATCTCATCCTGGGCTTCGGCGCCGGCGATACCATCCTGTTCTCCGGTGACGCGGCGGCGCGCATCGAGCGCGACGGATGGGACGGTATCCGCTGGGCCGACAACAGTGCCGCGCAGGCGAGCCCTCCAGGCAGCGCCTGGCCGAAGGTGGCGGTCGATGCCCATGACGAGGCGGTCGAGATCGTCGTGCAGGGCGCCATCACCAGCGCGCTGTACGGCTATGGCCTGACCCAGACGCTGGCGACACTCAACGGCGCGATCGAGCTGAGCAATGCGTCACCCGTCGAAAGCCTGCTCATCCTGGCGAAGAACGGGAGCGGCGGCGCAGCCCTGCTGTATGTCGACAACCTGAACATGAACACCAGCATCGATGCCGGTGAACTGACGCTGGTGGCGATGTTCAGCGGCGGCGCCCCGGACCCGGACCAGATCCAGCTGATCGGCTCGCAGGTGGGGATTCCGGGCGGTTGACGCCGCGGTTCCGGTGGCGGCCGCACCGATTGGCGCGGCCGCCACGTTTCAGTTCTGCATGGCAAATCCGGCATGCCGCGCCCGCCCGGGCGCGGTAAAATACCCGGATGACTTCCCCGATCTTCACCCACCTTCGCGTCCACTCCGAATACTCCATCGTCGACGGCCTCGTGCGCATCGACGACATCGTGGGCGCGGCCGCCAAGGACAAGCAGCCGGCGCTGGCCGTGACCGACCTGGCCAACATGTTCTGCCTGGTGCGCTTCTACAAGGCGGCGCGCGGCAAGGGGATCAAGCCGATCGTCGGGGTCGACGCCTGGATCACCAACGACGAGAACCGCGACAAGCCCTCGCGCCTGCTCATCCTGGCCAAGAACCGCACCGGCTACCTGCAACTGTGCGATTTGCTCTCGAAGGCCTGGCTCACCAACCAGTACAAGGGCCGCGCCGAGATCCGCGTCGAGTGGCTGGAGGCGCTCGCCACGTCGACCTCGACGCTGGAACCGGATGCCGACCAGGCCAACGCCCTGATCGTGCTGTCGGGCGCGGCTTTTGGGGACGTCGGCCAGGCCATCGACCAGGGCGACATCGAGCGCGCCGAGCGTGCCGCCCAGCGCTGGGCGCGCATCTTCCCGGGCCACTTCTACATCGAGATCCAGCGCGCCGGCCAGCCCAACCAGGAGCAGGGCGTGCGCCATTCGGTGGCGCTGGCCGGGCGCCTCGGCTTGCCGGTGGTGGCGACCCATCCGGTGCAGTTCCTGGACAAGGACGAGTTCATCGCCCACGAAGCGCGCGTCTGCATCGCAGAGGGCGAGATGCTGGCCAACGCCAAGCGCGTGCGCCGCTTCAACGAAAACATGTGCTTCAAGACCTCGGCCGAGATGGCGCAGCTGTTCGCCGACCTGCCCGGCGCGCTCGCCAACTCGGTGGAGATCGCCAAGCGCTGCAACGTCACCCTGACGCTGGGCAAGCCGCAATTGCCGGACTTCCCGACCCCGGACGGCATGAGCATCGACGACTTCCTGGTGCTCGAGACCAAGCGCGGCCTGGAAGAGCGCCTGGTGCAGCTGTATCCGAACGAAGAGCAACGCGAGAAGGAACGCCCGCGCTACGAGGCGCGCCTGGAGTTCGAGAACCAGACCATCATCAAGATGAAGTTCCCGGGCTACTTCCTGATCGTGGCCGAGTTCATCCAGTGGGGCAAGAACAACGGCGTGCCGATCGGCCCGGGCCGCGGCTCGGGCGCCGGCTCGCTGGTGGCCTACGCGCTGAAGATCACCGACCTCGATCCGCTCAAGTACAACCTGCTGTTCGAGCGTTTCCTGAACCCGGAACGGGTCTCGATGCCCGACTTCGACATCGACTTCTGCCAGGAAAAGCGCGAACTCGTCATCCAGCACGTCAAAGATCTGTATGGACGTGATGCAGTGTCGCAGATCGCCACCTTCGGCACCATGGCCGCAAAAGGCGCGATCCGCGACGTCGGCCGCGTGCTCGACTTCGGCTACAACTTCTGCGACGGCATCTCCAAGCTGATCCCGTTCAAGCCGGGTAAGCCGGTCTCGATCGCCGAGGCGATCGAAGAGGAACCGCTGCTCAAGGAACGCCAGGAGAACGAGGAAGAGGTCAAGCAGCTGCTCGAGCTCGCCCAGCAGGTCGAGGGCATCACGCGCGGCATCGGCATGCACGCCGGCGGCGTCCTGATCGCGCCGGGCAAGCTCACCGACTTCTGCCCGCTGTACACCCAGGGCGGCGACGCCGGCGTGGTTTCGCAGTACGACAAGGACGACGTCGAAGCCGTCGGCCTGGTGAAGTTCGACTTTTTGGGCCTGACCACGCTCACCATCCTCGACCGCGCGGTGAACTACATCCGCGCGCTCGACCCGCAGGACGCCGACTTCAACCTCGAGACGCTGCCGCTGAACGACCGGCCCTCGTACAAGCTGCTGTCCGACGCCAAGACGGTGGCGATCTTCCAGCTCGAGTCGCGCGGCATGCAGGGTATGCTGAAGGACGCGCGTCCCGACCGCTTCGAGGACATCATCGCGCTGGTCGCCTTGTACCGTCCGGGCCCGATGGACCTGATCCCCGACTTCTGCAAGCGCAAGCACGGCGAGAAGTTCGACTACCCCGATCCGCGCACCGAGTCGATCCTGTCCGAGACCTACGGCATCATGGTCTACCAGGAGCAGGTGATGCAGATGGCGCAGATCGTCGGCGGCTACTCGCTGGGCGGCGCCGACATGCTGCGCCGCGCGATGGGTAAGAAGAAGGCCGAAGAGATGGCCGAGCACCGCGAGATTTTCCGCGCCGGCGCCGCCAAGGACGGCCTCTCCACCGAAAAGGCCGACGAGATCTTCGACCTGATGGAGAAGTTCGCGGGCTACGGCTTCAACAAGTCGCACGCGGCCGCCTATGCGCTGCTGTCCTACCACACGGCCTACCTGAAGGTGCACCACACCGCCGCGTTCATGGCAGCCAACATGTCGCTGGCGATGGAAGACACCGAGAAGATCAAGATCCTGGTCGAGGATGCAAAAGAGGTCTGCAAGCTGACCATCCTGCCGCCGGATGTCAACGAGTCCCACTTCCGCTTCACGCCGGAGGGCCAGCCCCGTTCGGTGACCGGCAAGCAGGTCTCGAACATCCGCTACGGCCTGGGTGGCGTGAAGGGCGCGGGGCAGGGCGCGATCGAGGCGATCATCGCCGCGCGCGAAAGCGGCGGCAAGTTCAAGGACTTGTTCGACTTCTGCATGCGGGTGGACCGCAAGCAGATCAATCGCCGCACCATCGAGTCGCTGATCCGCGCCGGCGCGATGGATGCGTTCGGGGTCGATCGTGCCGTGTTGCTGGCATCGGTCGGTTTCGCGATGGAGGCGGCCGGCCAGGCCGCCGCCGCGGCCAACCAGGTCAGCCTGTTCGGCGGGATTGATTCCGACCTGGTGGCCCCGCCCGAGTACGTCAAGGCGACGCCCTTCACCGACCGCCAGAAGCTGGCCGAGGAAAAGATCGCGCTCGGCTACTACCTGTCGGGCCACATGTTCGACTCCTACGCGCAAGAGGTGCGGCGCTTCGCCAAGACCAAGCTGAAGGACCTGGAGCCGTCGCGCGACCCACGCATGCTGTGCGGCGTGATCACCGGCGTGCGCACGCAGATGACCCAGCGCGGCAAGATCCTGATCGTGGCGCTGGACGACAAGACCGGCGTGGTGGAAGTGACTGTCTACAGCGAGCTGCTGGAGCAGAACAAGAATATCTTCAAGGAAGACGAGTTCCTGCTGGTGGTCGGCAAGGTCTCGGAAGACCGCTTCAACGGCGGCCTGCGCATCACGGCCGAAAAGGCCTTCGACATCGCCGCGGCGCGCATCCAGTACGGCTTCAAGCTCGAGATGGACGTGGGCTGCGACATCAACCCGGCCAAGCTGGCCGAGGTCTTGCAGCCGCACCGCCTGCAGGACGGCATGCCGGTCAGCCTGCGCATCAAGCCGCAGGGCGTGGAAGCCATCCTGCAGCTGGGCGACGACTGGCGCGTGGCGCCCTCGGATACGCTCAAGCAGCAGCTGGAGCTGACGCTGGGGGCGAAGGATGTGGCGGTGGAGTACTGATTCTTGTGGGGTGGGCGCTAGGTAGGGTGGGCGGCTCCACCCGACCATGTGCTTCGCCAGCGCCCGGGCGCCGCCCGCGCGTTCAACCAGCAGTTGATTGGCCGTGACGTCTGCTCATCGGGGAGTTGAACGCGCGGGCGGCGTTTGCGCCGCGTCGTTGCCACGTTCCGGGTGGAGCCGCCCACCCTACCAGGGCACATTGCTTCCCGTAGGGTGGGCGGCTGCACCCGACAATGTGCTTCGCCAGCGCCCGGGCGCCGCCCGCGCGTTCAACCGGCAGTTGATTGGCCGTGACGTCTGCTCACTGGGGAGTTGAACGCGCGGGCGGCGTTTGCGCCGCGTCGTTGCCGCGTTCCGGGGGGAGCCGCCCACCCTACCAGGGCACACTGCTTCCCGTAGGTTGGGCGGCTCCACCCGACCATGTGCTTCGCCAGCGCCCGGGCGCCGCCCGCGCGTTCAACCGGCAGTTGATTGGCCGTGACGTCTGCTCATCGGGGAGTTGAACGCGCGGGCGGCGTTTGCGCCGCGTCGTTGCCACGTTCCGGGTGGAGCCGCCCACCCTACCAGGGCACATTGCTTCCCGTAGGGTGGGCGGCTGCACCCGACAATGTGCTTCGCCAGCGCCCGGGCGCCGCCCGCGCGTTCAACCAGCAGTTGATTGGCCGTGACGTCTGCTCACTGGGGAGTTGAACGCGCGGGCGGCGTTTGCGCCGCGTCGTTGCCGCGTTCCGGGGGGAGCCGCCCACCCTACGAGGGCACACTGCTTCCCGTAGGGTGGGCGGCTGCACCCGACCATGTGCTTCGCCAGCGCCCGGGCGCCGCCCGCGCGTTCAACCAGCAGTTGATTGGCCGTGACGTCTGCTCACTGGGGAGTTGAACGCGCGGGCGGCGTTTGCGCCGCGTCGTTGCCACGTTCCGGGTGGAGCCGCCCACCCTACGATGGCACACTGCTTCCCGTAGGGTGGGCGGCTCCACCCGACCATGTGCTTCGCCAGCGCCCGGGCGCCGCCCGCGCGTTCAACCAGCAGTTGATTGGCCGTGACGTCTGCTCATCGGGGAGTTGAACGCGCGGGCGGCGTTTGCGCCGCGTGGTTGCCACGTTTTGGGTGGAGCCGCCCACCCTACCAGGGCACACTGCTTCCCGTAGGGTGGGCGGCTGCACCCGACCATGTGCTTCGCCAGCGCCCGGGCGCCGCCCGCGCGTTCAACCGGCAGTTGATTGGCCGTGACGTCTGCTCATTCGGGCCCCTGGCCGGGCCCTTCACCTTGCTGGAATCAAGCGTGCAATCCCGACATCCATGGCGCGCTAGACTGTCCTTTTTGCAAGGAAAGACAGGGAATCCACCGTGGCCACCGATGCAATCCTCCTGATACTGGGCGTCTCCATCATCGCCCTCGTCCTGGCCGACATCGTGCGAACGACACTGTCGTCGAACGGCGGCGGCTTTCTCACCAATGCGGTCGCAGCCGGTGTCTGGAAGCTGTTCTTCCTGGCTTCCAGCAAGCGTGGGCGCGCCACACTGCTGACCCACGCCGGCATGATGATCCTGATCTCGATCATTCTTGCCTGGGTGCTGAGCCTGTGGCTGGGCGTATTCCTGGTGTTGCTATCGGACGCAGGCTCGATCGTGACCGACAAGGGCGCGGCCTCCAACGCCATGGAAAAGCTGTATTTCGCGGGCTTCAGCCTGTCCACCCTCGGTGTCGGCGACTACAAGGCCAATTCGGATGGGTGGCGTCTGGTGACCACCGCCGCTGCTTTCGCAGGCCTGATCTTCATGACCGTCTCGGTGACCTATTTCGTTCCCGTGCTCTCCGCCGTCACCGCGCAGCGTACGCTGGCGTTTCACATCCGCAGCCTGGGCCTCACCCCGGAAGACATCGTCAGGAACAGCTGGGACGGCAGCAGCTTCGGGGTCTTTGTCGACGCTTGCGACACGCTCGACAGCATGCTCATCGAGCACACCTTCAAGCACTACACCTATCCTGTCCTGCATTATTTTCACAGCGCCGACCCGGCCTTGGCATTTCCAAGAAACATAGTCGTCTTTGCGGAAGCCTTCTATCTCATCCGTTACGGCGCCCGGCTCGCGCCCAGCCAGGAACTCAAGCTGAAGAAGGCGGAGACCTTCCTCGACGCCTACCTGGAAGCCATGCGGCGCGATGTCGTGCATGGTGTCCGGGGCGGCGAGCCGCCGCCGCTGGACAGCGGGCGGCTGCGCAGCGCCGGACTGCCCCTCCGGACGACCGAAGAACTGGCGCAAGCGCTCAGCCGGCACGACATCGGTCCCAAGCGCGCGGTGCTGGGCGCGGTGCTGGTGTCGGACGGCTGGGACTGGAACGACGTGGCGTGCATCACGCGATGAGCCGGGCGGCTTGCGCGCCGGCCGAATTCAGCGGCGAAGGTCGTCCGGGCTGGCGGGCGCCTCGCCGGCATGTTCGCGCAGGCCACGGGTGGCCTGGGTGGTCTGGTCGGCCGCGCGCTGGAGCACCAGCTTGCGGTTGCTGGACTCTTCGTCGCGCTGGGCCTCGCGGTGCCACAGGTGCAGTACCTCGGTGGCCAGCGCCCCGTCCTTGCGCAGCACGCCGGCATGGAACAGGCGCACCACCAGGTCGGCATCCTCGTGCCCCCAGCCGACGAAGCTCTCGTCGAAGCCGTTCACCTTCTCCAGGTCGGCGCGCCACACCGCCAGGTTGCAGCTCTTGATGCGGCGCCAGCTGAACTTGCGTCGCACGCGGCCGACGTCGGGCCAGCGCAGCATCGTCTGCAGTACCTTGTTCATGTCGCCGCGCAGGCGGTAGCGCAGGCGATCGGCCAGGCTCAGGCCGGCGACGTCGATGTGCTCGCGCAGGACGCGTTCGGTCAGCGCCTGGCTCAGGAGGATGCGGCTGCCCGACACCAGGAAGCCCGGCCGTGCCAGGGCGCGGTGGCGCGCAATGAAGTCGCGCTGCGGCACGCAGTCGCCGTCCAGGAAGATGATATAGTCGCCGGTTGCCGCCTGGGTGCCGCGGTTGCGCGCCATCGCGGCGCGAAAGCCCTCGTCCGGCTGCCACACGTGCCTGAGCGGCATCGGCGCGCGCGCGCACAGGCGCTCGATGACGTCCCGCGTGTTGGCAGTCGAGCCGTCATCAGCGATAATGATTTCAAAATTCTTGTCATCTTGCATGAAACAGGCGTCCACGACCGCTTCCAGTGCATCGGGGCGGTTGTAGGTGGTGATCACGACAGAGATGGTCGGGCTCAGTTGCATGGGTTGCTGCATGGGACTCCGGAAAAACACGCGCTCAAGGTTGGCAAGAATATCCCACAAGAACATGAATGAACAATAATCAGACGAAAATCGGGGTGCCGATGCAGCGTGGAATCGGCTTCCTGGTTTTCCTGTTCCCTTTCCTCAGCCTCATCACCCCCTCCGGCATCGGCTTTTCCAGCCTGGTCTTCGTGCTCGCCCTGCTGTGCGTGCCGCGCAAGGCCTGGACCGCGCTGGCGCCGCACTGGCGCGACATCCGCTGGGTGGTGGCGGCCTTCGCCTATTACTTTGCGTTCGCGCTGCTGTGCGTGCTGGTGCGGCCGGAGGCGGGCCTGGACTACCTCGACACGCCGTCGCGCATGTTCTTCGGCCTGAGCGCCCTGATGCTGGTGGTGCTGGCGCGGCCACCGCGCGCCGTCCTGTGGTGGGGCGTGATCGCCGGGGCGCTGGGCGCACTGCCTTTCGTCGCTTACCAGCGCCTCGTGCAGGGCATCGAGCGTCCGGGCGGCTGGCTCAACGCGATCACCTTCGGCGACATCGCGCTGTGCCTGGCCCTGGTGGCGCTGGCGGCCGCCATCGACTACCGCCACAGTACCCGCAAAGCCATCTTTCCCGCGCTCGGGGCGCTGGCGGGCCTGGGCGCGACCGTCCTGAGCGGCACGCGCGGCGGCTGGATCGCGCTGGTGCTGGCCGCCATCCTGTTCCTCACCTATGCGCGCCTGCTGCAGAGCCGGCGCGTGCGCCTGCTCCTGGTCGGCAGCTTCGCGCTGTTCGCCTCGACCTTCTTCATCCCGGCCTTCGGGCTGCAGCAACGCGTCGGGCAGGGCGTGCACGACGTGCAGACCTGGCTGGACGGCGGCAGCGCGCTGTCGAACGTCGGCATCCGCCTCGAGCTGTGGACCGGCGCGCGCACCGTCATCGCCGAGCATCCCCTGTTCGGGCTCGACCCCACCAGCGTGCGCGCCGAACTGCGCAAGCTGGCCGAGCGCGGCGTCATCCAGGACGTGGTGCTGCCCTTCGAGCACCTGCACAACGACCTGCTGCAGGCGCTGGCCAGCGGCGGCGTGTTCGGCCTGCTGGCCTATGCCGGCATCCTGGCGGCGCCGTTCGCCTTCTTCGCGCGCGCGGTCGGGCAGGGCGCCGGCCCCGGCGGCAGGCGGGCTTCCCAGGGGTTCGCTCCGGCGCTGGCCGGCATGCTGGTGGTGCTCAGTTACTTCAGCTTCGGCCTGACCGAGGTCATCTTCTGGTCCCTGAAGGGCAGCATGTTCTACGTGCTCATGGTGGCCCTGCTGATGGGCTTCTGCCTGAATGCGAAAGCAGATATGGCAATCAACACGGATACACAACGTGGAAAATAAAGTCATCGTCAAACGCCTGCTCGCAGTCGTCAAACCCTACCAGACGCGCTCATGGCTGGCGCTGCTCTCGATGGCGCTCACCGCCGCCACCCAGCCGCTGATCGGCTGGGCACTGCAGCTCCTGCTCGATTACGGTTTCAAGGACAAGGTTCCGTTCAGCCTGTGGTGGATTCCCGGAGTGCTGGTCTCGATCTTCGTCCTGCGCGGCATCGGTACCTTCTCGACCGCCTACCTGAACAACTGGGTCACCAGCCGCGTGCTCAACGACCTGCGCGCGATGGTGTTCGGCCGCGTGCTGCAGCTGCCGGTGGCGCGCTTCCACGAAGAGTCGACCGGCAAGATCATCAACACCGTGGTGGCCGAGGTGCGCCAGGTGGTCGACATGCTGCAGTCGGTGTTCGTGGCCTGCGTGCGCGACACCCTGGTGGTGGTCGGCCTGCTCGGCGCGCTGCTCTACCTGAACTGGAAGCTGACCCTGGTGGCGATCGTCGTGATTCCACTCACCGCCGTGATCGTGCGCACCACCACCGGCCGCCTGCGCCGCCTGAACCGCGACAACTTGCGCGTGACGGCCGAGATGACCCAGGTGGTGGAGGAAGCCACGCGCGGCCACCAGGTGATCCGCGTGTTCTCCGGCGAACGCTACGAGCGCGCGCGCTTCCACGCCCGCAGCGAAGCGCTGCGCGGCTTCTCGCAGCGCATGACGGTGGCCTTCGCGGCCACCACCCCGGTGACCCAGATCGCCACCGCGATGGCGCTGTCGCTGGTGGTGGTGCTGGCGATCCAGGCCGACATGACGGTGGGCGAGTTCACCCAGTTCGTCACCTACATGCTGATGCTGCTCACGCCGCTCAAATCGCTGGCCGAGGTGAACGGCCCGATGCAGCGCGGGATCGCGTCGGCCGAAAACGTGTTCGGCCTGATCGACGCGCCGGCCGAAGCCGATACCGGCGCCCGCGAGCTGGGCCGCGCCAAGGGGCAGCTGCGCTTCGAGAACGTCACGTTCCGCTATCCGAATGCGGCCAACCCGGCCTTGCAGGACGTGAACCTGGACGTGCAGCCGGGCCAGACGGTGGCGCTGGTAGGCATCTCGGGCGGCGGCAAGTCGACCTTCGTGAACCTGGTGACGCGCTTCTACGATCCCGAAGGCGGCCGCCTGCTGCTCGACGGCGTGCCCTACCAGGACATCCGGCTGGCCAGCCTGCGCGCGCAGCTGGCGATGGTGAGCCAGAACGTGGTGCTGTTCGACGACACGCTGGCGGCCAACATCGCCTATGGCGCGGAACGCATCGACCCCGAGCGCCTGGCGGCGGCGGTGAAGGCGGCGCACTTGACGGATGTGGTAGCCAAGCTGGAACACGGCGTCGACACCCGCATCGGCGAGAACGGCATGCGCCTGTCGGGCGGCCAGCGCCAGCGCGTGGCGATCGCACGCGCGATCTACAAGGATGCGCCGATCCTGATCCTCGACGAAGCGACCTCGGCGCTCGACAACGAGTCCGAACGCGCGGTGCAGGCGGCGCTGGAGACCCTGATGGCGGGCCGCACCACCTTCGTGATCGCGCACCGCCTGTCGACCATCGAGCGGGCCGACCGCATCGTGGTGATGGAACACGGCCGCATCGTCGAGCAGGGCACGCACGCCGAGCTGCTCGATGCGAACGGGATGTATGCGAACCTGTACCGCCTGCAGTTCGTGGCGACGGAAGACCAAGCGTCAACTTAGGGTGGACGGCTGTGCCGTCCGCGCGTTCAACTCCACGGCGATCTGAAGCGCTACGGCCATTTGATGGCTGCTTGAACGCGCGGTCGGCAAGCCGACCACCCTACGAAAAACTCAGCTGGCGTAATGCGCCGCTTCCCCCGGCATTTCCGCATCGCGGCCATGCGCGCGGTCCTGCATCGCTTCCACATAACGCCGCAGCGCATCGTCCAGCGACGGCAGCATCAGCGCGCGCTCGCTCGACAGCGCGCTGAACTCCGGCCGCCGCGCCACATGGCCGCAGCTTTCGCTCGCCACCACTTCCAGGCCGCTGGAGTCGACCCCCGCGACATCGCAGGCGCGCCTGGCCAATTCGGCCCAGGTGAGCGCTTCGCCATTGGTCAGGTGCCACACGCCGCGTTCGCGGTCGATCAGCAGGTCGAGCGACACGTTGACCAGGTCCGGCACATAGGTGGGCGAGACCACGGTGTCGCCCGCTGCCTGGAAAGGCTGGCCGGCTTCCAGCGCATTGAGCGCCAGCGTGACGAAGTTGTGCCGGTCCCAGGGGCCGAAGAAGGCGCTGGTGCGGATCACCAGGGCCTGCGGGTCGGCGTCCAGCACGCGCTGTTCGGCTTGCGCCTTGCTGCGGCCGTACACGCCAAGCGGATTGACGCTGTCGGACTCGACGTAGGGCGCGGCCTTGGTGCCGTCGAACACGAGGTCGCTCGAGAAGCTCATGAAGCGCAGCTGGTGGCGGATGCAGGCCAGCGCCAGCACGGTCGGCCCCAGCGTGTTCTCGCGCATGCAGCGCTCGGCATCGGCCTCGGCATCGTCCACGCGCACGTAGCCGCCGGCATTGATGATCGCCCACGGCTTGTAGCGCACGATGGCCGCTTCCACCGACGCCGGGTCGGTGATGTCCATTTCCTGGCGGCTCAGGACCTGGAAGGCCAGGTTGCGCTGCTTGCAGATGCGGGCATAGGCCGAGCCGAGGGTGCCGGTCGCGCCGGCGATCAGGATCGGCTGCACCACGCCCGACTTGAACTGGCTGCGGATCGCGATGTCGGCCACCGCGGTGCGGGTCGCGACCGGCTTGCAGAAGAAGCGGCCAGGGCGGCGCCACCAGCCTTCGCCCTGCAGCACCGGATTGCTCAGCGGGCGTCCGGTGGACAGTTCGCGCATCAGGGCCGCCAGCGCGGTCGGGCGCGGTTCGCCGCCGCGCACGTCGAACGGCCCCGGCTCGTAATAGCCGCGGCATTCGGTGACCAGGCAGTTCCAGTCGTAGGAGCCGAGCAGGGCCCAGACCGTCACGGCGCGCACGTCGGCGCCCTGCTGGCGGGCGCTGCGCGCCGCGTTCCAGATCTCGAGCAGCCAGCGCATCTGGTCTTCGCGGTTGGCGTCGATGTGCGCCTCGGTGACGGCGATCGGCAGGCCATAGCGCTCCCAGGTTTCCATGAGCAGCGGGGCGATGCCCGGCGTCGGGGTGGCCAGCGCGCGTGGCGTCTCGATGTCGGCGTGCGCGATGCCGCGGAACACATGGCGGCGGTTTTCCGGATAGCGCTCCGGACGGTGGTCGAGCCAGCGTTCGCTGGTGGCGTAGTAGTTGACGCCGATGATGTCGGGCGGGCAGGGGTTGTCGCGGAACCAGAGCAGTTCTTCCTCGGTCGCGTTCGATTCGAGCAGGTAATGCCAGAGTGCGTGCTGGTGGTCCACCATACCGCACAGCAGGTCCCAGCCCAACCAGCGGCGCTCATTGAAGAAGGTGGTGATGTCCTCCATTTCGGGCGTACCGTAGGTCTTCGACAGGTCGTCGGTCGCCACCAGCCTGGCGTCAGGATTGACGGCGCGGATCGCCCGCATCGCCAGCACGGTAGCGCGGCATTCGTTGATCAGGGCGCGCACGAAGGTGGATTCGTCGCTGCCGTGCGGGTACCAGACGCCTGCCAGGCCGGAAAAACGCGCCGTGGTCAAAGGTTCGTTGACGGGGGTGTAGTATTCGACCCAGGGGTAGCGCCGGGCGACCGCGCCGGCGTACTCGGCAAGCTTCTCGGGGAAGGCGGGATCGACCAGGCTGGTGTCGCGTGGTCCGCTGCCATGGTGCAGCAGGCCGACGATGGGCGTGACGCCCAGCTCCTGCAGCGCCGGAAGGCGCTCGTCGGACCATGACCAGTCGGCGGACTCGATGCCATCGGGGGCGGTGCGCTCCCACAGCACCGGGTAGCGGACGGCCTTGATGCCCAGCGAGGCGAAACGATCGATGTCTTGCAGGCGTTCCGCATGGCCGTTGCGCTCCATCTGGCTGAAATAATTGTCGCGCACACGGTTGACCGTGCATTCGAGTCCTCCCCACAGTGCGAGCTCGGGGGCGTGGTCCGGCTGCTTTACCATCTCGGTGTTCATGTTCTGACCCGCTGTTTTATGAAGACAGGGTAGAGCCTAATTGGCGGGCGGGATGAGTTGTGTGAACTGGCCCACATAAAAAGGATATTTAGGACCAGTCCTACGTTTTCCGTGAAACTTCCGTGATTCAGGAGCTAACTTCTGCTAAACGGAATTTATTTCTGGCATTAGGCCGGGCGGCCGATGCGCCGCACGCTGCCCGCAGGACTGACAATTTGCCTACAGGAGGTGAGGATGTATATGGTGTACTGGACCATCGTCGAAGGCGACAAGTGCACGCCCCACGAGGCGCTGTTCGAGACCGCGCACATGCTGAAGGCGATGCAGCATATGGAAGCACTGCGCAAGCGCCAGCGCGAGGGAGAAGGCGTGCGCTTCATCACGATGGCGTCCGAGCATCCGGACCTGGTCGGGCATCCCGGTGTCGACGTCACCGGGCCCGAGTACGACTGGAAGAAGCGCCGGCGCTGAAGCGGCACGGGCCGGCGGTCGGCATGGCCGTTACGGAACGGCTAATTTGCAGGGGGAGCGGCTCCGCCGGCCGCGCGTTCGACTATCATCTGAAGAATCGCACAACGATGCAAACCGGGACTCATCATGAATCATCCCATCATCCCGATCATTCCCTCCGCGCGCCTCGACGACACGGGCGGCGCGAGCCGCCAGCGCAAGCGCGAAGCGCCCAGGGGCCGCCGCGTCGACCCGCAGGCGCTCGCCGACGTCCGGGCGCTGCTGGGCCAGGAATCGCGTCAGCGTGACTTGCTGATCGAGCACCTGCACAAGATCCAGGACCGCCACGGCTGTCTCGGCAGCCAGCACCTGGCCGCGCTGGCGCAGGAGATGCGCCTGGCCCAGGCCGAGGTCTACGAGGTCGCCAGCTTCTACCACCATTTCGACCTGGTGAAGGAGGGCGAGGCCGCGCCTGCCGCGCTCACCGTGCGCGTCTGCGCGGGCCTGTCCTGCGAGATGGCGGGCGCGCAAGACCTGCTGGCGAAGCTGCCGGCCCTGCTCGGCCGCGCGGTGCGGGTGCGCGCGGCACCCTGCGTCGGCCGCTGCGAGGGAGCGCCGGTGGCGGTGGTGGGGCAGCGCGCGCTGCCGCGCGCGCGCGCCGAGGAGGTGCTGGCCATGGCCAGCGCCGGCGCAACGCGCGAACCCGTCGGGGATTATCTGGATTACGCGGCCTACCGCGCATCGAACGGCTACGCCCTGCTGCAGGCCTGCGCCGCCGGGCAGCACGACGTGGAACGCGTGATCGGCACGCTGGAAGCCTCCGGCCTGCGCGGTTTGGGCGGCGCCGGTTTCCCGCTGGGCCGCAAATGGCGCATCGTGCGCGCCGAGCCCGGCCCGCGCCTGATGGCCATCAACATCGACGAAGGCGAGCCGGGCACCTTCAAGGACCGGGTCTACCTCGAACGCGACCCGCACCGCTTCCTGGAGGGCGCGCTGATCGCGGCCTGGGCGGTCGGCGTCGAGGCCATCTATATCTACCTGCGCGACGAATACCACGGCTGCCGCGCCATGCTCGAAGCGGAGCTGGACCAGCTGCGCCGCGATCCGCCGGTGCCGGGCATGCCGGCCATCCACCTGCGGCGCGGCGCCGGCGCCTATATCTGTGGCGAAGAATCGGCCATGATCGAATCGATCGAAGGCAAGCGCGGCATGCCGCGCCTGCGCCCGCCCTATGTGGCGCAAGTGGGCCTGTTCGGGCGCCCGACACTGCAACACAACTTCGAATCGCTGCACTGGGTGCGCGACATCCTCGAGCGTGGCGCCGACTGGTTCGCCGGCCATGGCCGCCGCGGCCGCCGCGGCCTGCGTTCGTTCTCGGTCTCGGGCCGGGTGCGCGCACCGGGCGTCAAGCTGGCCCCGGCCGGCATCACGATCAGGGAACTCATCATCGAGTACTGCGGCGGCATGCAGGAGGGCCACGACTTCTACGCCTACCTGCCGGGCGGCGCCTCGGGCGGGATCCTGCCGGCCAGGCTTGGCGACATTCCGCTCGACTTCGACACCCTGCAGCCCTACGGCTGCTTCATCGGCTCGGCCGCCGTGGTGGTGCTGTCGAACCGGGACAGCGCGGTGGCGGCCGCACGCAATACCCTGGCCTTCTTCAAGGACGAGTCCTGCGGCCAGTGCACGCCCTGCCGCAACGGCACCGACAAGGCGCTCGCGCTGGTCGAGCAGCCGCGCTGGGACACCGCGCTGCTGGGCGAACTGTCGCAGGTGATGCGCGACGCCTCGATCTGCGGCCTGGGCCAGGCGGCGCCGAATCCGGTCGACTGCGTCATCACCTACTTTCCGCACGAACTGAACGGGACGGTGCAAGCATGAACGCTCCGATCCCCTGCATTTCGTTCGAACTCAACGGCCGCAGTGTCGACGCGCTGCCGCACGAGACCCTGATCGAGGTCGCCGAGCGCGAAGGCATCGACGTGCCGCGCCTGTGCTACCAGGAAGGCATGGAGGCCGCCGGCAACTGCCGCGCCTGCATGGTGGAGATCGATGGCGAGCGCGTGCTGGCGCCGTCCTGCTGCCGCCATCCTTCGGCCGGCATGCGGGTCAGGACCGACAGCCCGCGCGCCGTCGCCGCCCAGAAGATGGTGCTGGAACTGTTGCAGGCCGATATGCCCGAGGCCGAATACACCCGCAAGAACGAAGTCGACCTGTGGGCCGACAGGCTCGGCGTTGGCAAGCCGCGCTTCGCGCCGACGCGTCGCCAGCCGCAGGCGGACCGGACGCACGCCGCGATCAGCGTCAACCTGGACGCCTGCATCCAGTGCACGCGCTGCGTGCGCGCCTGCCGCGACGAACAGGTCAACGACGTGATCGGCCTGGCCTTCCGCGGCCAGGACAGCAAGATCGTGTTCGACCAGGACGACCCGATGGGCGCGTCCACCTGCGTGGCCTGCGGCGAGTGCGTGCAGGCCTGCCCGACCGGCGCCCTGATGCCGGCGCGCGGGGTGGCGCTGAACATCCCCGACCAGCAGGTCGATTCGGTCTGCCCGTATTGCGGGGTCGGCTGCCAGCTGACCTATAACGTCAAGGACAACAAGATC
This sequence comes from Massilia sp. UMI-21, assembly GCA_015277795.1. NCBI lineage: Bacteria > Pseudomonadati > Pseudomonadota > Betaproteobacteria > Burkholderiales > Oxalobacteraceae > Massilia > Massilia sp. UMI-21. Next base: position 4,589,084 of record CP063848.1, on the reverse strand, counting down.
CTGTACGTCGAAGGACGCGACGGCCCGGCCAACCAGGGGCGCCTGTGCGTCAAGGGCCGCTACGGCTTCGACTATGCCCACCATCCGCACCGGCTCACCAGGCCGCTGATCCGCCGCGCGGGCATGCCCAAGAGCGGCGACTTCAGCATGGACCCGTCACGCGTGCTGGACGTGTTCCGCGAAGCGAGCTGGGAAGAAGCGCTGGCCCTGGCCGGCGGCAGGCTGGCCGCTATCCGCGACGCCCACGGCGGCGCGGCCCTGGCCGGCTTCGGCTCGGCCAAGGGCAGCAACGAGGAAGCCTACCTGTTCCAGAAGCTGGTGCGCACCGGATTCCGCACCAACAATGTCGACCACTGCACCCGCCTGTGCCACGCCTCGTCGGTGGCGGCCCTGCTGGAAGGAATCGGCTCGGGCGCGGTGTCGAACCCGTTGATGGACGTGACGCGCGCCGAGGTGATCGTGGTCATCGGCGCCAACCCGACCGTCAACCATCCTGTGGCCGCGACCTGGATCAAGAACGCGGTGAAGGAGGGGGCGAAACTGATCGTGATGGACCCGCGCCGCTCCGAGCTGGCGCGCCACGCGCACCGCTACCTGCAGTTCAAGCCGGACACCGACGTCGCGCTGCTCAACGCCATGATGCACGTGATCGTCGGCGAAGGCCTGGTCGACCGCGACTTCATCGCGGCCCGCACCATCGGCTACGAAGACCTGGCGAACAACGTCGCCGGCTACAGCCCGGAAGCGATGGCGCCGATCTGCGGCATCGATGCCGAGACCATCCGCTACGTGGCGCGCCTGTATGCCACTTCCAGGGGCTCGATGATCCTGTGGGGCATGGGCGTGTCGCAGCACGTGCACGGCACCGACAATGCGCGCTGCCTGATCGCGCTCAGCCTGATGACCGGCCAGATCGGCCGCCCCGGCACCGGCCTGCATCCGCTGCGCGGCCAGAACAACGTGCAGGGCGCATCCGATGCCGGCCTGATCCCGATGATGCTGCCGGACTACCAGCGGGTGGACAACCCGGCCGCGCGCGCCCGTTTCGAGCAGGCCTGGGGCGCCACCCTCGACCCGACGCCGGGCCTGACGGTGGTCGAGATCATGGACGCCATCGATGCCGGCCAGGTACGCGGCATGTACATCATGGGCGAGAACCCGGCCATGTCCGACCCCGACGCCAACCATGCGCGCGCCGCGCTGGCCGCATTGGAGCACCTGGTGGTGCAGGACATCTTCCTGACCGAAACCGCCTACCTGGCCGACGTGATCCTGCCCGCGTCCGCCTTCCCGGAAAAGACCGGCAGCTTCACCAATACCGACCGCCTGGTGCAGCTGGGCCGCCAGGCGATCGACCCGCCGGGCGAGGCCAGGCAGGACCTGTGGATCATCCAGCAGATGGCGAACCGGCTCGGCCTGCCGTGGCGCTACGGCCATGTGTCGGACGTGTTCGACGAGATGCGCCACATCATGCCGAGCATCGGCGGCATCACCTGGGAACGCCTGGAGCGCGAGGGCGCGGTGGTCTATCCCTGCATGCACGAGGGCGACGCCGGCCAGCCGGTGGTGTTCGAAGACTGCTTCCCGCGCGAGGGCGGCCGGGCGCGTTTCGTCCCGGCCGACATCATCCCGGCCGACGAGCGTCCCGACGCCGCGTACCCGATGATCCTGATCACGGGCCGCCAGCTCGAGCACTGGCATACCGGCAGCATGACGCGGCGCGCCACGGTGCTCGACGCGATCGAGCCCGATCCGGTGGCGCTGGTGCATCCGCTCGACCTGGAACGCTTGGGCATCCAGCCGGGCCAGCCGGTCACGATTGCCTCGCGCCGCGGCGAGGTGGTGTTGTACGCGCGGGCCGACGACAGCTCGCCGGTAGGGGCGGTCTTCGTACCCTTCTGTTATTACGAAGCGGCGATCAACCGCCTGACCAATGCGGCGCTCGACCCATTTGGGAAAATTCCTGAATTCAAATACTGCGCCATCCGGCTCACCGCCGGCGGCGAAGTGGCCGCACAGGGAAGCTATGGTGGCGGCCAAATCCTCGCAGGCATGGCACAATTGGCAACATGAATTGCTCCGATCCCCTTCGCCCCCTGGCAAGCGCCGCACGCTACCGCCCGGTCCTGTCCGAGGCGCAAGCCGGCCTGACGCACGAGGTCACGGCGCTCGACGAGCGCGGCCGCCGCTCGACGATCCAGATTCCGGCCGAGCGCCCGCTCACGGTCTACGTCGACAAGCGCGAGATCGTCACCCTGATGACCCTGGGCGGCGCGCCCGAGGCGCTGACGCTGGGCTACCTGCGCAACCAGCGCCTGGTGCGGGCGTTGGAGGACATCGTCTCGGTTCAGGTCGACTGGTCGGTCGATGCGGTGGCGGTGGTCACGCGCCATGGCATCCTCGATGTCGAGGAGCGCACCGCGAAGAAGGTCGTTACCACCGGTTGCGGGCAGGGCTCGGTGTTCGGCGGGCTGATGGACGAGGTCGACCAGATCGCGCTGCCGCCCGGCGCGCGCCTGCCGCAGTCGGTCGTCTACCGCATCGTCGAGACCATCCGCACCCAGCAGTCGATCTACAAGCAGGCTGGCTCGGTACACGGCTGCGCGCTGTTTTCAAGCACGGGCGAGCTGCTGTATTTCGTCGAGGATGTCGGCCGCCACAACGCGGTGGACGCCATCGCCGGCCTGATGTGGCTCGACGGCGTGGAGGGCGGCGACAAGGTCTTCTACACCACCGGCCGCCTGACTTCCGAAATGGTCATCAAGGGCGCCCAGATGGGCATTCCCTTCCTGCTGTCGCGTTCCGGCACCACCCAGATGGGGCACATGGTGGCCGGGAAGGTCGGCATGTCGCTGCTGGCGCGCTGCTCGGGCAAGCACTTCCTGCTGCTGGCCGGGCACGAGCGGCTGGTGTTCGACCCAAGCCTGCTGGAGCCGCTGAATGCACCGTTTCACACGCCCCCCAGTGTCTCCAAGCCGGCCTGATGCCCTTGCTGGACGCCACCACGCACGCCTTCGCCCTGCTGTTCTCGGGCGACGCAGCCCTGTGGCGCATCGTCTGGGTCTCGCTCAAGACCAGCATCCTGGGGCTGCTGCTGGCGGCGCCGCCGGCGGTCCTGCTCGGCTACGCGATCGCCATGCACCGCTTCCGCGGCCGGCGCGTCGTGGTCTGGCTGGCCCAGGCCGCGCTGTCGCTGCCGACGGTGCTGATCGGCCTGCTGCTCTACCTGCTGCTGTCGCGGCGCGGGGCGCTGGGCGGGCTCGAATGGCTGTTCACCCAGCAGGGCGTGATCCTGGGACAGATGGCGATCGGCTTGCCGGTGCTGCTCGCCTTCACGCTGGCGGCGGTACAGGCGGCCGACCCGCGCTATGCCGAAACCGCGATCGTGCACGGCGCCTCGCGCTGGCGCGTGATGCTGACCGTGCTGCACGAGGCGCGCTACGGCGTGATGGCGGCCGTGATCAGCGGCTTCGGCCGGGTGATCTCGGAAGTCGGCTGCGCGCTGATGGTGGGCGGGAACATCGAAGGGCAGACCCGCACCATCACCACCGCCATCGCGCTGGAGACCAGCAAGGGCGAGTTCGCGCAGGGCATCGCGCTGGGCATCGTGCTGGTGTCGCTGGCGCTCCTGATGAATGGCGCACTGGTGCTGCTGCAGGGCGAGGCCCACACCGCCGGAGGACGCTGGTGAGTGCCGACCACACTGCGCTGCTGACCCTGCACGGACTGCGCAAGCGCCACGGCGAGCGCATCCTGTTCGAGATCGACACCCTGGCGATCGCGGCGGCCACGGCCTATGTGCTGACCGGCGCGAACGGCGCCGGCAAGTCGACCCTGCTGCGCATGCTCGCCGGCCTGGAGCGCTGCGAGGCCTGCACGGTCGACTTCGACGGGCGCAGCATGCCGCTCCATCCGTATCCCGGGGAACTGCGCCGCGCCATCGTCTTCGTGCACCAGCACCCGATCATGTTCTCGACCAGCGTCTTTCATAACATCGCCTATGGCCTGCTGGCGCGCGGCGAGCGCCGGCGCAGCGTGGCTCCCCGGGTCGAGGAAGCGATGCAATGGGCCGGCGTGGCGCACCTGCGCGACAGCGATCCCGCGCGCCTGTCCGGCGGCGAGAAGCAGCGCGTGGCGCTGGCGCGGGCCCGCGTGCTGCAGCCGCGCCTGCTGCTGCTGGACGAACCCACCGCCAACCTCGACGGCCCGGCGCGCGAGCAGGTGATGGCCTTGATACCGACCCTTCTCGACCGCGGCGGCAGCGTGGTGATGGCCTGCCACGACCGCGACCTGATCGGGCTGCCCGGCATCCATCGCCTGAAGCTGCGCGACGGGCGCCTGGAATACCGCTGATAGCACTGTTACCGCTGATACCACGGCTACCGCCGACAACCAAGGAGAGTTCCATGCAACGCCGCATCTTCACCACGCTGCTGATCTGCGCCACCCTGGCCGCGCCGCAGGCAGGAGCCCAGGATGTGATCCGCCTCTCGACCACCACCAGCACCGAGAATTCCGGCCTGCTCAAGGCGCTGCTACCGGACTTCGAGGCCAGGACCGGCACCAAGGTGCACGTGATCTCGGTCGGCACCGGCAAGGCCCTGGAGCTGGGCAAGAACGGCGACGTCGACGTGACCCTGGTGCATGCGCGCCAGCTGGAAGACAAGTTCGTGGCGGAGGGGTGGGGCGTCGATCGCCGCGACGTGATGTACAACGACTTCATCGTGGTCGGCCCGGACAGCGACCCGGCCGGCATCAAGGGCGGCAAGGATGTCATCGCGGCCTTCAGGAAGATCGCCGCCAGCGGCAACAAGTTCATCTCGCGCGGCGACAATTCCGGCACCGACGTGATGGAAAAGGCTTACTGGCAGCAGGCGGGCACCAGGCCGGCCGGCGCCAGTTATGTGTCGGCCGGCCTGGGCATGGGCGAGGTGCTGAACATGGCCTCCGAAATGCGCGCCTACACCCTGACCGATCGCGCCACCTACGGCGCCTACCGGGCCAAGACCGGCCTGGCGGTGCTGGTGCAGGGCGACAGGCGCATGTTCAACCCCTACGGGATCATCGCGGTCAATCCGGCCCGGCACAAAGGCGTGAACTACGAAGGGGCCAAGCAGCTGATCGACTGGATCACCTCGCCGGAAGGACAGGCGAAGATCGCCGCCTTCAAGCCGGAAGGCGAGCAGTTGTTCTTCCCGTCGGCGGCGCGCTAACCTGCGCCCCGCGCGGGCCGGGCGCTAGCGCTCGCCGGGCTCGCGCATCCTTGCGCTGCCGTGCAGCACGCCGTCGAAGGGCGCCGGTTCGGTGCCGATGACGATGCCGTCGTCGGTGATCTCGAAGCTGCGGAAATCGCGGCTGTGGCGCGAGCCGCGCACCTTCACCACCGAAATCACGGTGTGCAGCCGGCACTGCGCCTCGACGTAGCGGTGCAGGACGATGGCGTCGACCAGCACGCCGCCACCATGGGCGCCCAGGCGCAGTTCCTGGTAGCTGTCCGGGACTTCGCTGGTCATCATGATGGTCACGCCGTTCGCGCGCAGGACCGTGGACAGGCGATACAACGATTCGCGGAAATCGTTGCGGTCCTCGGGGCCGAGGGCCAGCTCGAAACCCGCCAGCGAATCGAGCACCACACGGGTGGCGCCGACCGCCTCGATGGTCCCCAGCAGTTCGTGCATGATCTCGTCGAAGGACAGGTCGAGCTCGCGCACGCCGATCATGGCGACCTGGCCGGAACGCACCAGGGCGTCGAGCTTGAGGTTGCTCATCTGGTCCGGACTGCGCTCGAACATCGCCACCACCCCGGTTTCGCCACTGGCGGCGCCGCAGGCCAGGAATTCAGTGGCCAGGACGGTCTTGCCCGAGCCGGTCGGGCCGGCCACCAGCACCGAATACCCCTTGGGAATGCCGCCGCCGAACATGTCGTCGAGCGCCGCCACGCCGCTCGAGAGCCGCTCCACGGGTGGGCGGGCGGCGTCCCTGGCGGGCGCTTCGATCCTGGGGATGATTCGCGGAAAGATCCGGATGCCACCCTCATCGATGCGCAGGGCGTGCAGTCCGGGGCGCTGCTTCTGGCCGCGCATCTTGACCACCTGGATCTTGCGCGACATCGCATTGCGCTCCATGAGCTGGTCGAGCCAGACAATGCCGTCGGCCACCGTGAAGATCGGGTTGCGGTGCGCTTCGCCCCAGGTGTATTCGCCGATCAGGAAGCTGGTCGCCTTCCAGGTGGTCATGTGCGCCACCAGGCGCTGCACGAAGGTCTGGAGCGCGGCGGCATCCTGGTCGTCGCCGCGCGCGCCTTCGACGAAGGAGCGGAAGGAGTCGATGAACACCAGGCCCGGCTGGTGCAGGCGCACTTCTTCCAGGATCTGGGCCAGCACGCCGTCGTAGTTGCCGGTCTCGACCTGCTGCGCGAGGCTGATGAAGTTGACCGTATCGCCGACCTTGTCGACATCGAAGAAGCTGAACTGCTGCTGGTAGCGCAGCATCTTGATGGGCGGCTCGCCCATCGCGGTAAAGAACAGGGCCTTGCGCTCGGGACCGGCCAGTTCGAACATGAGCTGCTGGGCGAAGGTCGTCTTGCCGCTGCCGGGCGTGCCCCCGATGATGTTGAACGATAGCGCGGGCAGACCACCGCCGAGGATCGTGTCCAATCCAGGGATGCCGGTCGCCAGCGGGCGCAGGTCGGGTAGGTCGGTCATGCAGCGGTTCTCCTAAATATTCTTGTGTGTATCGTTCGGCGCGAAGGCCGCGTGCAGGAAGCGGCTTGCCAGGCGCTCGCCGATCAGCTCGGCAAGCTCGGCGACATAGGTCCTGAGCAGCACGCGGTTGACTGCCACGACCTCTTCCGGTGGCTGTTCGTGCAGGCGGCGCATGAAGGCGCCAAAGGTAGCGTGGGCGTCATGCGAATCGTCGAGCCCGGCGAGGTCCTGCAGCCATGGAACATTCCGGGCATGGCCGAGCAGGCTGCGGTCGAACAGCAGGTGGGTGCTCAGCGGGCCGACCAGGGGACGAAATTTCGCGAACATGCATTGCCAGACCTGGTCGGCGGCGTCGGCGTTGCCCGGTCTGCCATTGGGACTCAGGCGGTCCGTGATCAGGGCAAGCAGCTCGGTCGATATAGGCATGGTGTTCGGGCAGCAGCTGCTGTGGCCGCCGGTGCTCCGGCGTCGCGTTCAGGTCCGGACGGAAAGATGAGTTCAGCGCATCATTCTATCGCATCGCGGGGCGGCGCAGGACCCTGTCGCGGCGGTGCCGCCGGAACCCGCATCGTCACCGTGGTGCCGCGCGAACGCTCGCTGGCGATGGCCAGTTCGCCCCCTTGGGCGGACAGGCGCTCTTCCAGGCCGAGCAGGCCGTAGCAACTGGGCCTGCGTGCTGCCGTGGTATCGAAACCGATGCCGTTGTCGCGCACGCTCATTGCCAACATATCGCGCTCCAGGTGCAGGCGCAAGGCGACGCGGCTTGCCAGCGAATGGCGAAACACATTGTTCAGGCACTCCTGCACGCCCCGGCAGAGCGTCAGCAGGATTTCCTCGTCCAGCTCGAGCTTGCCGATGGCGCTGTCCAGCTCGAGCTGGCATGCGATGCCGCTGTTGCGCGTGAACTTGCGGGTTTCCATCTCGAGCGTGGCTGCCAGGCCGAGCTCGAGCCCGGCCGGGCGCAGCTCGCCGAGCAGGTGTTTTACCGTGCGCAAGGTAATGTCGACGTTATCGAGCGCGGCCCCGACCCATTCGTGCAGGCGCGGGAAGCGCTGGCCGGTATGCTGGTGCAGCATGACGATATCCATGCGCAGCGCCAGCAGGTTCTGGCCGACCGCGTCGTGGATTTCCTCGGACATGCGCTTGCGTTCGGCTTCGCGGTGCGCCAGCTGGTGCGCCAGCAGGTCGTGCAGCTTCCGTTCGGATTCCCGCAAGGCCGCCTCGGCACGCTCGCAGGCGAAAATCTTCTCGACCAGCGCCTGGTTGACCAGCATCTGGTCCTGGGTCAGCCGTTCGGCGACAGCCGCCAGTTCGGCGTGGTGCGCGGGGACGCCGCCGTCCCGGCCTTCATCACGCATCTGGCGCCGGCCCTGCGCCTTTCCATCGGGCCTGAAGGAGTGTGTCATCATGTCGGGGCACCCGGGGAGCAACGATGAACATGAAGAAGAACCGCTAACTGTACAGACGCTAAGGAAGTCGGGCCGGCATGTCAAGAAAAAATATTGCGCGACGGTGGCTTGCCCGGCACGCACCCGGGCGCGGGCCCGATGGCCGCCTCCGCGGCGCTTGACCGGCCGCGGCTTGTCTCAGCCCTCGTCGTCGCCGGCGTCGTGCCTGGCGCTTGGCGCCGCGCGTTCGGCGGGCTGGCCCGCGCCGACCGGGTCCTGCGACTGCAGCCACCAGAAACCGAGCACCGCGAGCAGCACGACTGCCGCGACACCGCGCCGTGCTCCCCGGATGCCGTCCCGCGGCCTGCCGGTCTTGCGTCCGCCGATCATGGCCTTGACTAGGTTTTCGTGGTGCAGCCAACTGCTGAGCAGGACCGCCGCCACGTGGATGCCGACCACCGCCAGCATGAGCGTGGCGAGTACTTCATGCACCTCTTCCATCGTGTGGCCGCCGTAGCCATGCCAGTGTGCCCAGCCGGAGAGCGCAACCAGGAGGGTCAGGGCCAGCATGGTCACGATGGCGACTGCCCCCGCCGGGTTGTGGCCGGTGTAGTGTTCCGGCTTGCCATGCACGAGTGCGCGGAAGTAGCGCAGCACGCTGCCGGGGCCGCGCACGAAATCGCTGAACCGCGCGTAGCGCGTGCCGACCAGGCCCCAGGCAAGGCGGAAGGCGACCAGCCCCGCCATGGTGTAGCCGAGGGTGACGTGGACCAGGCGCCAGCCATCTTCCTCGCCGGTCAGCCAGGCGCCGGCGAACGCGAGGACCATGAGCCAGTGGAACACGCGAACCGGCGCATCCCACACCAGGACCTTGCCGTGTGCGGCCTCGGCTTCGGGCGCTTCGGTTTGGAAATGCTGTCTTGCTGTCATGTTCTTCTCCCAATTAGGTTAGCATCGTGGACGGGCCGTATTGACACCGGCGGGCGTGTGCTGGATCCTCGCCTAAACAGATGAATCCATGATTAAGCCGACAAAACGCACGCTCAATCTGTTTCAGTTCGCCTTCTCCTGCGTGGCGCTGGCGCTGGGCGGCGTGCTGTTCCTGCTCGGGCTTCGCGCCGCGGCTGGCTGGGCCTGGACCGCAGGGGCCGGCGTCGTGCTGCTGGGCGTGCTGGTCGAGACCGCCGTCACCTTGTGGCGCAGGCAACTGGGACTCGACCTGCTTGCCCTGGTCGCGCTGGTCGGGGCGCTGGCGCTCCAGGAAACCCTGGCGGCCGCGGTGATCGCACTGATGTTCGCCAGCGGGCGGGCCCTGGAAGACTATGCCGAAAAGCGGGCCCGGGACGACATGTCGGCCCTGCTCGGAAGCGCCCCCAGGCAGGCCAACCGGTATGAAGGCGGGGGCGTGGTGCAGGTGCCGCTGGCTGCGGTCCAGCCGGGCGACCGCCTGCTGATCCGGCCCGGCGAGACGGTGCCGGTCGACGGCAGGCTGGAGGCCGGCGCCACGGTGGACGAGTCGAGCCTGACGGGCGAAGCCTTGCCGGTCACGTATGCGGCCGGCGCGGTGCTGGGCAGCGGGGTGGTCAACGCCGGCAACGCCTTCGACATGCTGGCGACCAGCACCGCGGAAAACAGCACCTTCACCCACATCGTCCGCCTGGTCGAGTCGGCACAGGCGTCGAAGGCGCCGGCGGCGCGCATGGCCGACCGCTACGCCCTCCTGTTCATTCCGCTGGCCCTCGGCATCGCCGGCTTGTCCTGGCTGCTGACCGGCGATCCGGGCCGGGCCCTGGCGGTCGTGGTGGTGGCCACTCCCTGTCCGCTGATCCTGGCGGTGCCGGTGGCGCTGGTCAGTGCGATGTCGCGCTGTGCCCAGCGGGGCGTCCTGGTCAAGCATGGCGCCGCCCTCGAGAAGATGGCGCAGGTGCACACGATCTTCTTCGACAAGACCGGAACGCTCACCGGCGGCAAGGCCAGGCTGGTGGCGATCGCCAGCGCGCCATCCATGCCGCCGCAGCAGGTGCTGGGGCTGGCGGCGTCGCTGGAACAGCTTTCCACCCATGCGATCGCCCAGGCCGTGGTCGGCGCGGCCAACGAACGGGGGCTGGTGCTGTCCACCCCGCGCGACGTGGACGAGGCGCCGGGCGCCGGCCTGTCCGGCCGCGTGGACGGCCGGGAAGTGCGGGTCGGCAGCTACGACTACGTGGCCGGAAGCGCCGCGCCGCCCGGCTGGTCGGCGGGCATCCTGGAACGCGCGGCCTACGAGGGCTCCGCCGTGGTCTGCGTGGCGGTCGACGGCGGCTTGTGCGGCGTGCTGCGGATGGCCGATGAGATCCGGCTGGACACGCCGCGCGCCCTGCGGCTGCTCAGGGCATCCGGCATCGGCAAGATCGCCATGCTGACCGGCGACCGCAGCGCGGTGGCCGAGACCATCGCCCGGTCGATCGGGATCGATACGGTCCTGGCGGGGCAGACACCGGCATCCAAGCTCGATGCCATTGCGGCGGGCAGACGCGATGGGGTGACGATGATGGTCGGCGACGGCATCAACGATGCGCCGGCCCTGGCCGCGGCCGACATCGGCGTCGCCATGGGCGCGCGCGGCGCCGCCGCCGCGGCCGAATCGGCCCAGGTGGTATTGCTGGTCGACCGCCTGGATCGCCTGGCGTTCGCGGTACGGATCGCGCAGGGAGCGCGCAGGATCGCCCTGCAAAGCGTGGTGGCGGGCATGGGCCTGTCGCTGCTTGCCATGCTGGTCGCCGCGTTCGGCTACCTGCCGCCGGTCTATGGCGCACTGCTGCAGGAACTGATCGACGTTGCCGTGATCGTCAATGCGCTACGGGTGCTGCGCATTCATGCCGCACCGACGGCGCATACCATGCCGGCCGACCAGGTCGGCCGGCTGCGCGAGGAACATGCCGCCTTGCTGCCGATGGTCGAGAGAATCGGCCGCCTGGCGGACGAGACGGACAGCCTGTCCACGGCGGCACTCAGGAAGGAAATTGCGCTGCTCGATGCCATGCTGCGCAAGCATCTGCTGCCGCACGAGTCGGACGACGACGTCAACTTGCATCCGCAACTGGCGCGCCTGATCGGCGGCGCCGATCCGATGGCCGCGATGAGCCATACGCATCGTGAGATCTTTCGCCTCGGCCGTGCCGTCGAGCGTTTCGCCAGTACGGCATGGCGCGATGAAGAGGACGGCGCATCCCGCAGCGAACTGCGCCGCACCCTGTATGCGCTCGACGCGATCCTGCGCCTGCATTTTGCCCAGGAAGAGGAAATCTACGACGGCCTGTCCGCGTGAACCCTACATCAGGATCACGTCGTACTGCTCCTGGTGATACCCCTTTTCCACCTGCAGCGAGATGCGCTTGCCGATGAAGTCGCCCAGCATGGCCAGGTGCTGCGATTCTTCTTCCAGGAACAGGTCGATCACTTCCTGCGAGGCGACGATGCGGAATTCGCGCGGGTTGAACTGCTTGGCTTCGCGCAGCAGTTCGCGCAGGATCTCGTAGCAGATCGTGCGCGAGGTTTTCACTTGGCCCTTGCCGGAGCAGGCCGGGCAGGGCTCGCACAGGATGTGGGCCAGCGACTCGCGGGTGCGCTTGCGCGTCATCTCGACCAGGCCCAGGGCCGAGAAGCTGCTCACCGACACCTTGGTGCGGTCGCGCGCCAGGGTCTTCTTGAGTTCCGCGAGCACGGCGTTACGGTGCTCGTTGTTCTCCATGTCGATGAAGTCGAGGATGATGATGCCGCCCAGGTTGCGCAGGCGCAGCTGGCGCGCGATGGCGTGCGCCGCTTCCAGGTTGGTCTTGAAGATCGTGTCGGCAAAGTTGCGTCCGCCCACGTAGCCGCCGGTGTTGACGTCGATGGTCGTCATCGCCTCGGTCTGGTCGACGATCAGGTAACCGCCGCTCTTGAGGTCGACACGGCGCCCGAGGGCGCGCAGGATTTCTTCTTCCACGCCGTACAGGTCGAACAGCGGGCGCTCACCCAGGTAGTGAGTCAGGCGCGCCAGCACGCTCGGGGTGAACACCTGCGCGAACTCGACCAGCATGTTGTAGTTTTCGCGCGAGTCCACCTGGATGGTGGCGGTCTCGTCGTGCACGAAGTCGCGCAGCACGCGCTGCGCCAGGTTCAGGTCCTGGTAGAGCAGGGTGGTCGGCGGCCGGGTGCGTGCGCCCTGGACGATGGCGCCCCAGGTCTTGCGCAGGTAGTCGACGTCGGCGGCCAGGTCGGCGTCCGATGCTTCCTCGGCCTGGGTGCGCACGATGTAGCCGCCCTTTTCTTCCTTGGGCAGCAGGTTTTGCAGGCGGGTGCGCAGGTGCTCGCGGTCGGCTTCCTTCTCGATCTTTTGCGAGATGCCGATGTGATGATCCTGCGGCAGGTAGACCAGCATGCGGCCGGCAATCGAGATCTGGGTCGACAGGCGCGCGCCCTTGGTGCCGATCGGGTCCTTGATGACTTGCACGGTCAGCACCTGGCCGTCGAACAGCAGCTTCTCGATGGGTGTCGGCGGGCTCGAGGCGGCGTTGCCGCCGTCGTGGCTGCGCGCCTCCCAGATGTCGGCCACGTGCAGGAAGGCCGCGCGCTCCAGGCCGATGTCGATGAAGGCCGACTGCATGCCCGGCAGCACCCGCACCACCTTGCCCAGGTAGATGTTCCCCGCCAACCCGCGCGTCAGGGTGCGCTCGATGTGCAGTTCCTGCACCGCGCCCTGGAGGATCAGCGCGACACGCGTTTCCTGCGGGGTGATGTTGATGAGGATGTCTTCGTTCATGGCCGGCCGTGCAATATTGTTCAGAGCGACATCATACACGGGGCGGATCATTCCCGGATGGCCGGTGACCGGTTTTCCGTAGGGTGGGCCGGGGCGCGTAGCCGGCTTCGCCGACCGCGCGTTCAACCGTCGCCAATGGTGCTGCGGCGCGTCAATTCATATGTAATTTGAACGCGCGGGCGGGAGACCCGCCCACCCTACGAACAGCGCTTAGATGTTGTAGCCAGCCTTGCGAAGAAGTTGCGCCGTCTCGAACAGCGGCAAGCCCATGATCCCCGAATGGCTGCCCGCGATATGCTCGACGAACAGCGCGGCCAGGCCCTGGATGCCGTAGCCGCCCGCCTTGTCGTAGGGTTCCGGCGTGGCGCAGTAGGCCTGGACCTGCGCCGGCGTGAGCCTGGCGAAGCGCACCTCGGACACCTGGGTGACCTGCTCGGCCACGCGCTCGGCATGGATCGCCACCGAGGTCAGCACCTGGTGGGTGCGCCCGGACAGGCGCTCGAGCATGGCGACGGCCTCGCTGTTGTCGGCCGGCTTGCCGAGGATCTCGCCGTCGATGGTGACGGTGGTATCGGCGGTGAGGATCGGGCGCAGCGGCTGGCGCCGCATCTGCAGCATGTTCCAGGCGAAGGCGCCTTTTTCCTTCGCCACGCGCGCCACGTAGGCGTGCGGGTCTTCGCCCGGCAGCACGTCTTCGCTGACGTCGACGCCGCGCGATGGGTCGCTGCGCAGCATCAGCAGTTCGAAGTCCACGCCGACCTGGCGCAGCAGTTCGCGCCGGCGCGGGCTCTTCGAGGCGAGGTAGATTTTCTTGTCGGTGGGTTTCATCGGTGGCGCGGCATTCAGACGCGGTGGTACGGATGGTTCTGGGTGATCGACCAGGCACGGTACAACTGTTCCGCCAGCATCACACGCACGATTCCGTGCGGCAGCGTCATGCTGGAGATGCGGATCATGCCCTCGGCACGCGCCTTGAGTGCAGGATCGAGCCCGTCGGCGCCGCCGATCAGGAAGGCGGTGTCGCGCCCGTCCTGCTGCCATTGCTCCAGCATCTGCGACAGCCCGACGCTGGTCAGGTCCTTGCCGCGCTCGTCCAGGGCGATGATGCGCACGCCCTTCGGCAGCACCGCCTCGATGCGCTCGCGCTCGAGCGCCATCGCGGTGGCGGCGGTCTTGCTGCCGGAGCGCTCGACCGGCTTGATTTCCTTGAGCACGATGCGCAGCTCGGGCGGCATGCGCTTCGTGTACTCGCCGAACCCGGATTCGATCCAGGCCGGCATCTTGTGCCCGACTGCGGCAATGATCAGCTGCATAAGAAGCTTACTCGGCGGCCTTCTTGACGCGGCGGATCACTTTCTTCACTGGCTCGGCATCCGCCGCGCTTGCAGCACCCGCGGCCGCTTTCGGCGTGCGCTTCGGCGGCTTGGCCTTGGTGGCTTCGACGGCCGCGACTTCGCTCTTGCTCGGCGCGACCTTCACGGTCTTGCCGGTCGGGACCTTCTTGGCGGCCGGTTTCTTGGCGGCGGCGGTCTTGGTGGCGGTGGCGGCGGTCTTGCGCGCTGCCGGCTTGCGCTCCTTGACCGGCTGGGCTTCCGGCTGGTCCTGGGTGGCGGCCAGGTGCTTCGACCTGGTCTTCGGCTCGGCGGCCTCGGCTTCCGGCGTCGACTTGCGCTTGGCCGCGCCCAGCTTGACCGGCTTCTCGCCCCAGATTTCTTCCAGGCGGTAGTACTGGCGGATGGCCGGCTGCATGATGTGGACGATCATGTCGCCCAGGTCGACCAGCACCCATTCGCCGGTGTCTTCGCCTTCGAGGCCGATGACATCGCCGCCTGCCGCCTTGACCTTGTCGCGTACCGAAGCGGCCAGCGCCTTGGTCTGGCGGTTCGAGGTGCCCGAGACGACCGCGATGCGGTCGAACAGGCTGGTCAGGTGCGTCGTGTCGAACAGGACGATGTCCTGGCCCTTGACGTCTTCCAGAGCGTCAACGACGAGGGTTTGCAGTTTCTTGATATCCATTAGCTTTTATATAAGTTATGTTGTTGAATATAGTCTAGCACTTGCGGCGGAAGGAGCGCGCTTACGTCTGCGCCCATTTCCGTTCCTGCACGCAGGGCGTTTCTAATTTGTGTGGCAGAAATATCTACTGCCAGGGTATGGGCAAGGCAGACCTTGCCGTGGGGCGTCGCGCGTACTTCCGCGGGCATCGCCAGCCGCCCTGCGAGTGCCGCAGCCACCGCCGGCGGCAGCTGGTCCTGGTCCAGCGCATAGCCCGGGCGCGCAGCCACGCCCAGGTTTGCGAGCGCGAACAATTCCCGCCAGTCGCGCCAGGTGTCGAGCTTTTGCAACTGGTCGGCGCCCATCAGGAACACGATCGAGGCGGCATTGCCCAGCTCGGCGCGCAGGCCGCGCAGGGTCTCGACCGTGTAGCTGGCGCTGCCGCGCTCGATTTCCTGCAGATCGATGCTCACCTCGAAAGCCTGGCCTGCGAAGGCCAGTTCCAGCATCGCCACGCGCTGGGCGTCGCTGGCTTGCAGGCCGCTTTTCTGCCATGGCCGGGCAGGCAGGATGCGCAACTGGTCGGGGTGCAGCAGTTCGGCAAACAGCGCGGCCAGCGCGACGTGGCCGTGGTGCACCGGGTCGAAGCTGCCACCCAGCAAGGCAACGCAGCGGCTCACGAACCGGGACTCGCTTCCAGCCAGTTCCGGTGGACGAGGAAGTCGGTGTACAGCGCGGCCTCCGGGCTGCCCGGTTCCGGGTGCCAGTCGTAGCGCCATTTCACGACCGGCGGCATCGACATCAGGATCGCTTCGGTGCGGCCGCCCGACTGCAGGCCGAACAGGGTGCCGCGGTCCCACACCAGGTTGAACTCGACATAGCGCCCGCGGCGGTAGGCCTGGAAATCGCGTTCACGTTCGCCGTAGGGCGTGTCCTTGCGCGCCTGCACGATCGGCAGGTAGGCGTCGAGGAAGCCGTCGCCCACCTTGCGCACCATGGCGAAGGCATCGTCGAAGCCGGTCTCGTTGAAGTCGTCGAAGAAGATGCCGCCCACGCCGCGCGGCTCCTTGCGGTGCTTCAGGTAAAAATACTCGTCGCACCACTTCTTGAAGCGCGGGTGCAGGTCTGCACCGTAGGGCGCCAGCGCGTCGTGGCAGACCTGGTGGAAGTGGCGCGCATCATCCTGGTTGCCGTAGTAGGGCGTCAGGTCCATGCCGCCGCCGAACCACCAGACCGGGTCCTTGCCTTCAAGCGTGGCTTCGAAGAAGCGCACATTCATGTGCACGGTCGGCGCGTAGGGGTTACGCGGGTGCAGCACCAGCGACACCCCCATCGCTTCCCAGGCCCGCCCGGCCAGTTCCGGACGTGCGGCCATGGCCGACGGCGGCAGGCTGGCGCCGGTGACGTGCGAGAAATTGCAGCCGCCCCGCTCGAACACATTGCCTTCTTCGATCAGGCGCGAGATGCCGCCGCCGCCCTCCGGACGCTCCCAGCTATCGGCCAGGAAGGGTTTGCCGTCGACGACTTCCAGCGCCGCCACGATGCGGGACTGGAGCTCGAGCAGCCAGGCTTTGATGGCGGAAGGGTCGGGGATGGTCATGCGTGTGGGGTGAGTGGCCGAAAAAATGGGCAGATTGTACACCTGCCCAGGGCGCGGCACTGATAATTGTGGCGAGTGCTGGTGCCGCTTACTTCAGGCCGCGCCAGCCGATGTCGCGGCGGTACTGCGCGCCGTTGAAGTGGATTTTTTCCACCGTCTCGTAGGCCTGCTTCTGCGCCATCTTGACGCTGTCGCCCAGGCCGACCACGCACAGGACGCGTCCGCCACTGGTCTGCAGGCTGCCGCCCACCAGCTGGGTGCCGGCGTGGAAGCTGACGCATTCCGGCGTCTCGGCCGGGATGCCGTCGATGACGTCGCCCTTGCGCGGACTGTCCGGGTAGCCGGCGGCTGCCATCACCACGCCTACCGCGGTGCGGCGGTCCCATTCGAGTTCGACGGCATCGAGCGTGCCGTTGCAGGCGTGGTCGAGCACCGGCAGGAAATCGCTCTTCAGGCGCGCCATGATCGGCTGGGTTTCCGGGTCGCCCATGCGGCAGTTGAATTCCAGCGTGCGCGGGTTGCCTTCGGCGTCGATCATCAGGCCGGCGTACAGGAAGCCGGTGAACACGATGCCGTCCTTGGCCATGCCCTGGATGGTCGGGTTGATGATCTCGCGCATCACGCGCGCGTGCATCGACGGGGTCACGATCGGGGCGGGGGAGTAGGCGCCCATGCCGCCGGTGTTCGGGCCTTCGTCGGCATCCTTCAGGCGCTTGTGGTCCTGGCTGGTCGCCAGCGCCAGCACGTTCTTGCCGTCGCACATGACGATGAAACTGGCTTCCTCGCCGGCCAGGAATTCTTCGATCACGATGCGCGCGCCGGCGCCGGCGTCGCCGAAGGCGTTATCGGACAGCATGTGGTCGACGGCAGCATGCGCCTCGTCGAGGCTCATCGCCACCACCACGCCCTTGCCGGCGGCCAGGCCGTCGGCCTTGATGACGATCGGGGCGCCATTGGCGTCCACGTAGGCGTGCGCCTGGGCCGCATCCGAGAAGCTCTGGTACTTGGCGGTCGGAATGCCGTGGCGCTGCATGAAGGCCTTGGCGAAGTCCTTCGAGCTTTCCAGCTGCGCCGCTTCTTTCGTCGGTCCGAAGATCTTCAGGCCGCGCGCGCGGAACAGGTTGACGATGCCGGCCGCCAGCGGCGCTTCCGGGCCCACCAGGGTCAGGGCGACGCCTTCGGCCACGACGAAGTCGGCCAGCGCCGCCGGGTCGCTGATCTCGACGTTGACCAGGCGCGCGTCGAGCGCGGTGCCGCCGTTGCCCGGGGCGACGAAGACGGTCTGGACGCGTTCGGACTGGGCCAGTTTCCAGGACAGGGCATGTTCACGGCCGCCGGAGCCGACTACGAGGATCTTCATGGGGGGCTTTCGACTTACTCTTCGATGATGGCGTTGGTGTAGACGTCCTGGACGTCGTCCAGGTTTTCCAGCGCGTCGAGGATCTTCTGCATCTTGGCGGCGTCCTCGCCGACCAGCACGGTCTCGTTGTCCGGCTTCATGATGACTTCCGATACCTCGGCCTTGAAACCGGCCTTTTCCAGCGCTTCCTTCACGCCGGCGTAGGCGAACGGGTCGCACAGCACTTCGAAGCCGCCTTCGTCGTCGGCCAGCACGTCGTCGGCGCCGGCTTCGAGCGCGGCCTCCATCAGCTTGTCTTCGTCCACGCCCGGCGCGAACTGGAACTGGCCGACGTGCTTGAACATGAAGGCCACCGAGCCTTCGGTGCCCATGTTGCCGCCGTACTTGTTGAAGGCGTGGCGCACTTCGGCCACGGTCCGCACCCGGTTGTCGGTCAGGCAGTCGACGATGATCGCCGCGCCGCCGATGCCGTAGCCTTCGTAGCGGATTTCTTCGTAGTTGACGCCTTCGAGCTCGCCGGCGCCGCGCTGGATCGCGCGGTTGACGTTATCCTTCGGCATATTGGCGTCGGCCGCTTTTTCGACCGCCAGGCGCAGGCGCGGGTTGGAAGCGATGTCGCTTCCGCCCATGCGTGCGGCCACGGTGATCTCCTTGATCAGGCGCGTCCAGATCTTGCCGCGCTTGGCGTCGGTGGCGGCCTTCTTATGCTTGATGTTGGCCCATTTGCTGTGTCCAGCCATTTCCAGAATTCCTTAGACGGTAGAAAAGCCCGAAAACCTTGGGGCGCATCGCGCTGGCAGTGTTCGAGCTTCCGGTATGCAAGAGTGGCCGATATTCTAGCATAGGCCCCCCTTGCAAAATCGCCGGAGGCGGTGATCAAACTGTCATGGAAACAACAGCCAGGTACCGGCGACGACCATCCCCATCCCGGACACCCAGGCCACCAGCGAGCCTTCCTCGAGCCGCAGTTCGGCCAGGACCAGCAGCGCGACGGCGCCCACGAAGACCGGGTTGCCGGGACCCCCGCCCAGCAGGAGCAGCACCAGCGGCCAATAGCATCCGAGGCACATGCGCCCGTGGCCGGCGCCCTGCCGCAGGGCGCCGGCGATGCCGCTGCGCCAGCCGACCAGCACGCCGGGCAGGGGAGCGCGGCAATGCTGCAGGCTGGCGTGCTTGGCCGGGGTCCACTGCCAGGCGCCGGCCGCCACCAGCGCCAGTTCCAGGGCCGGATGGCGCGCCGCCAGCGCCTCGTCGAGCATGCCGGTGTCGTGCAGCCCCCAGTGCAGCAGGGTGAGCAGGGCCGCGAAGGCGGTCCAGGCCAGCAGGCAGCCGAACGCGAACAGGGCGGTGCCCAGGCGCGGCCATCTCACCGCGGCGCGGCGGCGCGCGAGACGCAGGTAGACGAACACGCCTCCCGCCGCGGCCGGCAGCATCAGGGCCACCGACAGGCCGGTCCACATCGCAAACAGCAGCAGTACCTCGCCGGCCCGCAGCGGCCGCGGCAAGGGCAGGGAGTTGGCGCCACCGGGTGCGGGAAGCGTCAGTGTCGCGCCCAGGAAGGCAAACCAGGCCCAGCAGGCCAGGGCCAGCAGCACCATCCAGGCCAGGCCCAGCGCGAGCGGCCGGGCGGGACGTTCATCGATGCCGGACAGGCTCATTGGGGGCTCCCGCGGCCCATGGCCCGTGTCGGCGGCACGCTTGTCTGCACAAGTCTTGCGCCCGCAAGGGGCCGCCTGTGGCGATGGTTTGACGAGTTCGTCATTCGGTCTCTCCTCGGTGTGGTTGGTGTGGGCTATTCGACAACGCGGAAGCGGCCGCGTTCTGGCCTGCCGATCGGCCCAGCTCCAGCGAACTCGGCGGATCGCTCGTACAATCGTCGGATGAACCAAAGCATTTCCGCCAATCCTGCTGCTCCTTTACCACGTGCGGCCGTCGTCGCCGGCCTGTCGATCGCCGTCGCCGGCGCCGTCCTGTTTTCCACGAAGGCCATCGTCGCCAAACTGCTGTACCGTTACCACATCGACGCAGTAACCTTGATCGCGTTCAGAATGCTGTTCTCGCTTCCGGTGTTTGCCGCCGTCGCGCTCTGGAAGATGCGCACCCAGCCGCCGCTATCGGGCACCGACAGCTGGCGCATCGTCGTGCTGGGCCTGCTCGGCTACTACCTGTCGAGCTACCTCGACTTCCTCGGCCTGCAACACATCTCGGTCGGGCTCGAACGCCTGATCCTGTTCCTGACGCCGACCTTCGTGCTGCTCGCCAACGTGATGATCTTCAAGCGCCGCGTCCGGCCCCTGGAATGGGCGGCGCTGGCGCTGGCCTATTGCGGCATCGTGCTGGTCTTCGTGCACGACCTGGGAGGCGGTTCCGGCAGTACGAAGGGGAGCACAGTGGTCGGCTCCCTGCTGGTACTGGGTTCGGCGATGTCCTATGCCGTCTACCTGCTCGGCACCGGCGAGATGGTCAGGCGCATCGGCTCGCTGCGGCTGGTGGCCTACGCCATGTGCGTCTCGAGCGCCGCCTGCATCGCCCAGTTCTTCGTGCTGCGCCCGGCGAGCATGCTGGTGCAGCCGGCCGGGGTTTACTGGCTCTCGCTCGTGAATGGGGTATTCTGTACTATCTTTCCTGTGTTCATGACCATGGCCGCGGTACAACGCATCGGCGCCGCGACCGCCTCGCAGGCCGGGATGATCGGGCCGGTGTCGACGCTGTTCCTCGGCGCCCTGATCCTGGGCGAGCCGGTCACCGGGGTGCAGCTTGCCGGCACCGGTCTCGTACTTGTGGGGATTTACGCTCTCTCGCTTAAAAAATGACGCCACCTAAACGACAAGCACGGATTGCGCTCATCGCGCACGACAAGAAGAAAGACGACATGATCACCCTCGCCGGCGAGTACCTTGATTTCCTCAAGGGCTGCACGCTGTCGGCCACCGGCACCACCGGTGGGCGCCTGGCCAACGAGCTGGGGCTCGCGGTCGCGCGCAAGCACTCGGGTCCGGTCGGCGGCGACCTGCAGATCGGCGCCCTGCTGGTCGACGGCGAGATCGACTGCGTGATCTTCCTGCGCGACCCGATGACGCCGCAGCCGCACGAACCCGACATCAACGCCCTGG
The DNA here is from genome assembly GCA_015277795.1 of Massilia sp. UMI-21. Classification (NCBI taxonomy): domain Bacteria; kingdom Pseudomonadati; phylum Pseudomonadota; class Betaproteobacteria; order Burkholderiales; family Oxalobacteraceae; genus Massilia; species Massilia sp. UMI-21. Next base: position 4,568,141 of record CP063848.1, on the reverse strand, counting down.
TGCGCGCCTGCGACGTGCACGACATCGCCTGCGCGACCAATGTCTCGACCGCGCGCCTGGTGCTGTCGCAACTGATGCAGTCGGCGACGGCGGCCGGCGCGCAGGGCTGAGGAGCAAGCCGATGCAGACCAGAGCCATCCGTATTGCCGCCCTCGGCGGCCCCGAGGTGCTCGAGTTCGTGGACGTCGAGGTCGGCGAGCCGGGGCCGGGCGAGGCGCGCGTACGCCACCACGCCATCGGGCTGAACTACATCGATACCTATTACCGCAGCGGCCTGTACCAGATGGCGCTGCCTGCCGGACTGGGCCAGGAAGGGGCCGGGGTGGTCGAGGCGGTGGGCGAGGGCGTGACGCACGTGGCGCCGGGCGACCGGGTCGCCTACGCCGGCGGTCCGCTGGGCGCCTACAGCCAGGTACGCGTGATGCCGGCCGATCAACTGGTGCAGCTGCCGGAGTCGATCTCGTTCGAGCTGGGGGCCGCCATGATGCTGCAGGGCCTGACGGTGCAGTACCTGTTCCGCCAGACCTATCGCTTGCAGCCGGGCCAGACCATCCTGTTCCACGCCGCGGCCGGCGGGGTCGGCCTGATCGCCTGCCAGTGGGCGAAAGCCCTGGGCGTGCACCTGATCGGCACGGTGGGGTCGGAAGAAAAGGCGGCGCTGGCGCGCGCCCATGGCGCGGCCCATGTCATCAACTACAACACGGAAGACGTGGTGCAGCGGGTGCTGGAGATCACGGGCGGCGCCAGGGTGCCGGTGGTCTACGACTCGGTCGGCAAGGACACCTTCGTCCGCTCGCTCGACTGCCTGCAGCCGCGCGGCCTGATGGTCAGTTTCGGCAACGCCTCCGGCGCGGTGCCGCCCTTCTCGCTGAGCGAACTGGCCGCGCGCGGCTCCTTGTACATCACGCGGCCGACGCTGTTCGCGTATGCCGGCACCCGTCCCGAGCTGGAAGCCATGGCGGCGGACCTGTTTGCCATGGTGGAGAGCGGCCAGCTGAAGATCGAGGTCAAGCAGCGCTTCGCGCTGGCGGACGCCGCCGAGGCGCACCGCGCGCTGGAAGGGCGCCGCACCACCGGCTCGACGGTGCTGCTGCCATGAGGGACACCAGGAACGACGACGGTGACGACGGCGCGCCGAAGTTCGGGCGCCTGCTGATCGTACTGGCCCTGGCGCTGGCCGTGATCGTGGCGCTGACCTTCGGTTCGGAGGCGTACTTCACGCCTTAGGGCGGACAGATCAGCCGTTCTGCTGCTTCAGCTCCACCCTGCGCGCCACGCCCGACGGCCCCGGGAAGCCTTCGAAGGCGCTCTGTACCAGCGCCGGCATCACGGCCGGGGTCGACAGCCGGCGGCTGGTATTGTGCACGGTCGCCTCGAACAGGCGCTTGCCGTCGGCCGCCGACTTGATCCCGATCTGCAGTTCGCGGCGGTACTGGTGCTCGATCGAGACCTGGTAGGCCGGGCTCCAGAACGGATCGTAGAACGGGCTGTACCAGCCGCCCCAGTACGGGCGGCGGAAACCGCGGTAGGCGAAGCGCGGCGCCATCGGGCCCCACATCGGCTGGTAGAACGGCGAGATCGGCTCGATCACGCGCACCGGCACGTCGGTGGTGGTAAAGCGCATCGATACCGTCAGGGCAGGCTTGCCGCCCCCGGCATCGCGAAAGCCCAGGCGCGCCAGCTGGCCGCGCACCAGGTCCTGGTAGGCGCGGTATTCCAGCGTGTCGTCGTGCGCCGGCGGCGCTTCGAACACGTAGCTCTTGTCCTCGATCTGCGCCGGCCACTGGTGGAAGGTGGTGACATCGCTGCGGATCGTGGTGGCGCATCCCGTCAGCAGCATTGCGAACACCGCTCCGGCGGCGATCATCAGGCGTTTCATTGCTTTCTCCCTGGTCTGGACGTACTTTTCCGATCGTTTACATTACTGCCTGTTCATAAACTTGCGAAAATTATTTACACGTGCTTACTGCTTCCACATTCTGATACATACGGAAACGTAGCAGGCACCGGAAAATCTTGTTGGTAAAATAAACACTTCAACCCACTGTCTTTTCGGACTCCCTATGCGCACCGATACGCCCCAGACGATTTACCGGAGTGACTACACCCCCCCGAGCTATGTGGTGGATACCGTGGAACTCGGCTTCGACCTCGATCCCGCCCGCACGGTCGTGGCCAACCGCATGACGGTGCGGCGCAACCAGGATTGCCCCCACCAGCGCACGATCGAGCTGCACGGCGAGGACATCGAGCTGGTGGCGCTGCGCATGAACGGCCGCACACTGCAGAGTGGCGAATATATCATCGGCAACAATGTCCTTACCATCCCGAATGCGCCGGAAGAAGCCACGCTCGAGATCGAGACCGTCTGCGTGCCGGAGCAGAATACGACGCTGAGCGGCCTGTACACTTCGAACGGCAACTTCTTCACGCAGTGCGAAGCCGAGGGCTTCCGCCGCATCACTTATTTCCCGGACCGTCCGGATGTGATGGCGAAATACACCGTGATGCTGCGTGCCGACAAGGAGCGCTATCCGGTGCTGTTGTCCAACGGCAATCTGCTGGAAGAGGGCGACCTGGGTGACGGCCGCCACTACGCCAAGTGGGAAGATCCGTTCAAGAAGCCGTCCTACCTGTTCGCGCTGGTCGCCGCGCGCTTGGTCTGCCAGGAAGAGCGCTTCCGCCTGGCGGACGGCCGCGACGCGCTGCTGCAGGTATGGGTGGAAGAGGGCAACCTCGACAAGACCGACTACGCCATGCAGTCGCTCAAGCACAGCATCCGCTGGGACGAGGAACGCTACGGCCTGGAACTCGACCTCGACCGCTTCATGATCGTCGCGACTAGCGACTTCAACATGGGCGCGATGGAAAACAAGGGCCTGAACATCTTCAACACCAAGTTCGTGCTGGCCAATCCGCGGGTGGCGACCGACATCGACTTCCAGGGCATCGAGGCGGTGGTGGCGCACGAGTACTTCCACAACTGGACCGGCAACCGCGTCACCTGCCGCGACTGGTTCCAGCTGTCGCTCAAGGAAGGCCTGACGGTGTTCCGCGACCAGGAATTCACCGCCGACATGATCGGCACCGACAGCGGCCGCGCCGTCACCCGCATCGACCAGGTACGCACCCTGCGCCAGGCCCAGTTCCCCGAAGATGCCGGCCCGATGGCGCACCCGGTGCGCCCGGACTCCTTCGTGGAGATCAATAATTTCTATACCGTCACGGTGTACGAAAAGGGCGCCGAAGTGGTGCGCATGTACCAGACCCTGCTGGGGCGCGACGGCTTCCGCAAGGGCATGGACCTGTACTTCGAGCGCCACGACGGCCAGGCCGTCACCTGCGACGACTTCCGCCTGGCGATGGCCGACGCCAATGGCCGCGACCTGCGCCAGTTCGAGCGCTGGTACGACCAGGCCGGCACCCCGGAACTGCGTTTCGAGACCCGCTACGACGAGGCGGCCCAGACCTATGCGCTGACCCTGTTCCAGTCCTGCCCGCCGACCCCGGGCCAGCCGCAGAAGCGCCCCTTCCACATCCCGGTGGCGGTCGGCCTGCTCGACTGCGAGGGCCGCGACATGCCGCTGACCGTGGACGGCAAGGACATGGGCAGCACCGCCGTGCTCGAGCTGAAGGAAGACCAGCAGACCTTCGTCTTCAGCAATGTGACGGAGCAGCCGGTGCCGTCCGTCCTGCGCGACTTCTCGGCGCCCGTGATCTTGCGGCACGGCTATAGCGACAGCGACTTGCTGCACCTGTTCAAGCACGACAGCGACCCGGTCAACCGCTGGGAAGCGGGGCAGCGCCTGGCAATGGGCCGCCTGCTCAAGCTGACCGGCGAGGCGCCGTCGTCCAACCGGCTGAGCCTGGACGACACCTTCATCGAGGCGATGCGGCGCATGCTGGTCGATGCATCGCTCGACCCGGCCTTCCGCGAGCAGGCCCTGCTGCTGCCGTCCGAAACCATGATCGCCGAACAGCTCGACACCGTCGATCCGCTGGCCGTGCACATGGCGCGCCAGTTCATGCGCGCCAACATCGGAGCGCGCCTGCGCGATGAGCTGCTGGCCCAGTACGAGGCCAACCGGACCCCGGGCCCGTACAGCCCGGACGCCGCGTCAAGCGGCCGTCGCGCCCTCAAGAACCTGGCGCTGTCCTACCTGAACGCGGCCCCGGACGCCGAGACCATCGCGCTGGCGCTGCGCCAGTGCCAGGAAGCCGACAACATGACCGACCGCGCAGCAAGCCTGAGCGCCCTGATCCACGCCCGGGCACCCGAGGCCGAAGCCGAGCTGGCCCGCTTCTACGACGAGTTCCAGGGCGAAGCGCTGGTGGTCGACAAGTGGTTCGCGATGCAGGCCTCGGCGCCGACCACCGACATCGCCAAGATCCGCGAGCTGATGCGCCACCCGGCCTTCAACCTGCGCAACCCGAACCGGGCGCGCAGCCTGATCGCCAACTACTGCATGAACAACCCGGTCGAGTTCCATGCGCCGAACGGCAGCGGCTACCTGTTCTGGGCCGAGCACGTGACCCTGCTCGACGCCCTCAACCCGCAGGTCGCGGCCCGCCTGGCGCGCGCCATGGACCGCTGGCGCCGCTACACGCCGGAACTGCAGCAGCACATGAAGACCGCGCTGCAGCAGGTGGCGGGGCAGCAGCGGCTGTCGAACGACGTGCGCGAGATCGTGACCAAGGCCCTCGCCAACTAATACGGTAGGGTGGGCGGGTCTCCCGCCCGCGCGTTCAGCTCCCGCATGAATGGATGCGGCGTGTGTTTTCACACACGGTTCGAACGTGTGGGCGGACAAGCCGCCCACCCTGCGAATAAATTCAAACCCAAACCAAAGGAAGTTCATGAAACGCGTCAGTCTTACGCAGTACCTGGTCGAGGAACAGCGTCTCCACCAGACCATCAATGCCGAACTGCGCCTCCTGATCGAGGTCGTGGCGCGCGCCTGCAAGCGCATCAGCTATTCGGTCAGCAAGGGGGCGCTCGGCGAAGTGCTGGGCAGCGCCGATACCGAAAACATCCAGGGCGAAGTCCAGAAGAAGCTCGACGTGATTTCGAACGAGATCCTGCTGGAAGCGAACGAATGGGGCGGCCACCTGGCGGCGATGGCCTCGGAAGAGATGGAAACCATCCGCCAGATCCCGAGCCGCTATCCGAAGGGCGAGTTCCTGCTGATGTACGACCCGCTCGACGGCTCGTCCAACATCGATGTCAACGTCTCGATCGGCACCATCTTCTCGGTGCTGAAGGCGCCGGAGGGCATGAAGGATCCGACCGAGCAGGACTTCCTGCAGCCGGGCACCCAGCAGGTGGCGGCCGGCTATGCCGTCTACGGCCCGCAGACCATGCTGGTCCTTACCACCGGCAACGGCGTGCATTGCTTCACCCTCGACCGCGAAATGGGTTCGTGGGTGCTGACCCAGAGCGACATGCAGATCCCGGAGGCTACCCAGGAATTCGCGATCAACATGTCGAACAAGCGTCACTGGCATCCGCCGGTGCAGCGCTATGTCGACGAAATACTGGCGGGCAGCACCGGCCCGCGCGGCAAGGACTTCAACATGCGCTGGATCGCCTCGATGGTGGCCGATGTGCACCGTATCCTGAACCGCGGCGGCATCTTCATGTACCCGGCCGACATGCGCGATCCGGGCTCGCCGGGCAAGCTGCGCCTGATGTACGAAGCCAATCCGATGGCCATGATCGTCGAGCAGGCCGGCGGCGCCGCCACCGATGGCCGTGGGCGCATCATGGACATCCAGCCGACCAAGCTGCACCAGCGCGTGCCGGTGTTCCTGGGCTCGAAGAGCGAGGTCGAACTGGTGACCAGCTACCACGCGGCGTGATTTTTTTTGTAATTTATGGCTGAGTGCCGAGTCGGACTAGCACCTTGTCGACGTTGTTTGCTAGAATACGGCTCTTCGTCGGGTTTGCCCGCGTAGAGCCGCTGTAGCTCAGTCGGTAGAGCAGCGCATTCGTAATGCGAAGGTCACCAGTTCGATTCCGGTCAGCGGCACCAAGAATTCAGTAGCAAGATCAAAGGTTTACATGTTTCGGCATGTAAGCCTTTTTTTTCGTGTTCGCGGTCGGGGAGCGTGCGCGTGGCCGCGGCATGTCGACATCGGCGCCGGTTGCAGCTGCGTCGTGCACACCCGCCCCCGCATGACGGGGGACAGGCGTGGCGAAAAATCCACTTGATGCATGCTGCTAATAGCGCATACGGGCACCAAAGTACATCGAGCGCGGCTCGCCCGGCGAGAGGATGGCGGCGCCAGGTGCCGAAGTCGAGGTAACGCTGTGGCGCGCGATGAAGTCCTTGTCGCCGGCATTGCGCAGCTCCGCATAGACTTCCCAGTTGCGCGTCGCGTAGCCGGCGCGCAGCCCCCACAGGGTATGGGAGGCGATGTCGTAGCGGTTGGCGAAGTCGGCGTAACGCTTGCCGACCAGGTCGATGGTCGGGCCGGCGAAAGCGCCATTGGCGTTGCGGTACAGCGCCTCGGCGCGCAGGGCGTAACGCGGCGCCGCCGGCAGGCGATTGTCGCCCCAGCGCTTGTCGCCGTCGAATGAGAAGCGGTTCAAGGTCAGGTTGAGCAGCGGCTCGATCCGGTGCGCGCCGGCCTGGTCCAGCGGGAAGCTGGCGCCGACCAGCGCCTCGAGGCCGGCGTGGATGGTCTTGTCGATGTTCGAGGACAGGGCGGTGCCGGGCGCGCCCGGGTCGTCCACCGACAGGATCTCGTCGCGGATGCGGGCGTAGTAGAGCGCCGCCTCCCAGTGCCAGTGGCCGCGCCCGATCGCCTGCCGGCCGCGCGAGCCGATCTCGAGGGAGGTGCCCTTCATCGCGTCCAGGGTCTGGTCGTTGCCGCTCTCCTGGTCGTCCATCTGGTAAGTCGTCGGCGCCTCGTACAGGCGGCTGAGGTTGGCGAACAGCTGGGTCTCCGGCGCCAGCTGGTAAATCAGGCCGGCGCGTGGATTGATGCTGTCGAAGCTGGCCTTCGGATTGCGCAGCGCGCCGGTGGCGACCGCCAGGTTGCGGATTTCCCGGCGCGCGGAGACGGCCTGCGCGCCGTAGACCGCGCTCCAGCGCGGCGCGAACTGCCAGCGGTCCATCAGGAAGGCTTCGGTGGCGCGGGCGTCATTGTCCACGCGCGTGGCCAGCGCGGTGCGGCGTCCGCCGTCGTTGCCGTAGTTGCCGCCCTCGACCTCGGTACGACCATGATTCAGGCCCGCCAGCAGCTCGTGCGCGCCGCGCCGCAGCTGGTAGCGCAGCGAGAGGCCGGAATTGCGCTGCTCGGTGTCGATCAGGAGGCTGAAGAAGGGGCTTTGCACGATCGGGTGGTAGAGCTGCTGGGTCTCGTACGAGAAGCCGACGCTCAGGCGGCTGGCGGCATCGATGTCCCAGGTGGTCTTGTTGGCGAGGCGCGCGGTGTCGACGTTCCACTGGTAGTGGCCGGCCGCGGCCGCCGCTTGCGCCTGGCGCGGATTGCGCCGCCACTGTTCGCGGGTGAGGACACCGGGCAGTTCTTCGTCGTTCCTGACGTAGTCGAGGTAGGGCGCGTGCGCACGGTGCCGCTCAGCTTCCAGCCGGCATTGGCGTTGAGCGCGCGGCGCTGCTGGCGGTTATGCGCGCGATAGCCGTCGCGCTCCTTGGCTTCGAGCGACAGCAGGCCGTCGAACTCGCCGGAAGCGCCGGCCGCCGTGACGCGCCCCTGGCGCTGGCCGTGGCTGCCGCCGTTGAGGAACAGCTCGAACGCGGGCGAATCGAGGCCGGTGCGCGAGATGTAATCGATGGCGCCGCCCAGGGTGCTGGCGCCATAGGCCAGCGCATTGGCGCCGCGCGCGACCACGATGTGGCTGGCGCCGAGCGGATCGACGAAGCGGTTGTGGTTGTTGCCGTCGGCGGCCGTCACCGGCAGCCCGTCCTGCATCAGCTTGACGCCGCTGTTGTCGTAGTCTACCGCGTCCAGGTTGGAGCCGCGGATCGACAGGAAGCTGGCGTCGCTGCCGGAGCTGCTGGCCGCCCACACGCCGGGGACGAAACGCAGCATGTCCGCGGTGTTGGCGACGTTGCGCTGCAGAAGCTGGTCGCGCTCCAGTACGGTGACGGCGCCGGGCGTGCGCGCCTGCTCGGCCGCGAGTTCCTTCTTCGATTGGTCCGGCGCCTGGCCGGTGACCACCACCGCGGGCAAGGAGTCGGGTTCTTGCTGGGCGAAGGCCGCGACATGCAGGCCGAGGAGCGCGGGGATGAGGCTGAGGCGAAGTGCGTTGTTCATGATGTACTCGTTGTATGGATAAATGAATCGTCTGGATGCCGTATTCAGGATGCGTGTGGTAACGCGGGCGGCGCGCGCCAGCGGCTCCAGGCCGCGTCGAACAAGGCGGCCGCCAGCATCGAGGCGCCCAGCAGCGGGAACACCAGGCCCAGGCAGGCTGCGATGGCGATCACGCCGAGGGCGAGGCGGTCGCCATCCTTGCGTGCCGGCGCTCCCAGGCGGCCGGCGGGCCGGCGCTTCCACCACATCGCCACGCTGCTGACGCACAGCAGCATCAGGGCCAGGCAGCCGGCCAGCATCAGCAACTGGTTCGGCAGTCCGTACTCGAGGCCCTGGTGCACGCCGATGCCCCAGTCGGTGATCCTGGCCACTGCGCCCACGTCCCGCGGCCCGATGTCCTGCAGCAGCTTGCCGCTGTACTGGTCGAGGTGGATGACGCGCAGCCCCGCGTCGGCGCTGCGCAAACGAATCGCGCTGTAGACGCCCTCGGGGCCGCCCGGCAGCACCAGCCGGTAAGCGTCCCGCAGCCCGGCGGCGGCAAAGGCCGCGGCCGCGCGGTCGATGCCGATCGTTCCCGGCCGGGGAGGGCCGGCATGCGCCGGCATGTCATGGGCCGCGTGACCGCGGTGGATATCCGCCGGTGGCGTCGAGGCCGGCATCGCCTGCCGCTCCAGGCTCCAGGGCACCTCGCCTAGCGTGCCCATCGGCACGGTCGAACGCGGCGCGCCGAACCAGACGCCGACCGGCGTGCCAAGGCCATTTGCCGTCAGCCAGCTGTTGACCTGGGAACCCCAGACCAGCGACCACGGCATGCCGGTCAGGGCAAGGAACAGGATCACCACGGCGGCCAAGGCGCCGGTGACGGCGTGCAGGTCACGCCACCAGAGCCGGCCGCTGGCCTGCGGGCGGATGCGCAACACGCCGGAGCTGCGTCCGCGCGGCCACCACAGCCAGGTCCCGCTCAGCACCAGCACGATGACCCAGCCGGCGACGATCTCGACCAGCGCGTTGCCGACCTTGCCGGCGACGGTGAGCGAATGGATGCGCTTCACAAGAGGCATCAGGCACTCGGCCTCGACCAGGCTTCCAAGCACCGCGCCGCTGGCCGGGTCGAGGAACACCTGGCGCACGGCGCCATCCCGCGTTTGCACGTCTACCTGCACCGTATGGCGGGCATCCGCCGGCCAATACAGGGCGCGGGCGACGCCGGGTTCGGCGCGCAGGGCCCGATCGAGCAGCCGCCCCGCCGGCAGCGCGGCCGTCACGGCGGCGGACGGCGGCGGGCGCAGCAGCAGGTCCGCGTGGACGACATCGTCGATCTGCTTGTTGAACAGGTAGACCGCGCCGGTCAGTGCCAGCAGGAAGATAAAGGGCAGGCAGAGCAGTCCTGCATAGAAATGCCAGCGCCAGACCCGGCGGTACAGGGTCGATGTGGCTGGCGCGGCGCCCGAGGGAGCGGGAGGCGGTCTTCCCGTCGATCCGGGCCTCATTGGAGGCCCTGGCCCAAGGCCGGTCGGTTCGGGAGCATCCCGGGGTGGCCAGTGCGGTCGGACCGACGGGCGGGCATGGTGTGAAGCCGAAGACGCTCGCACGCGCCTGGCATGAGCGTGCGCACGAGCAGGCCGGCCAGTACAAGCTGGCGGCCCGGGAAGAAACATTGCATATGAATTATCCGGTCGAGATGCGGGCGCCTCGTAACCAGGTGCGTGCATGCACGCGGCCTGGAACATCGAGGCGATGCGCAGGAGAAACTTTTAATCGCGCGGCCGGCAACCCTCTACCAACAGGCAAGGGGGCGGTTCCAGCGCAGGACGGAAAGCTTCGCCTGGGAGAAGCTCAAGCGTGGGGCGGTGGCCCGCGGGCGGGCAGGGGCGCGCCGATCAGCGCCGAGATATGCGCCGCCATGACGCCATCAGGGCGCGCGACCGCATGGGTCGGAGCGGGCAGGTGGATGGTGGAGGCCGGCGGCGGTGCGGTCGCCGGCAGACAGAGCGGGCAATCGATACTCGGCGCCTTTGCAGCGACAAGTTTGCCATCCGCATCCAGCACGACGGCTTTGCTGCCCTCGTGGGAGCAAAGCAGCACCAGCGTCTGTGGCGCGATCACTGGCGCCGCCACCGCGACACCGAACGTGAGCATGAACCACGCCAGGACGAGGCGGGTCAGGGTCAGCGATGTGCGGAGGATGTGCATTCTGAAAATTTTGAGGCAGCTTGGTCCTTCTGTCAACCAAGGCATCGGGGCGCTTTCACGGCCGGCTCGTACAAGCATGGCGTCCTCCGGAGCCACGGCTCGCCGGTGAGCGGGCATGACGATCCACACCATGACGCGGGTCGGTGAAGCGAGCACGGTGTCGGCTTGCAAAAGATGGATGGCACAGCTCTGTTAGGCAACGCACGGTCCCAGGTGCCCGGATATTGTATTTTTTGTATCGCGACGCAGTGTCCGATACTGCGCGCACTTTCGGACCGCCACAGGCGACCGCCCACGAAGCGACGACGATCGCGTCTGCGCTAACGGTGGAACTTTGTGCTGGCTCTGGGTCTCGCCGACAGGAATGTGACCTTGAGCAAGAAATAAAGTTCGACCTTGAGATAGCGCAGGCAATCCTCGTCCCTCGCTCCGTTTGGGGCGGAATCGAGGAAAAATGTGGTGAGAGTCGGGTATCGGTCTAATCGCGTTGGTCTACATTTTTACGAGGGATACATCATGGATAATCAGAAATCTACCGAGGGAAAAGGCAGCGACGCAAGCCGCGAGGTTGCAGGTTCGAGCATTGGTAAAAGCCAGAATTCCGGTCTGAACCAGGGCAGCAGCGCATCGAGCAGCAGCCAGAGCGGTTCGTCGGGCAGCCTCGGCAGCACCAACGCCTCGCCAAGCAGCGCCAAGCCTGCCACCAGCGGCAGCAGCGGCTCCATCGGCGGCACCAGCAACGCAGGCAGCCTGCAAAGCGGTTCGCAGAGCTCGGGCAACCTGGGCACCAGCTCCAGCACCGGCAGCCTGCAGAGCGGCTCGACGGGTTCGAGCGCAGCCGGCAGCAGCGGCAGCCTGGGCAGCTCGACCGGCGGCAACAGCGCGCTGGGCACCAGCGGCAGCACCACGGGCAGCAGCCTCGGCACCACCGCCAGCAGCAGCGGCAGCATGGGTGGCGCCAGTGCACAGTCCTCGGGTTCGTCGTCCTCGGGCGGCGACCAGTCGCAGTCGCAGGGCGGCATCAAGGGCGCCATGGCCAACATGTCGCCGGACAAGGCACATGAAAAAATCGACCAGCTCGCACAAGGTGCGCAACCGCTGGTCGACCGCCTGGTCAACACCGCACACGCCGGCGTCGACCGCCTGAGCGGCATGCTGAGCGGCGCATCGGAAAGCCTGGGCCAGCGCAAGGGCCAACTGGGCGAGACCTACCAGAACTACTCGGTCAAGAGCACCGAGTACGTGAAGACCAACCCGGGCACGGCCCTGCTGGTCGCAGCCGGCGTCGGCTTCCTGCTGGCCAAGCTGCTGGGCGGCTCGAACACCACCGAGCGCAAAGAGTACCGCTACTACCGCGACTGATCGGCCTTAGCCATTTAGTCAGCAACCCGGCAGGCTTCGGCCTGGCCGGGTTTATTTTTGCCTTTTTTTCCGCTTCTTTCCCGCTTCTTTCCCGCTATTGCCTACATGATGTCGCCGAGGGCCTGTTCGGCGCGTTTCCTGGCGGCGGGGTCGGGTGTCGGAAGATGGACCTCGAACCACAGCACGCCTGGCGCCGGCGCCCCTGCGCCAAGGGCCAGGACGTAGAACACCGGCTGGCCGTCCGCCGCGGTGGCCATGTACGCCACCTGGTGATACCTGGGCGGCCGTGGCGCGAGCGCAGCACCCGAGGGAATCGTGTATTTGAGCGTGCTCCCGCTCGGCAGCGACAGCACATTGCGCATCGTCGCGTAGCCGCCGATGCGCGTCGCTGTCCGCTTCAGCTGTGCGGCGGTCGCCGCCGGGGCATCTCGTTCGCCAGTCGCGAACATGGCCGCGGCGGCGTCGAAGCGCTGCTGTTGCAGGGCACGCACGAAGCGATCGGCGTGCAGGGGGATCTCGCTGTCAACGGGAGCGTCAGCGGCAGCGGCAGGGAAGGAGAGTGCCAGGCATGCGGCAAGCACGCAGGCTTGCCTGAGGAGGGAATTCATGTTCGCGGAACTTCCGGGGTGTCGATATGACCGGCAAGGATACACGGGCGGCCATCGCCAAATTGCTCACAATCCCACGGCCGGGATACGGCACGCCATCATGAAGCTTGCGTAGGGTGCGCGGGAGGCGCATTGCTGTGCCGCCCTGGGTTGAACGCGCGGGCGGCGTTCACGCCGTGGGCTGCCCGCCATGCCGGGTCGAGCCGCCCACCCTACGAACCTGGGCAGGTCTACTTCACCGCATCCGACGCCGGCTCCTTCACCGGCGCCTGCACCGGCTTGCCGCGCAGCCGGCGCCCCGTGCGCTTCATGAAGTGCTCGAAGTCGTCGACATAGGTGAACACCGCCGGCACCACCAACAGGCTCAGCAGCGTCGAGGTGATCAGGCCGCCGATCACGGCAATCGCCATCGGCGCGCGGAAGCTCGGGTCGCCCGACAGGCCGAGCGCCAGCGGCATCATGCCGGCGCCCATGGCGATGGTGGTCATCACGATCGGGCGACTGCGCTTGTGGCAGGCGTCGACCAGGGCGTCGAAGCGGTTCATGCCGGCCTCGCGCGCCAGGATCGCGTAGTCCACCAGCAGGATCGAGTTCTTGGTCACGATCCCCATCAGCATGATCAGGCCGATCATGGTCGGCATCGACAGTGCGCTCTGCGTCAGGAGCAGGGCCACGAAGGCGCCGCCGATCGACAGCGGCAGCGCGGCCAGGATGGTCACCGGCTGCATGAAGTCGTTAAACAGCAGCACCAGCACGCCATAGATGCACAGCACGCCGATCAGCATCGCCACGCCGAAGCTGGCGAACAGCGCCTGCATTTCCTGGGCGTCGCCCAATTCCGCGATCTGCACGCTGGGCGGCAGCTTCTGGAACACCGGCAGGGCGCGCGCCTCCTTGTTGACATCGCCCAGCGAGCGGCCCTGCAGCTCGACCTCGAGCGTGACGTTGCGGGTGCGGTTCAGGCGGTCGATCTGGGCCGGGCCGCTTTCCATCGTGATGGTCGCGACATTCGCCAGCATCACCGGGCCTTGCGCGCCCGGCACCGTCAGGCGGCCCAGGGCATCGAGGTCGGCGCGCACCGCATCCGGCAGCTTGACCCGGATCGGCACCTGGCGTTCGGCCAGGTTCATCTTGGCCAGCGAGATGTCGTAGTCGCCGGCGGTGGCCACGCGCACCGTTTCGCCGATGGCGGCGGCGGTCACGCCCAGGTCGGCCGCGCGCGCGAAGTCGGGACGCACGATGATCTCCGGGCGCACCAGCGACGCGCTGGAGCTGACGTTGCCGATGTTCTGCAGCGTGCGCAGCTCGCGTTCGGCTTGGCGCGCGGTGGCGGTGAGGGCGTCCGGATCTTCGCTGCGCAACACCAGCTGCATCTTGGTGCCGGTGTCGTTGGCGCCGACGTTGAAGCGCGCGCCCGGAATCAGCGACATCTTTTCGCGCAGGGCGCGTTCGATGCTCGACAGGCCGACGTCGCGCTCGTCGCGGTCGGCCGTGGTCACGGTCAGCACCGCCCGGCGCGCCTCGGCCGCCGCCCCGGGCGCGAAGGCATCGCCGCTGGAGCCGCCGCCGATCGAGCTGAAGATGCCTTTCACGCCCGCCACCTGCATCGCCGCCAGGCGCGCCTGCTCGGCCACCGCGTAGGTCTCGGCGAGCGTCGAGCCGGGCGGCAGTTCGACCGTGATCAGGGTCTGCGAGCGGTCGGCCGGCGGCACGAAGCCGGTCGGCAGCAGCGGCACCAGGGCGATCGAGCCGATGAAGAACAGGGCGGAAACGATCGCGGTCACCATGCGGTGGCGCAGGCACCACTGCATCGCCGTCATGTAACGGCGCATCAGTCGGCCGTCCTTCTCTTCGCCGTGGTGCCTGGACGGCTTGAGGAGGTAGGCCGCCATCATCGGCGTGAGCAGGCGCGCCACCATCAGCGACGCGAGGATGGCGATCACCGCGGTCCAGCCGAACTGCTTGAAGAACTTGCCCGGGATGCCACCCATGAACGCGGTCGGCAGGAACACGGCGACCAGGGCGAAGGTGGTGGCGATCACCGCCATCCCGATCTCGTCGGCCGCTTCCAGCGCCGCCTGCATCGGGGTCTTGCCCATGCGTAGGTGGCGCGAGATGTTTTCGATTTCGACGATCGCATCGTCGACCAGCACGCCGATGACCAGCGCCAGCGACAGCAGGGTCACCATGTTGAGCGTGTAGCCGAACAGGTACTGGCCCAGGAAGGCCGGGATCACCGACAGCGGCAGCGCGGCCGCGGCCACCAGGGTGGCGCGCCAGTCGCGCAGGAACCACCACACCACCAGCACCGCCAGCACCGCGCCCTCGTACAGCATTTCCATCGAGGCGTCGAAGTTTTCCTCGACCGGGGCCGAGTTGTCGATCACTTCGCGCAGCACGACGTTCGGGTGCTCCTTCTGCAGCTCGGCCACGGCGGCGCGCGCGCCCTCGGCGACCTCGACCTCGCCCGCGCCGCGGGTGCGGAAGATTTCGAAGCCGACCACCCGGCGCCCATCCTGCAGGGCGACCGCGCGCGGTTCGGCGACAGTATCAAGGACGGTGGCGATCTGGCCGAGGCGCACATGGCGCCCGTCCGACAGCGGGATGTCCAGTTGCGCCAGTTCCTGGGCCGATTGCACGGTGGCGATGGTGCGCACCGACTGCTCGGCGCCGTTCACGTCGCCGCGGCCGCCCGGGCTTTCGCGCTGCACGTTGCGCAGCTGGCGCGAGACGTCCAGCGCCGATACCTGCAGCGCCGCCATGCGCGCATCGTCCAGGATCACCTGGACTTCGCGGCTGACGCCGCCGACACGCTTGACCGAGCCCAGGCCCGGCACGCTCAGCAGGCGCTTGGCGACGTCGTTGTCGACGAACCAGCTCAGCTGCTGGGCATCCATGGCGCTGCCGGCCGTCTTGCTCGGCTCGGCGGTGAAGGTGGCCACCACGCGCCCGGCGGTGGCCGCCTTGGTCACGCTCGGCTCGCGCATCTCGGGCGGCAGGTCGGCGCGCACCCGCGCCACGGCGTCGCGCACGTCATTGACCGCCTCGGACAGGTCCTTCTCGAGGATGAACTCGACGGTAATCGTGGCCACGCCGTCGAGCACCGTCGTATAGATGTTCTTGACGCCCTGCAGGGTGGCGACCGAGTCCTCGATCTTGCGCGCCACCTCGGTTTCCAGCTGGGCCGGCGCGGCGCCTTCCAGGGTGGCGGCGACGGTCACGATGGGCAGTTCAATGTCCGGGAAATCCTGGACCTTGTTGGCCTTGAAGGCCAGCAGCCCTGCCAGCGTGAGCAGGACGAACAGCATGATCGCCGGGATCGGGTTGCGGATCGATAAGGCGGAAAAATTCATGATTCTGCTCCGCTCAGCGCGCCAGGACCGTCGGCGTTGCCTTGCCGGCGGTCGTCGCCGCCGGAGCGGCCACCTTGCGCACCAGATCCCCATCGTTCAGGAAGCCGGCGCCGCCGACCACGATCGGGGTGTCGGCCGCCAGCCCGTCGACGATCTCGATGCGCTCGCCCAGGCGGCGTCCGGTCTTGACCTTCAGCTGGCTCACGTGGCTGTCGGGCTTGAGGCGGAACACATAGCTGAAGCCGTCGCGCACGACCACCGCCTGCTGCGGCACGGTCAGGGCGCGGGTCTGGCCCAGGTCGAAGCGGCCCCTGGCGAACATGCCCGCCTTCAGCGGCGCATTGGCGGACAGCGAGGGCGGCAGGTCGACGTACACCAGCGCCAGGCGGGTTTGCGGGTCGACGGTCGGCGCCACGGCGCGCACCTTGCCGACGATCTCCGAGCCGCTGGCGGCTTGCACGGCCGCGCGCATGCCCGGCTTGATGCGTCCCAGGTCGTTCGAGGTGACCTCGGCGCGCCATTCGAGGCGGCCCTGGCGGATCATGCGAAACAGTTCGGTGCCGGCGCCCACCACGGCGCCGACGGTGGCGCTGCGCGCCGAGATGATGCCGCTGTCCGGTGCCACCACGGTGGCATGGCGCAGGCGCAGTTCCTGCTGGGCCAGCGTGGCCTTGGCGGCGTTCACCCGCGCCTGCGCGGTGCGCTCGCCGGTGAGCAGCTGGGTCACCTGCTGTTCGCTCAGCGCGCCGGAGCTGCGCAGGGCACGCGCACGGCCGGCGTCGGCCTTGGCGGCGCTGGCGTTGGCCTGCGCTTCCTGCAGCGCGGCCCTGGCCTGGTCGACGTCGGCGCGTACCGTGTCGCTGGCGAACACCGCCAGTGTTTCACCCTTCTTGACCACGTCGCCCACATTCACCCGGACTTCGCTCAGGCGCAGGCCGTTCGATTCGCTGCCGATGACCGCTTCCTGCCAGGCGGCGACGCTGCCGTTGGCGGTCAGGCCCAGCGGCAGGGTGGTGGCGGATGGCTGGCCGCTGGTCACCGTGAGGGCCGGGGTCGGCGCGGCAGGCTTCTCGTCCCTGGCGGTGGCGCGCTGCGGCACCGCCAGCGCGAGGGCAAAGCACAGGGTTGCGCCGGCGGCGGCGACCAGGGGAAGCGGGACATTCAGGGGAAGGCGGCGGATGGTCGGCATATTCTTCGGTAGGCTTCGTTCGGTAGGCTTCGGTTCAAGCTGTTAAGTGTAGCAAAAGCGCAATGGGACGTACGCGATTCGCGTGCCTGGCCGCCGCTCGCCTCGCAGATGCGGGGCACTTACAAACATTTACCAGATGGCCTGGCGCAGTGCACGGCGCGGGTATATAACAAGGCCATGCAGATCCCGAGCTTCCGATCGCGCCGCGCCCTGCTGGCATCCCTGGTCTTGTCGACCTTGCCGGTCGTGTCCGTGGCCGGCCTCCCGCAGGCGCAGGCCGGCAGTCCGATGGACGAGGGCCTGGCCCTGCACCTGCTGAACCGGCTGGGATATGGCCCGCGCCCGGGCGAGCTGGCGCGGGTGCGGGCGCTGGGCGCGGCGGCCTATGTCGACGGCCAGCTGGCGCCGCCACCCTTGCCGCCGCGGCTGGCGGCGCGCCTGCGCGAGCTGGAGCACCCGGCGGCGGCGGCGGGCGAAGCACGCCTGTTGCGCGCCATCGCCAGCCCGCGCCAGCTGGAGGAAGTGCTGGCCAATTTCTGGCTGGGCTGGTTCGCGGCAGGGCTGGACGGGACAGCCGCCGAAGTTGCAAATGTCGCGAATGTTGCGAATGGCGCGAATGGCGCGAATCTCGGACCTGCCGCCTTGCGCCCGCACGTGCTGGGCCGTTTTGCGGCATTGCGGCAGTCGATGCATGGTCAGGGCCGGCCGGGCCGCAGCGAAGACGAGGCATTGCGGGCGTTGCTGCGCCAGTTCGTCCGCGCGCCCTCGGCCGGGCTGCACCGGTCGCTGGCGCGCGTGTGGAAGTCCACCGGGGGCGACCAGCGCCTGGTGCTGCGTGCCCTGTTCGGCAGCCGCGAATTCGTGGCGCCGGCGCAGTGGAACAGCAAACACAAGGATGGCTTCCGCTTCGTCGTCTCGGCGCTACGGGCCTCGGGCGTGGCGGTGGAAAACGTGGCGCCGCTGGCGCAATGGCTGCGCGGTCCGCTGTCGCCGGCCGCCGCTGCTGATTTCGTGGAGCGGCTGGCGGCTGGCCGGCTGGCGCTGGCAATGGCGCCGCCGCGGGCGGAGCGCCAAGCGTCCTCGGCGCCGCCGCTGCGCGCCCGTCTTCCGGGCGAGGCAGCGCAGGGGAGTGTGGCCCAGCCGGGACCGGTGCTGATGGAAGCGCCGACGCCCTCGGCCGCGGCAATGGCGGCCGCGGCGCGCAGTGTGCCGGCAGACCCGGGCCGCCTGCGCGTACTGCTCCTCAGTGAAGACTTCCTGCGCTATTGATGGCAGGAAGCGAATATTGCGCAGTGCAACAAAACGCTCGGAGCGACCGTCGCTTCAAATGTTCCCTGGACGAGTGCGCTACGTATTTCTACGGTATTGCAGTGCACAATAAATCGCGCTATATTGGAAGCGTCTCCTCCAGTTTTCTCCGAAAATTGGATTATCGCCCGCTTGCCGCAAGGTCCGCGGGCGTTTTTTTATGCGATCTCGGCGCCCTGGAACGAACCCGCACGCCAGGTCAGCACCAGCGTGTCGCGGTGCCCGTGGTCGTCCAGCGGCTGGATCGGCGTGGATTCGTGGATGACGGCGGCGTCGTCGAGCAGCAGCAGGGTCCAGGGTTCGAGCATCGTGAAACGCTTGCCCGCCGGCCCGTCGGCGTCGAACACCCGGGTTTCGCCGCCCTTGATGCCGCTGCGGTCGATCAGGATCACGGCGACGAAATCGACGCCGTCACGGTGCGCGCCTTCCGGGGTCGGGCGGCCGATGCCGTCGGCGGTATCGATACGGAACTGGTGTGCTTCCACATACCAGGTGCGGCGCCCGCGCACCCCGGAACAGACCTCGCCGAGCGCGCGCAGCAGGCGGCTCCAGGCGGGATTGGCGATCGTCTCGCTCTCGATCGGCGCAAACAGGCGGTGCATGCCGCCGTGCAGGGCGTTGTACTCGACCGGCTGCCAGTGTGCGCGGTGCGGCACCTGCACCAGGGCGTGACCGTCGTCGTCGCTCTCGTCGACGAAGCAGGAATGGCGGCGCCGGCGGTAGCGGCCGCCGTCCTTCAGGTAGTCGTCGCGTTCGAGCCGGTCCCAGCTCGGCACCAGCGACTGCAGCTGGTCCAGCGTGCAGCCGGCGAGGCGGGCGACATCGTCGGGACGCAGCAGGGCATAGCCCTCGCTACTCAGGGCTTGCGTCAGCTGCGACGGCGCGGTGTAGGGAAGTTCAGGTGGTGTCATCCGGCTAGCGTAGCATTTTTCCACCCTCGCTTCATGACTATGGGCAATTCCTACCAGGTCTTCGTGAAGCTGAGGCGGAAGGAGCGCGGCTCGATCGGATGGAAATGGATGTCGTCGACGGCTTCCGTTTCGTTCGCCAGGCGCGACGCATAGTAGTAATCGATCGCCGAATCGCGCCGGTTGCCCAGGTTGAAGCCTTCCAGTTCGATGCGCATGTCCTTGCCGATACGGTAGCCGATGCGCCCGTTGAGCGTCATGCTGGCGCGCGAGCGCACGCTGTCGTCCTCGATCAGCGGACGCGGGCCGAAGTAGCGCAGGCGCAGCGCACCCGACCACGCCCCTAGACGGTCCACCGTCAGGCCGAGCTGGGCCACGCCTTCGACCGCGCCGGGGATGCGGTCGTCCGGATTGCCGCCGCGCGAGCGCGCCCGTGCGTAGGCCGCGTCGAAGTTCAGGCTCAGCCACTTGTTGGCGCGCACACTGTTGGATAGTTCGATGCCGTAGCGGCGGCTCGGGTCGCCCGCTTCGGTATTGCCGGCATCGCCGATGTAGCTCAGTTCGGAATCGAAGTCCAGGCGGTACACCGCCAGCGTGGTTTCCGTCTTCGGGATCGCCACCGTGCGCAGGCCCAGCTCGATGCCGCGCGAACGCACCAGACCCGGCGTGCGGTCCACCGGATCGAGCGTCTTCGGGTCGACCGTCGCCACCGTGCCGCGCGCGTCGTTGCTGTGGAAGCCGTGGCCGACATTGAAGTACAGCTCGGTGTGCTGCCAGGGCCCATAGGCGATGCTCAGCGAGGGCGTCAGCAGGGAATCGCTGGCGCGGCCGGCATTCTCCGGGCGGTCGCCATCGACGCGGAAGCGGTAGGCATTGGCGCGCACCCCGACCACGGTGCGCAGCGACTCGCTCCACCTGGTCGGGTTCTCCAGGTAGATGGCGGCGCTGCTCTCGACGATGTGGTCCTCGCGCGTGGTCGCCAGGCGCCGCCGCGCGCGGGTGTCGTACAGACCGTTGAAGATGTTGTCGTTCTGGACCTGGAAGCCGACGGTCATGTCGGAGGCCATGCCCTTGTCGCTGCTGTCGCTGCTGCGGAACAGGTGCCAGGTATGGCTGCCGTCCAGGCCCGCCGTCACGCGGCGGTCCGGCTGGGCGAACTGGTCGCCGTTGACCGGATCGTTCAGGAAGTAGGTGAAATTCGAATACAAATCGAGGCGGTTGCGGATCACGTAGGCGCTCAGGCCGGTGGCCTGGTTGTCCAGCGTGCGGCGCCAGCTGCCCGAGATGCTGGTGCGCTCGGCCTCGCCGCCGTCGCTCAGGTCGATGGCGTCGAAGCGCCCCAGCCGGCCGCTGGCCAGCGCGCGCGACGGGATCTGGTCGGTGGCGTTCCAGTGGCCGCGGTAGTGCATGGCGCTGACGGTCCAGCCATTGTTGGCGTAGCCACGGCTGTAGCGCAGCACCGCATTGATCTTGCGGTAGCCGTCCGGGCGGGTCCACGGGCCGTCGTTCTTCAGCAGCTCGAGCGCGTACAGCAGGTGGCCGCCGGCCAGCGCGGGCGAGCCGGCGAGCACCGTGCGCCCATAGTTGTCCTCGCCGAGCGTGACCGACGCCAGTGGCGCCACCAGGCGGTTGGCATAGGCGATGGTCGTCTTGCCGGCCGAGGAAAAATCGCCTTCCGTGGCCGAATACGGGCCCTTGCGGTAGTCGAGGCGGGTGACGATCTCCGGGATCAGGAAATTCAGGTCGGTCCAGCCCTGGCCGTGCGCATGGCTGCGCTGGTTGACCGGCATGCCGTCGACCCAGGTGGCGAGGTCGGTGCCGTGGTCCAGGTTGAAACCGCGCAGGTAGAACTGGTTGGCCTTGCCTTCGCCGCTGTGCTGGCTGGCGATCAGGCCGGGCGTCGCTTCCAGCAGCTCGCCGGGACGATATACGGTGCGCTGCGCCAGCTCCTTGGCGCCCACGCTGCCCGAGCTGGCCGAATCGGTCATGCCGATCTGGCTGATACGCGAGCCCTCCACCAGCACGCGCTGCAGGACGAAGTCGTCGGCGGCGGCAGGCAGATGGACGAATAGTGCGGCAATGGCAAAGGCGAGCCGGGTGCGAGCGGAAGGAATGGGCATCAGGGTCGATTCTCCTGTGTCGGCAGCGCGACGGCGGCCTGGGTGAAGGTGAGGGAGCGGATCTTGCCCGCGTCGTTCAGGTTGACGGTGTTGACCTGCTCGGGCAGGAAGTCCACCAGCATGGCCTGGTGGATGGCGGCGGTCTTCGACAGTGGCGCGTTCTCCAGCTCCTGGTAGATGGTGACGCTTTGCGAGTCGGCCGTCATGCCGACCCAGCGCACCGGCAGGCGCGCCCCGTCCTGCCCCTTGAGCCAGAAGCGGCCCTCGACGTATTGCCGCAGGACCGCCTGGTCTTCCGGATCGGTCAGGTCGAACTGGCGTCCGTAGGTGTTCATCAGGAGCGCCTCGATGTCGTGCGCCATGTAGGTATGGACGATCTCCGTGCTCTTGGTGCGCGGGTTGTACGCGACCTCGGTGATCCCCATGTGGAAGCGGTGCGCATCCGCCGCCATGCTCAGGCTGAGCAGGGCGGCGGCGAACAGCGCCTTGAAAGAGGGCTTCAGGTGGAGCATCATCGTTACTCGGCTTCCTTGGCGGCATTTTCAGCCGCATTTTCAGCGGCTTTGGGCGCCTTCGGCGGCGCCAGCTTGGTATTGAAGTCGCGCATCAGGTTGTTGGCCGGTTCACGCGCGGACTTGAACAGTTCCAGCCGCGACGGGGTCGGCTTGGCCGGCCAGGCGTTGTTGCTCACGTCGATGTCGGCGGTTTCCCAGTACGGGTCCTGGGTCAGGCCGACGATCTCTTCGTCCGTGATGAACAGCTTGGTGATCTTCCTGGGCGAGTAGCGCCATACTTCGGCCGGGATGCGCTCGATGGTTTTCTTGCCGCTCCTGGTCGTGATTTCCACGATCAGCGGGGTCACCAGGCCGCCCTTGTTGGAAAAGTCCACCAGGTACAGGTGCTTGCCTTCCTTGAGCAGGGCCTTTTCCCAGTCTTCCAGGCCGGCCACAGTCTCGTTGAACTTGTTGCGGTCCTTGTTGGTGACGGTGAACTCGTCGTGCTCGTTGTAGAAGTCGCGCAGTTCCGGGAAACGGTCGACGCGGCGCTGCATGCCCTTGTTGCGCTGGTCGGTGAGCGAGATCGGCTCCTCCTGCTTGCGGGCGCGCGCCCAGGCCTTCTCGACTTCCGGGTCCTTGCTGCTGACGGTGTATTCGGTAACGCCGTCCACGCTCACGTCCACCGCATCGGTGGTGTAGAACCAGCCGCGCCAGAACCAGTCGAGATCGGTGCCGGAAGCGTCTTCCATGGTGCGGAAGAAGTCGGCCGGGGTCGGGCGCTTGAACTTCCAGCGCTCGGCGTATTCCTTGAAGGCGAAGTCGAACAGTTCGCGGCCCAGGACGGTCTCGCGCAGGATGTTGAACGCGGTGGCCGGCTTGGCATAGGCGTTGTTGCCGCGCTGGACGGTTGACTCGGCATTGGTCATGACCGGCACCTGGTTGGTGCTGCGCATGTAGTCGACGATGTTGCGCGCTTCGCCGCGGCGCGATGGATAGTTCTCTTCCCAGGCTTCCTCGGCCAGGAACTGCAGGAAGCTGTTCATGCCCTCGTCCATCCAGGTCCACTGGCGCTCGTCCGAGTTGACGATCATCGGGAAGTAATTGTGGCCGACTTCATGGATGATCACGCTGATCAGGCCATACTTGGTGCTCTTTGCATAAGTGAGTTCGCCGGTCTTCTTGTCCTTCGCCGGGCGCCCGGCATTGAACGAGATCATCGGGTACTCCATGCCGCCGATCGAGCCGTTCACCGAGATCGCGATCGGGTAGGGATAGTCGAAGGAATACTTGTTGTACTGCTCGATGGTGTGGATCACGGCGGCCGTCGAATAGCGCTCCCACAGCGGATTGCCTTCCTTCGGATAGTAGGACATCGCCAGCACGTCCTTGTCGCCGCTCTTGATGCCCTGGGCGTCCCAGATGAACTTGCGGCTCGAGGCAAAGGCGAAGTCGCGCACGTCGCGCGCCTTGAAGTGCCAGGTCTTGGTGGCCTTGTTCTTGGCAGCCGAGCGCAGTTTTTCAGCTGCTTCGGCTTCCGCCTGGGTGACGATGAGGACCGGCTTGTTCGCAGACCGTGCCTGGCGCAGGCGCTCGCGCTGGACGCCGGTGAGCACCGCGTCGGCGTTCTGCAGTTCGCCGGTGGACGCCACCACATGGTCGGCCGGGACGGTCAGCTGCACGTCGTAGTCGCCGAATTCCAGCGTGAATTCGCCGTCGCCCATGTACTGCTTGTGCTGCCAGCCCTTCACGTCGTAGTAGGCCGCCATGCGCGGGAACCACTGGGCAGACAGGTAGATGTCGTTGCCGTCGTCGAATTTCTCGAAGCCGGTGCGGCGTCCGACGACGTTCGCCTCGGGGATGTTGAAGGTCCAGGCCAGGTTGAAGGAGACGCGCGCGCCCGGCTTGAGCGGCTGCGGCAGGTCGATCCGCATCATGGTCTTGTTGACCGTGTGGCGCAAGGCGCGGCCGTCGGCGCCCTGCACGCTGGTGACCTGGATGCCGCCTTCGAAGCGCCGCTGTTCGAGCGTGGCCTTCAGGGTGTCGAACTTGACGCCGTCGCTGCCGCGCGCCTGCCAGGCCTGGCGCGAGGGCAGGCTGGCGATGCGGCGGTTGTCCGAATCGGCGCGGAACATGTTCTGGTCGAGCTGCACCCACAGGTAGGACAGGGTGTCCGGCGAATTGTTGGTGTAGGTGACGGTGCCGGAACCGCTGATGACGCGCTTGTCCTCGTCGAGGGTGGCGCGCAGGCGGTAGTCGGCGCGCTGCTGCCAGTAGCGGTGGCCCGGGGCGCCGGAGGCGGTGCGGGTCTCGGTGGCGGTCGGCAGCAACTCGTCGAGCTGGCGGAACTTGTCGTCGAAGGCCGGCGCGGCAACCGGTGAGGCCGCGGCGCCCAGCGTTGCGCTTGCGAGGAACAGGGCGGCGAGGCTCGCCTGCAGGGACTTCATCTTCATGCGGTTCTTTTAACGAAAATCTTCATCAATAAACAAACGGCAGGGCGCGCAGCCCTGCCGGTCGTGAAAGCGTTCGGCGCGGGCCAGGCCCGCGCCGCATTCCAGCGCAAGCCAGGTTTACTCGGCCTTCGCTGCGTCGTCTTTCTGGCCCGGGGCCTTCAGCTTGGTATTAAAGTCGCGCATCAGGTTGTTGGACGGCTCACGCTCGGACTTGAACAGTTCCAGGCGCGACGGGGTCGGCTTGGCCGGCCACGCGTTGTTGCTCACGTCGATGTCGGCGGTTTCCCAGTACGGGTCCTGGGTCAGGCCGACGATCTCTTCGTCCGTGATGAACAGCTTGGTGACCTTCTTCGGCGAGTAGCGCCATACTTCGGCCGGGATGCGCTCGATGTATTTCTTGCCGCTCTTGGTCGTGATCTCGACGATCAGCGGAGTCACCAGGCCGCCCTTGTTCGAAAAGTCCACCAGGTACAGGTGCTTGCCTTCCTTGAGCAGGGCCTTTTCCCAGTCTTCCAGGCCGGCGACCGTCTCGTTGAACTTGTTGCGGTCCTTGTTGGTGACGGTGAAGTCGTCGTTCTGGTTGTAGAAGTCCTTCAGCTCGGGGAAGCGGTCGACGCGGCGCTCCATGCCCTTGTTGCGCTGGTCGGTGACCGAGATCGGCTCTTCCTGCTTGCGGGCGCGCGCCCAGGCCTTTTCGATTTCCGGATCCTTGGTGCTGACCGTGTACTCGGTGATGCCGTCCACGCTGATGTCCACCGCGTCGGTGGTGTAGAACCAGCCGCGCCAGAACCAGTCGAGGTCCGTACCCGACGCATCTTCCATGGTGCGGAAGAAGTCGGAAGGGGTCGGGCGCTTGAACTTCCAGCGCTCGGCGTATTCCTTGAAGGCGAAGTCGAACAGTTCGCGGCCCAGGACGGTCTCGCGCAGCACGTTCAGGGCGGCGGCCGGCTTGGCGTAGGCATTGTTACCGAACTGCAGGAGCGACTCCGAGTTCGTCATGATCGGCACCTGGTTCTGGGTGCGCATGTAGGGGACGATCGAACGCGGGTGGCCGCGCATCTCATCCCAGTCTTCTTCCCAGGCTTCCTGGGCCAGCGACTGCACGAAGGAGTTGATGCCCTCGTCCATCCAGGTCCACTGGCGCTCGTCCGAGTTGACGATCATCGGGAAGTAGTTGTGGCCCACTTCGTGGATGATCACGCCGATCAGGCCGTACTTGGTGCGCTTCGACCAGGTGAGTTCGCCGGTCTTCTTGTCCTTGACCGGACGCGGGCCGTTGAACGAGATCATCGGGTATTCCATGCCGCCCACCGGGCCGTTCACCGAAATGGCGGTCGGGTAGGGGTAGTCGAACGAGTATTTGCTGTACTGCTCGATGGTATGGATGATCGCGTGGGTCGAGTAGCGCTCCCACAGCGGGTTGCCTTCCTTCGGATAGTAGGACATCGCCAGCACGTCGTTGTCGCCCGACTTGATGCCCTGCGCATCCCAGATGAACTTGCGGCTCGAGGCAAAGGCGAAATCGCGCACGTTCTTGGCCTTGAAATGCCAGGTCTTGGTGCCGGTGGCGCGCCCCTTCTCGGCGGCTTCGGCCTCGGCCTGGGTCACGATCAGGACCGGCTTCTTGGCGGTACGGGCCTGGCGCAGGCGCTCGCGCTGGGCGCCGGTGAGCACGTCGCCCGGGTTCTGCAGTTCGCCGGTGGAGGCCACGATGTGGTCGGCCGGGACGGTGATCCGCACGTCGTAGTCGCCGAATTCCAGAGTGAACTCGCCGGCGCCCAGGAATTGCTTGTGCTGCCAGCCGTAGACGTCGTAATAGGCCGCCATGCGCGGGAACCACAGGGCGATCTCGAACAGGTCGTTCTTGTCGTCGAACTTCTCGTAGCCCGAACGGCCGCCGAGCACCTTCTGTTCGTTGATGTTGTAGTGCCAGTCGAGACCGAACGACACGCGCGCGCCCGGCTTGAGCGGCTGCGGCAGGTCGATGCGCATCATGGTGCCGTTGATGATGTACTTCAGCGGACGGCCGCCGCTGTCGCGCACGTTGCGCACATTGAAGCCGCCGTCGAAGCTGTTCCCCTCGAGCACATTGCGCAGGGCGTCGAACTTCACGCCGTCGGAGCCGCGCGTTTGCCAGGCCTCGCGCGAGGGCAGGGTGGCGGTCTTGCGGGCGGCCGAATCCGGCTTGTAGATGTTCTCGTCCAGCTGCAGCCAGAGGTACTTCAGCGTGTCAGGGGAATTGTTGTGATACGTGATGGTGCCGGAACCGGTGAGCGAACGCTTGTTCTCGTCGAGCGTGGCGCGCATCGTGTAGTCGGCGCGCTGCTGCCAGTAAGCGTGGCCCGGCGCGCCGGACGCGGCGCGCACGGACGTCGGCGTCGGCAGCAGCTCGTCGAGCTGGCGAAACTTGTCGTCGAAGGGAGGAGCGGCGAAAACGGTGGCACTGAGGCACAGCGCGGCTAGTCCGATGGGCAGACGTATCATATATCCCCTGGGATTTTAATTAATATAGGAAAAAGTATTCTAGCTTTACCTATTATCAGTTGCTCAGGGGATTTGTAAAAAAGCTGATACATGATGCATATGTACGCGCGGCGCAAGCCCTGCGCCGCGCCTCATGCGAACACCGCGTTCCAGGCCGGCAGCTGCAGGTCCAGGGCACGTTCCAGCAGCCAGACGGCGGCCACCAGGGCAATCGCGACCGACCCACCCAGCATCACGACACGCCGGTAGAACAGGCCCTTGCGCAAGACCCAGGCGAGCGGCAGGAACAGCGCGACGATCGCCAACTGGCCGAGCTCGACGCCCACATTGAAGCCCACCAGCGACAGCAACAGTGCATCCTGGGGCAGGCCGAGGTCAGCCAACACGCTGGCGAAACCGAAACCGTGCAACAGGCCGAAACCGAAGGCGAACAGTACGCGTCCGCGCTGGTACAGCGGGCGCAGGTTGTTCAATGCCGCGACGATCACCGAGGCCGCGATGGCCGATTCGACCAGGCGCGAGGGCAGGGCCAGCACCCCGAGCGCGGCCAGGGTCAGGGTCAGCGAATGCGCCAGCGTGAACGCGGTGACGACCCGCAGCACATCCATTCCCGCACTGCGAAAGCCTTCGCGCCCCACCCACTGGCGGTCGCGGTAGAGCAGCACGGCCGGCAGCAGCAGCGACAGCAGGAACAGGATATGGTCGATGCCGATCCAGATGTGCCAGACGCCCTGGCGGGCATACTCCAGGAACTGGCGCCCGCCCGAGGGTTCGGCCAGGCGCAGTTGCGGCTGCGCGTTGTCCGGGCCGAGGATGGCGCTGGCGGTGGCTTCGCCGTGGCGCAGGGCGAGCAGGCCGCGGTGCTGCGGGTCGAGTTCGGCCAGCAGCGTGTAGCCGACCGTCAGGGTTTGCACCGGCGCCGGGCAGGCGCCGCGCAGCATCAGCACCGTGTAGGCGCCGTCGGTATGGCTGTCGACCAGTTGCCCGGTGACCTCCAGCGGACAGGCCTTGCCCTCCGCGGACAGCTTCAGGTGGGTGAGTGCATAGGCAGCGATTGCCCCATGGCGGGCGCGCACCTCGTCCCAGGTGAGGGCGCCATCGCCATCGGCATCCAGGCCGACGGCCAGCTCCAGGTCGCGCAGGGCGATGTCCCAGCGGCCGTCGATGCGTGCGCCGTCGACAGCCAGGTTCAGGTAGCTGTCGCTGGCCTTGTGGGCGTGGGCGGCGGGCACCCACAGCAGCGCCGCCACGGCCAGCAGGGAGGCAAGCAGGCCGCGCATCACGTGGCGGCTCCGCGGCGCGGCGCGACGGCTTCGAGACTGCGGTCTTCCAGTTTGCTCCGGCCCAGCCAGTCGCGCACCAGGCGCGCGGCATCGGCGTCGCCGCTGGCGGCGGCGGCGCGCGCCAGGATGCGCAGGTCGGCCGGTTCCTTCTGCACCGCCCAATTGAGCTTGGCCAGGCGCACCGCCTCGGCCGGATCGCGGGCCAGCGCCAGCGCAAAACGCGCCTCCTCGCGCCGGTGCACGGTATCGCCGCGGCGCCGCGCCGCTTCGAAGCGTGCGCGCAATGCGGCGCTCTGGCCCGCGGCCTCGTCCGCGTCGAGGGCGGACAGGGCGAGCGCATGGCGCAGCAGCAGGGCATCGGCCTGGGTACGGTCTTTCACCAGCGGCAATACTTCGCGGGCGCGGCCGCGTTCGAGCAGGAAGTCGGCGTAGGCCGCCAGCAGGTAGCTGTCCTGCGGGTCGGCCCGCAGGGCCGCGCGGAAATGGGTCTCGGCCGCGGCGTACTCGCCGAGCCGCTCGGCCATCTCGGCCAGCAGCGTGCCCGACCAGGCGCGCAGCGGCGCCGGCGCATCGGCGCGGGCGGCGAGGGTGTGCGCCAGCCTGTCGTAACTGGGTCGGGCCTGGCCGCTGACGCTGCCGACCGCGGCCAGGCAGGTTTGCAGCACCAGGTCCGGCGCGCGTCCGAACAGGCGCGCGCAGCTGCTGCGGGAGCCGGCATAGTCGCCGGTCACCAGCAGGATGGTGGCGCGGGTCAGCCAGGCCTGGGCGTTGCCCGGGTCGCGCCGCACCACTTCGTCGAGGTCGGCCAGCGCCTCGCCGAACGCATGGGTGCTCTGGGCCAGGGTGGCGCGCAGCACCAGCACCTCGGCCGGGGCGCGTTCGCGCGGCAGCTTCCACCAGGGCGCAAGCGCGGCCTGGGCATAGCCGAGGTAGCGCGGATCGCCGTCGCGGCGCGCCAGCTCGATGCAGCGCCGTGCGAGCGCGGATGCGCGCGCCAGGTCGCGTGGATTGGCGGCCAGCGCGGCGCGCAGCTGCGCCAGTTCACGCTGCACCGGGTCGAAGCGCGCAGGCAGGCGTTCCAGTACCTGGCTGCCGCTGGACGGGATGTAAGGCGCCGCGGCGGCGCTGCAGCTGAGCAGCACCGCCAGCAGCACGGGGGTGATCTTCGTCATCTTCACGTCATCCTTGCTGTAGGGACGACGGGGCCACGCCTGGCGCACCCCGTCGTCTTCGGCTCACGTCAGCTCGACGGCAGCGGTTGCGGCTCCGTGTCTTCGGGCGTGGTCGGCGTGATGCCGTCGATGGAACCCGGCTCCTCGTTGTCGAGCAGCGAGGCCACGCGCGCGGCGACCAGCGAGAAGAACGAATCGGCTGCCGGCGGCGGCGGATTGGTGCCGGTCGGCGGAGGTGGCGTACTCACGTGTTCGCGTTCGTTGCTGCCGCCGCAGGCCCCGAGCAGCAGGGCCAGCGACACCAGCAGCGCGCCGTTGCGCATGCGGTGGATCGTGGAAGTCATGGCGTTCTCCTCTTACTGGTTGCCCGGCAGCGGGGCGTTCAGGTAGGGGAAGGCCGGCTTGAACGATGCCGCGGTCTTGCGCACGCCGTCGGTCAGGGCCAGGCCGCCGGCCGGCGCATCGGATGGCTTGCAGCCCACGCCGAGTGCATCGTTGGCGCCGGTCAGCACGCACAGGGCACCCATCGACACGCGCAGCGCGATGTCGGTGACGTCGTCGGCCGGACGGCGGCCGTTCGGGAAGCCGGCGTTGTCGCCTGCCGCCACGCCCAGCGGATTCTGCGCCGCCAGCGCGGTTGGCGCGATGCTGGTGTTCAGGCGCAGCATTTCGGAAGCCACCACGTTCTTCGGCTGGTTCACGCCCGGCAGGCCTTTCAGGAAGGCGGTGACCAGGTCGTTGCGCGGGAAGTTGGTCGGCGCCTTGGCGGACGGGAACAGGGTCTCGATCAGGGCCGGCAGCACCGGGTTGGTGACGTAGGTGAGGAACTGGCCGTCATCCTTCGGTTTCGAGGCGTTGAAGCGGTCCTTGTCGTCCATGCCGATGATGACTTCGTTCACCAGCGGCATGCCCAGGCGCGAGACCTGGGCCCAGGCGCCGCCTTCCTTGACGGCGTTGTTCAGGCCGCTGCCCGGGGTCGGGTTGATCAGGCGACCCTGGCGCATGCTGGCGGTGGCGTAGGCGCCGATGACCGGTTCACCGGCGCCGGCCACGCAGGCGATCGGCACTTCGAGCGCGATCGCGCTGACGTTCTTGTTCTCGAGGTCGTTCTTGTTGCCGTTGACCTCGGCGCCGAGCGGGTTCAGGTTGATCAGGTCGAAGGTCTTGCCGACCGCGATGTAGAACGGTTCCTTGCGCTGCCCGACGAAGACGCGGCCGGTGCCGCAACCGGGGATGTTGACATCGTAGATGTGCTGGTTGGCGTAGGCTTCGTAGCCGCCGGCGCCGCTGAAGGTCTTCTCGCCGATGTTGTCGACCGGCTTGTCGAATTCGCTGGCGCCACCGGTGCCGGCCAGGCGGGTGCGGGTGCCGCTGCGGCGGTCGCCCTTGACCATGTCGATGGTGTAGGTTTCGCGCACGTTGAGCGAGGCCGGATTGACGCCGCTGATGGTGTTCGAGTTGATCAGCGGGATCAGCACCTGCTTGCCGCCCACGGTGAGGGCGGTGCGCTTCGACGTGTTCTTGAAACGGAACTGGAAGCTGATGTCTTCCTTGGCATCGCCGTTGTTGTCGACGTGGATCTCGTACAAGGCGTTGTTATCGAACTGGTAGAAGTTCGGGCCGCCCTGCGGATCCTGGAAGGGGATGAAGTTGGCAATCATGGTCACGTAGCCTTCGCGTCCCGGGGCGTAGCTGCGGAACATGTAGAAGTCGGTGCCGTCGACCTTCGGCGCATTGGTCAGGAACGGAGCTTCGCGATGACTCGAGGCAGCGGCGGGCAGGGCCAGCGCGGCCAGCGCGGCGCCCGACAGGAGGGCGAGGGCCCAGGGGTGGTGCTTACCAGATTGCATGATGATCTCCTCTTGAATGTTGTGGTCCCCTCTAGGGGCTATGCGAACTTGCCGCGACATCAACTTGCTTTTGCACGGCTGCCTGGTCATATACGCAAGCCGCGCCCGATCGGATTCAACTTATTTTTCTTGCATTGCCCCGGTGGAAACATGCTAAGTTGCTAGCTCTCTTGGCAAAGCTGTCAAAAAAATCCGAACTCGCGAAGGTATTCCGTGGTCCAGCCCTCAAATTCGCTAAATCCATTACAACTGAATACGTGGTTACGTGGCGCCGCGCAGAAAGACGCGCTCGCTTTCCGGGAGCTGTACGAAGCCAGTTCGCCCCGGCTGTACGGCCTGGCGCTGCGCATCCTGCGCCGGCGCGAGCTGGCTGAAGAGGTGCTGCAGGAAAGTTTTGTTTCGATATGGAATCACGCGAGTGACTACCAGGCCAGCCTGTCGGCGCCCATGACCTGGATGACGACCATCGTCCGCAACAAGTCCTTCGACCTGTTGCGACGCCTGCGGCTGGAGGTCGAGACCGGCGGCGAAGACTTCGACGACAGGGTGCTGGCCAGCCTGCAGGATCCGGCCACGAATCCTGCCGATGCGCTCGAACTGAGCAGCGAAGCAAAGGCGCTGGCGGTCTGCATGTCCGCGCTCGAGGAAAAGCACCGCACGGTGGTCGGACTGGCCTTTTTTCACGACCTGTCGCACAGCGACGTGGCGCGGAAACTGGCGCTGCCGGTGGGCACCGTGAAAACCTGGATCCGGCGCAGCCTGGCGCGCTTGCAGGCCTGCCTGAGCGACGGCGGGAGGGCGGCATGAAACTGCGCGGCAAGGACATCCTGCGCGAGCGGCTCGCGGGCGCTTACGTGCTGGGCACGCTGCGCGGTCACGCGCGCCGCCGCTTCGAGGGCTACATGCACGACGACGCCGCGCTGCGCCGCACGGTCGCCGAATGGAACGAGCGGCTTGGCGCCATGGCCGAATTCGTCCCCGCACGCACGCCGCCCATGCAGGTCTGGCGCGCGATCGAGCGGCGCCTTGGACTACGTCCGAAGGCGCCGGCCTGGCAGTTCTGGCGCCACGGTTCGCTCGGCTACTGGCGCACCCTGGGCGTGACGTCCAGCATGCTGGCCGCGCTGCTGCTGGTGGCGGTCATGCAGGATCGCCGCGAGCCGGTCGTCAGCGACATCGCGACCCTGACCGACGAGCAGTCCCGTACCGCACTGCTGGTGCTGGCCGACCGCGATCGCGAACGCCTGGACGTGCGCCTGGTCGAGGCGCAGCCGCTCGCGCCGGGCAAGGTCCTGCAATTGTGGGCGGTGCCGGAACAGGGCAGGCCGCGTTCGCTCGGCCTGCTGGAAGGCGGCCGCCGGCTGTCCTTGCCGCTGACGCGCCAGGCACTGGGCGCCGACGTGGCGCTGCTGGCGGTCAGCCTGGAGCCGGCCGGCGGCTCGCCCAGTGCGGAAGGGCCGACCGGGCCGATTCTCTACAAAGGCGGCTGGGTGAGGGTGATGTAAGACCTGATCGATTCAGTCGAAGCCGCGGACCGGGAAGTCCGCGCTGCGCTGGATCCAATTGCGCGGCGAGTAGGCGGCGCGGCCGTCGGTGGCGTGCAGCGTGAACGCATGGCGCGACACCGGCGAGCGGTTCGGCGCGCTGTAGTGGGGCAGCAGGCCGTGGAAGCAGACCAGGGTGCCGGCTTTGGCTTCCAGCGGCACGGCGGTACTGTCATCCGGCCACGGCATGGCATCCAGCTTCTCCATGGTGATGGTGTCGCCGTCGCGCAGGAAGCGTTCGCGCAAGGGGCCGCGGTGGCCGCCCGGCTCGGCCCACAGGCAGCCGTTGTCGATGGTCGCATCTTCCAGCGCGAACCAGAAGGTGGTGACGGTGATCGGGTCGCTGTCGAAGAAGGTGGCGTCCTGGTGCCAGCGCACTTCGCCGCCGATGCCCGGCTGCTTGAAGATGTACATCGATTGCCAGGCCTGCGGCTGCGCCAGGCCCAGGTCGCGCGCTACGGCGGCCAGTTTCGGGTCGCGCGTGAAAGCGTCGAACACCGGATCGAGGTCGTGCATGGCATGGCCGATCTTGTTGATCGACAGGGCCTTGGCCTGGCGCAGCCGGCCGTCCGGGCCAAACGCCTCTTCCTCGAAGAAGCAGCGCACCGTGTTGTCCGAGCCGAGGAACCAGGCGTCGCTGGCGCGCTCCTGGTCCTTGGTGGTGAAGATGGCGCGTGATTGCGCAGGATCGAAAGCGTCGACGATCTCCTCGGCCCGCCGCCGCAGCGCGGCGATCTCGTCGAGGGGCTTGAAACCGGGGAGGACGAGGAAGCCGTCGCGCTGGTACTGCGCGCGTTGTTCTGGTGTCAGCATGGTGAGCTTAGGGCAAAGAATGGATTGTAGCGTCCATTATCCCTCTTCCGGATACGACCGAGCCTCCAGGCGAGCGAAGATGCCAACTCCGAGAAACAGGGAGGAGCGGCGCCGCCGCTCAGCCCTCGCACATCCACTGGCCGTTTGCGAAGACACGCTCCTCGCCCAGGTACACCGCATCGGTCACCGCGAACACGTCGATGTGGTAGCGCGCGTCCTTGCGCTTGAAGCCCGGCTTCGGGTAGACCCCGTGCTTGGCTCCCAGCGACAGGTGGATGCCGCACATGCGCTCGTAGGTGCCGATGTCGTCCACCCGGCGCTCGCGCGTGAAGGCGCGGTTCAGGCCGAAGCCCAGTTCGCGCACCCAGACCTCGCCTTCGTCCAGGGTGATCTTGTCCAGCACCTCCTGGAAGGCCGGGGTCGCGTTCTCGGTGCCCACTACGCGTCCGCGTTCGATGATCAGGGTCACCGGGACGTCGGGGCGGTTCGAACGGTAATTGGTGTCGCCGAAGACGTGCACCTGCACCCGGCCGTGCACCGCTTCCAGGTCGAGCGCTTCGGTGAATACCTCGCCGATCGGGAACTGGCCGCCCACGTTGTGCATCTCGCTGTAGTCGCCCACGTTCAGCTTGGCCGGCTCGAAGGGCGAATCGACATGCAGGGTCTCGCCGCCGCCGACCACGCGCCCATGCGGCGCGGCGTCGATGCGGGCCTTGAGTGCGCGCCCGGTGCCGCGGAAATAGGCCGGGTCGTAGGCCAGCGCCTCGATGTAGTGCTCGGACTGCACGCCCGGCATGCGCGACAGGTGCACGTGCTCGATCACTTTCAGTCCGAGCTTGAACAGCTCGACCCGGATCCGGAAGCCGTCGAGGCGGAAGTTGGTGGACTGCACCAGCACCACCAGGTCCCTGGCCGCCATCGCCCGGAAGGCCGCCAGCAAGGCCTCGGGCGTGGCGCTGTCGACATCGATGAACGTCGCATCCGGGAGGTTGCGGCGGTAGCCCTCGGTCAGTGCCCGCGACAGCGCAGTGCGCTCGTCGTAGACAACCAGCGCCCGGTGATCCGGTCCGTGTTCGAGGGCGACCGCCAGGATGGCGCGCAGGTGCGCGCTGGCTGCGTCGACGGCGTGCGAAGGGAGGTCGTCCTGGAGGACAAGGGGCGAATCCGAAGTATGCATGTTGAGTGGAAATGGATGACAAATCGGCGCCATTATACGTACGTTGGCCGGAAGTTCCCCGCATCAGCCCGTTTTTGTCTCATCTATTGATCCTTCAGGTGTCAAGACACGCTACCCGCTGTACGGCGCGCCGCGCGGCAGTGGCCGGCGCTATGATTTGAGCAACAGCAAGAGGAGCAGCGACGACCTCGACAGGCTAGATTTGGGTCAATAACTTCGGCACAAGGCGACGAATGGCATACAGATGGGAAACGCCTGCCAGTGTCTGGCAGGAGGACGAACGAAGCGGGCAGTTCGCACTGCTGGCCAGCGAAGGGCTGGGCCGCATCGACTGGCAGGCCCATGCGCCCGGGGGGCTGCCCGCGCGCCTGCGCGACATTGCGCGCCTGCTCGGCGCGTCCTTGCCCACCGGCTGCGACTGCGCCCCGATCTATCCCGAAGGCTTCGCCTACTGCCCGAACTGCGGTCGACCCTTGCAGCGCCTTCCGGGCACGCCCTCGCGCCAGCCCGGCTGGTGGGGGCCTGACGGCGATGCCATGTTGCCGCGCCATGTGCCGCATGGGCTGCCGGTCACCTCGCTGCCGCTCGGCGACAGCCTCGAGGAGCGTCCCGCCGCGCCGCATCCCGGCCGCTGCGACCTGACCATGCCGGCGCCGCCCAACGCCTACTGCGTGTTCGCCGCCGCCCACTACGGCTTTCCCGAACAGCGCCTGCTGGCGCTGGCGCACACCCGCGGCGTGCTGCAGTACTGGGACCCGATGGCCGGCCTGTGGCACGTGATGACGCCGGACGATGGCGCCGCCAGCCTGGCCTTCACGGCATCGCGCTATGCCTGGCTGCCGGTACAGGAACCGCGCCGCGGCGAGGTCGCCATCGTGCCCACGGCCGGCGGCCTGCAACGCCTGTGGATCAACCCCGTCAACGAGAGCTTCCGCCTCGAACCGGTGCTGGAGGCGCCGCTGGTGGCCGCGCCCGGCGCGATGCGCCGTCACATCGCCTGCCTGATCGCGCCCGAAGGGACTGTGCGCCTGTGGAGCACGCGCGCGGATACCGGCGCGGTGGAGGAATTCGCCTGTCCCGACCTGCCGCTGGCCGGCTGGTCGCGCCCGTTCGGTTACGACGGCCGGCTGTTCTGGCTGCACGAGCAGGGCCAGCTCGCGTGGCGCCCGGGCGAGCCGCCGCTGTTCACGCCCTGGCCGCCGGGCTGGCAGCCGCGCCTGGCCTTCGGCGGCCCGACGCAAAGCCGCGACGGCCGCCTGTGGCACATCGGCCACGACGGGCAGGGTTATTCCTTCCTGGAGCTCGGCAGCGAGCGGCCGGAAGCGGCGCCGATCGACGGCGCGCGCCTGGGCTTCGCCAACTTCCTGTTCCGGCGCGGCCATCCGGTGCTGGACGAACCCTGGTCCGGCGAGCACGTGGAAGACCTGAACCAGGACGAGACCCTGGTGCTGCCGCTGCTGCGCGCCTTCAACAACAACCGCAGCCAGCCGAGCGGGCTGGTGCTGCGCCTGCACAAGGTCACCGGCCGCGCCGAGGATGCGCTGGAGTCGAAGATAAGCGCGCGCACCACCATCGAATGGATCGGCCGGCGCAACGTCATCCTCGACGAAGTGGTGCGCCTGGCCCGTCCGCTCGAATGCGTGCCTTTTGTCTACGACGGCTGCCTGTGGCTGCACCATCCCGACTGGAATGTGGTGCGCGGCTGGCGCCTGGAAGAACCGGCATGAGCGCACTGTTACGGCAACTGGTCGCAGCCCTGGCGCTGCTGGCCGCCGCCGGCGGCGCATCGGCGATCCCGCATGTGTTCCTGGTGCAGAACTCGGGCTGGATGGAGCCTTTCTACAGCGACCCGAACTCGCGGTTCAAGCCGCTCGTGGGCGCGCTGGCGGGCGCCGTGGTGCAGCCGGGCGACGCGCTGGTGCTGGCAGCCTTCAACCAGTCGCTGCCCGGCGCGCCGTCGCCCAGGGCGCTGGCCTCCTTCAAGGCCGGCGAGAAGTCCGTGCGCGGCCGCGTCGATGCCGCCCTGGCCGGGCTCGAGACGGCGCGCAAGCCGGGCGGCGGCGCCTTGGCCGACACCGACCTCGGCGAAGCGGTGGGGGCGGCCATTTCCACGGCGCTGGGCGGCAAGCCGGGCATCGTCTGGCTGGTGACCAACAACCGCAACAGCCCCAACAACGACCAGGCAACGGCCTTGCGCAACCGCGAATTCTACGCACTGATCCACCGCGGCGCGGCGATCGACAAGGTGGTGGCCTTCCCGCTGCGCATGCCGGTCCAGGGCCGGCACTACGGGGCGAACGGCCTGATGATCTACGCCTTCGCGATCGGCAGCGAGGGCAGCCGCGCGCTCGACGGCCTGCTGGCCTCGGGCCGCATCGCCACGGTGATCACCGAGCAGCCCGCGCGCCTGAAACCGCTCGACCGCGACACCGTGCGCCTG
Source organism: Massilia sp. UMI-21 (assembly GCA_015277795.1). Taxonomy (NCBI): domain Bacteria; kingdom Pseudomonadati; phylum Pseudomonadota; class Betaproteobacteria; order Burkholderiales; family Oxalobacteraceae; genus Massilia; species Massilia sp. UMI-21. Next base: position 4,531,107 of record CP063848.1, on the reverse strand, counting down.
GCGCCGGTCCAGGTCGAGGATGCGCCGGGGGTGGCGTTCTCGCAGGCGCCGGGCGGCGCCCTGCGCGCCGACGTCGACCCGGATGCGCGCACGCCGCGCGCGCGCATCCGCTGGAACCTGGAAAACGCGACGTACCCGTACACCATCACCTCGGCCACCCTCGCTGCGCGCTCGATGCTGGCCGGCGAGGACCGCAAGATCGAACTTGCCGGCAGCCGCATCGAGAACCTGGCGCCGGGCAAGCCGCTGCCGCTCGGCTCGACGATGCAGCTGCCGGTGGCCCGGTTGCCCGACAAGTGGTCGATGCAGGCGCTCAAGTCCGCCGGTTCGGCCTATGTGCTGCCGGGGCGGATCGAGCTGCACCTGGCCGACCAGCGGCTCGAACTGTCGCAGGACTTCCGCCGGCGCATGGCCGCCCTGTTCCCGGGCGACCCGCTGCCCGAGATCTTCACGCCCCCGGCGTCGGTCCAGGCCTCGACCGCGGTACTGCCGCTCGAGGTGCGGGTGCACTACGGCATGGGGCCGCTGGCGGCCCTGGGCGGGCTGGCGGCGGCCTTGCTCGCCGCCGGGGGCGCCCTGGCCTGGGCCTATGGCCGGCCGCGGGTGGCGCAGCTCACCGTCGAGGACGAGCTGCGCACCATGCGCGCCCGCCCCGGCACGACGCAACCGGTCTACGACAAGGCCGGCGCCCAGGTCGCCACCCTCAAGACCACGCTGTTCGGCCACCAGCTGACGGACCTGCGCGAAGGCGCGCAGGTTCGCCTCGGCCGCTAACAATAAAAAAGAAAGGAAATCCATGCAAGGCACCCAGACACCATCCGCACCGTCACCCGCCGATCCCGGCTTCAAGCTGCCGGAAGAATCGGCCTCGCCCCAGGATTCGCTGCCGCGCACCCAGCCGGATACCGCCGGCCGCCCGGTCGAGGTGGTGCCCGGCGCCACGACGGCGCCGGCGCCGGCCACCGACACCTCGACGCGCGACCTGGCGATCGGCGCGGCGGTGTTCCTCATCCTGCTGGTGGTGTACTTCTTCGTGCGCAACGCCTACGTGCACCACCTGGTGGTGCGGCGCGTCGCGCCCTCGTCGGCGGGCAGTGCCGGCTGGCTGCTGTTCGTGGCCTTAAGCTTCCTGTCGGCGGCCGCGGTGCTGGCCATCATCAACGCGAGCAAATTCCTGACCTTCGCCGTGACCGGCCCGCTGGTGGCGGTAGGCCTGGTGGCGCTGGTCGCGGCCCTGTTCATCGGGCGCCGGTAATTCAACCAGTAGAGCGCATTCAAGAGAGCGATATGGCAGATTTCCCCAACCCAGCAGCCCTGAACGCCAAGTCGGAGCTCAAGGTCGATCTACGGCCGACCCTGTTCATCGGCGCCGGCGGCACCGGCATGGAAGTGATGATGCGGATCCGCCGCCGCATCCTGTCGGCGGTCTGGAACCGCCACCATCCGACCCGGGTCGAGTCGATCGCCGACTTTCCGGTGGCGCGCTTCCTGCACTTCGACCTGGACAACAACGCCGTGATCGACGAGGGCAAGTCGCAACGGACCGATCCCTGGTACGAACTGGTGAAGCTCACCGACGAAGAGCGCCTGGTCGAGCCGCTCGACCTGCCGCAGTACCACGAGTCCGACGACAGCCTGGCGCGCTTCCCGCTGATCGAAAGCTGGATGCCGCTGCGTCCCAAGAAGCTGCGCTCGCTCGGCATCGACCCGTCGAAAGGGGCGGGCCAGATCCGCGCCCTGGCACGGCTCTACCTGTACGACAAATACCCCAAGCTGCGCGGACGCATCAAGGGCGCGCTCAATAGCCTGAGCAGCAATGCCGGGATCGAACGCAAGGAGAACTATCAGCGCCTCGGCCTGCAGGTCGACACCTCGAAGTTCCGCATCGTCGTCATCGCTTCCTGCGCCGGCGGCACCGGCGCCGGCAGCGTGCTGGACCTCGGCTGGCTCTCGCAGGCCATCGCGCGCCAGGAGGTATCGAGCAGCCAGGTCGACCTGGTGCTCTTGATGCCCTCGGGCTTCGCCAAGGCCAACAAGGAACGCACCGAAGCCAACGCCTACGCCACCCTGATGGAGCTCGAGACGGCGATGCGCGACATGAACGCGCAGGTCCACTGGATGGACCCGGACAGCGTGGTCGGTCGCGGCGCGCCTTTCGACGACGTGTACTTCGTCGACACCGCCAACCTCGCCAACAAGGCCACGCTGGACGTCAAGGACGTGTACCAGATGGTGGCCGACACCCTGTTCGAAGATTTCGCCTCGGCCGATTTCGCCAACCGCAAGCGCTCGGTCGCGGTCAACCAGCAGCAGCACAAGCTGGGGCCCTACAACCCGCGCGTGCCCGAGCAGCGCTTCGGCGACATGCGCCTGTCCTACTCGAAGGCGTATTCCGCCTTCGGCCAGGCCGTGCTCGACACCCAGCAGAGCCTGCGCGACGACATCCGCGCCTACGAGCTGGCCGGCCTGATGGTGAAGGCCTTCTTCGGGCTGGTCGGCACTGACGGTTCCATGGCGCGCCGCGCCGGAGACGCCGAGCGCGACAGCTTCATGCGCGAGCACATGGACATGGCCGAGCGTCCCTTCGACACCTTTCCCGACTTTCGCAAGGGGACGGTGGACACCACGCCCTTCCCGGAATACGCGCTCACCGGCACGCTCCTGCTCGACAAGGACGGCCGCCTGCTGCTCGAACGCGTCGAGAGCAAGGTGCAGCTCGAGGTCGACCGCATCATGGCGTCCTACGACATCGGGCAGTGGCGCGAGAAGGTCGCCGAGCTGCTGCCGCAGCTCGAGCGCGACGCGATCCGCGAGGCCGGCGCCACCGCCGAGACCAGCGAAGACCGGATCAAGCGCCACACCACCGAGGTGACGGCGCGCCTCAAGACCCGGGTGCGCGAGCGCCTGTATGCGCTGCTCGACGACCGCAAGCAGGGCGGCCTGGAATTCGTGCTGTCGCTGCTGGAGCAGGTCAAGGCGCGCCTGTCGCAGCGCGACATCGCCAACGCCGAGCGCAACGGCCGGCGCTACCGCGACATTCGCGACGCCCTGCGCACGCGCCAGGTCGAGGAGTCGCTGAACAACCTGTCCCAGGCCGCCGGCCGCATGTTCGGCAAGGAGCCGCAGGCACGCGAAGTGATGAACCACCTCAAGCGCGACATTGCCGATTACCTGCGTTTCCACCTGCTGGCCGTGAGTGCCGGCCAGTCGATCGAAGTCATGCGCAACATGTCGGCCTGGCTGGGCGAGCCGCAAAGCACCGACGAGCACGGCAACGCGCAGTGGAGCGGCATCGCCGGCGAGTTCCAGGAGGGCCGGCGCCAGGTCCAGGCCATGCTGATGGCCGCCGACCAGCGCATCAGCCAGCTGCGCGCCGACGCGCGCCAGGAACACGCCACCTACATCAAGCTCGCCGGCGACACCCTGCCGCCGCCGGTCCGCCTCAGCGGCGACGTCAGCGCCTGGAGCGAGGAGGTGCTGCTGGAGTTCGGCGGCTCGGCGCGCCTGTTCCCGCAGCTGGGCGACGAGCGCCTGCGCGCCGACCTGCTGCTGAAACTGTTCCGGCGCGCCCAGCTGCAGCTGTCGAACCAGGAACTGGAGCAGCCCGAGCCGGTCGACCCGCTGCTGGAGCGCCTGTCCAGCATGACCCCGCCGGAGCGCCAGCGCGTGTTCGCCGAATGGATTCGCAGTGCCATGCCCTGGGTGAATGCGCGCTTCTCGGCCGAATTCACGCCGGCTGCCGACCAGTTCAAGTGCTTCATCGGCGTCGGCGACGTCGGCGCCTGGCGCAAGATGGAAGCCGAGCTGCGCGCCGCGGTACCCACCGGCTACTTCCACGGCGAGCTGCTGTCGATCGTCAACACCGGCATTTCCGGCAAGGCGGTCTGCTATATCGAGCTGTCGGGCTTCCCGATGACGGTGCTGCGCGGCCTGCCGACCTGGCGCGCCTCGTACCAGATCGAGAACCCGAAGATCCCGACCCACCTGCACTTCGACGCCACGCGCTTTCGCCATCCCTTGTCGCCTTCGATGGATGAACTCAACCGGCTGGCCGACGACTACGAGTGGTTCTTGCAGGCGATCGCGCTGGGCGTCATCCGCCGCAAGGCCGACCTGGGCGACCGCGAGGCCAGCTTCCAGCCGCGCGGCCAGTACCTGTTCGAGGTCGAACCCGGTTCGGGCGAGTGGCTGCAAATCGGCAACGAATTTGCGATTCGCTCCAACGGCCTGCCGCCGTACTACCGCGACGGCGTGATCGGGGCGGTGCGTCACCGCCTGGCCAATGTGGGCCCGCACCAGCTCCTGCTGCTGGCGGCCCTGATGCGCTACTACCAGCTGCGGGTCTACGAACCGCGCCTGGAGGTCGATGAAACCGGCGCCCAGCTGCCGTCGCCGTCGCTGCCCAACATCACCGCGCGGCGCCTGTACGACCAATGGATCCGCCGTGCCGCCGCGCTCGATCCGACCCTGACCCCCGAGCAGATCGAGGCCGCCCTGAGCGGCATCCAGGGGTGGACCGAGACCGTGCCGGATTCCGCCGGCGACGCCTACAGCTGGGAAGTCGAGCGGCCGGTGGACAAGCGCGTAATCCTGCCGCAGTACCTGCACGGCGACGAGCAGGCGGCGGCGGTGCTCCAGCGGCGTGGCGCGGCGGTGGAGCTGGCCAAGGCGCCGGTGGGCGCGGCTGCGCCGCTGACGCCGCGCTACAAGCTGTTCGTGCAGGGCGCCCAGCGCGGCCCGTTTACGATCGACGAGATCGCCACCCAGGCCGCGCGCGGCGAGATCGACGCCGCGACGCGCGCCTGGAACATGGCCTGGAACCCGAGGCTCGACAAGTGGAGCAGCATCGGGGCGCTGCCCGAACTGGCGGCGCTGCTGGGCGATGCGATTCCCGACCCGGACGACGCCGGGGCGGAATCCGGCGACGGCATTCCGGATCCTGAATGAAGGACGGCATGGTGCAAGACGACGTGGTCTACCGCTGCATCGGCCCGCACTGCGGGCGCCTGATGCCGAGGCGGGTAAATTTCTGTCCATGGTGCGGCACGGCGCAGCAGGCGGGGCAGCCGGCGCCCGCCGGCCTTGCTGCCGGTCCGGCCTGCATCGCGCCGGTACCGGCCAAGCCGCCGGTGGAGCCGCCGCGTCCGGTGTCCGCTACGCCGGCCCCGACTGCCGCCCCATCGCCGGCCCCGACGGCAAGCCCCGCAGCCGGTCCGATGCCGGGAGCGCGCCCCCAGGCCCAGCAGCCCCCGCAGCCCCCGCAGCCCCCGCAGCCCCAGCAGCAGCGCGGTCGTGGCATTCCGCCCCCGCCGGGTGTCGGCCGCGCCGCGCCCGGCCCGACACCGGCGCAGCGCGCGCAGCGCGCCCCGATCCGCCTGCGCTGGTGGATCGTCTCGCTGGCCGCCTTGTGGCTGGTCTGGATCATCGTGCGCCCCGAGGGCACCCGCATCGAGCGGCGCATGGAGCGCGCGGTGGCGCTGGCCGTCGAGTGCAAGGCCAGGCAGGCGCAGGACGAGCTGATCGCCCTGCGCGACACCCGCGCCACGCCCGAGCAGCTGCGCCAGGTGCAGCAGTCGCTCAACAAGGCGGCGGCCGACTGCACCCGCGCCGAGCAGCGCGCCAGGGCCTGGCGCGACGCCAGCGCCGCCATCCAGAAGCTGCGGCGTGCGCATACCTACGACACGGCCTTGGCCCGGCTGGCCGTGTTCACGAAGCGTTGGGGCGAGGACGACCAGACCCGGGCGCTGGCGCTGGCAATCAAGGACGAGCGCGAGCATCCGCTGGCCGACCCGACGCGCGGCGAGTAGGCGCTTGCCCATGCTACGGTCAGCCGCGTTTTTCGCAGCGGGTGTATGCTGGTGGGCAAGCAGACAGCCGGGAGTCGGACATGAAAACGAGCATCTTGGGCACGCTGCTGCTGCTTGCCGCGCTGGCAGGCTGCAGCCGCGATGAGGAAGCGTTAGGACCGGCGCAACGGGCCGGCAAGGCGCTCGACGAAGCCGGTGCGCGCGTCTCGCGCCAGCTCGACAGCGAGCTGGCCAGGGCCGATCGCGCCGCCGACGAAGCGCGCGACAAGATCAAGGATGCCACCAGGGATGCCAAGGGCGGCCTGAAGCGGGCCACCGAGGAAGTCGGCAAGAAGGTGGAAGACGCCGGCGAGAAGCTCCAGCAGGCGGTCGACTAAGGTCTGATTGATGCCGGCAACGGGATAGCGAAGTTCGTAGGGTGGTCGGCTCGGCCGACCGCGCGTTCAGCGCCGGCATGCGATGCGACTGCGCTCGCATCATGCGCTGGCGCGCAGATCCTGCTGGCTCCCCGTCACCACCGACAGCTGCACCTTGCCCGCGCGCCAGGCGCCCTCGAGGTTCTGCTCGATCTCTTCCATGCGCACCTCGGCCGGGTTGCCGAAGCCCTGTACGCCATAGGCGCGGTTGCGGCCATGCGACTTGGCCAGGTACAGGGCCATGTCCACCATGTTGACCGCGCGCTCCCACGGCAAGACCAGGCCGCCGCAGGCCAGCGGGAAGGGCGCGAAGCCGATCGACACGTTCACCGTCAGCACCTGGCCGCCGTGCGCGATCCGCACCGCCGAGATGCCGCTCAGGATGCGCTGGGCGACGTCGTCCAGTTCCGCGCGCGGAATGCTCGGCAGGAAGGCAAGAAATTCTTCGCCGCCCCAGCGCACGATCATGTCGGTCTCGCGCAGGATCTCGCGCAGGCTGGCGGCAATCGCGGTCAGCACCGCGTCGCCGGCGGCGTGGCCCCAGGTATCGTTGACGTGCTTGAAATGGTCGACGTCGAGCAGGAACAATGCGCCGCATTGTTCGCGCGCCGCGCTGTCTTCCTGCGCCTCGGGCTGGGGCATGGTGTGCATGAACTCCAGGAAGTGGCGCCGGTTGTACAGTCCCGTCAGCGGGTCGCACACGCTCTGCTGCTTGAGTTCCCTGTTTTTCTCGTACAGCTTGGCGTTGGCCTGGCGCACCTTGCGGTACAAGAGACCGACCACGGCCGAAGCCAGCGCGAAAACCGCCGCCAGCAGCCACCAGACACGCTGCTCCAGGCGGTTGACCTCGTTTTCGCTGCGCAGCAGTTCGATTTCGCGCTGTTTCTTTTCGGTCTCGTATTTTTCCTGCAGGTCGAGCACTGCGCGCTGGCGGCGCTTCTCGAACAGCTCGTTCGAGATCGCCCGTTCGCGGTGGTAGGCGCGCAGCGCGCCCGGCAGGTCGCCGACGCGTTCGAGCGCCTGGCCGTATTCCACCAGCACCTCCTGCAGCGCCGGCTGGTCGCCCAGGTTCTCGTAGGCCGACATGCCGGCCTCGATATGGCGCTTGCCTTCCACCAGGCGGCCGAGGGCCAGGTAGGCCTGGCCCAGGTTCAGGCGCGCGGTCGCTTCCAGGCCCGCGTCATTCAGCGCGCGCGCCGCGGTGATGGTTTGTTCGGCGTAGTGCGCGGCATTGCGGTAGTCGCGCAGTTTCAGGTAGCAGTCCGAAAGGTTGACCAGCGTATAGGCGACCATCGAATCGGCCCCGAGGCGGCGTTCGATGGCCAGGCTTTCCTGCAGTGCCTTGAGGCCGCGTTCGTACTGGCCGGTGCCGGCGGCCAGGTTATATTCCGCATGCTTGAGGGTGGACATGCGGCCGGGCGAATCCGTCTTCCGGGCCGCCCCGAAGGCTTCGTTCAGCGCCTCGAAGCCCTTGTCGTATTCGCGCATCTGCGCGTACAGGGCGATCAGTGCATTGAGCGACATGACCACCTGGGTCGGATCGCCATGCTTGCGCGCGACCGCCGCGGCGACCTGCAGGCGCGCCAGCGCCTTCGGGAAGTTGCCTTCCTCGGCGAAGGACTCGCCCGAGGAAATCGCGGTGCGCACCTGCAGTTCGATGTCGTCGGTGGTGAAGGCCAGGCGTTCGGCTTCCCATGCCAGGCGATGCGATTCGGCCAGCTCCGAACGGCGGTAGGCCATGTAAGCCTTGCGCAGCAGCCCCTTGGCCACGGCGATGTTGTTGTTGTGCTGGCGGCCGAGCGCCACCAGCTCGTCGGCAACGGCGTCGGCCGCATCGAGCTTGCCGACACCGTCATAGCCATTCGACAGCTGGTTGAGGAATTCGATGCGTTGCGCCAGCGGCGCCGCCCGCCCTTCCGTTTCGATCGCGAGCAGCATCGGCAGGGCCTGTTTCGGCACATACTTGTTGATCTCGCGAATCTGCGCCAGGCGCCCGGCCAGCGCGGTGCTCCCGGCCGCCGGCGCCGCCGTCTCGCCCGCCACCGCGCCCGCCGCAATGCACAGCGCCACGACAAGGGCGATGCCGCGGGAAGGCGTCGGCGGGGGAGGGGAGGAGGCGGTCATGGAAAGGTCTCGGGCTACCGTCAAGAAGACATCCGCTGGTATCGCGATCGTGATGACTAATTATATTCCTGTTGCAAACAGGAAATTCAGTTTCTCTTCAATTGTCACAGAAAAGACACATATTTGTAATCAATAATAGTCATTCTCATTGGACGTCCATCCCCCGATGTCGACCGTTTGTCGCAAATGGCTGGCGCTACCCCTGGCGATGTCCCTATAGTCGAACCCGACAAGACTATGGGGGGAAACACATGCTGGAGCTGCGCGCGGTGACCAAGTATTTCGGCAAGGACGTCAAGGCGGTCGACCAGGTGTCGCTGTCCCTTGGGCCGGGCGTCGTCGGCCTGATCGGCCACAACGGCGCCGGCAAGTCCACCCTGATGGGCATGATCGCCACCCTGGCGCGTCCCAGCGCCGGGCAGATCCTGTTCGACGGCGCGGATATCGTGCGCAAGCCGGACGCGATTCGCCGGCGGCTAGGCTACCTGCCGCAGGACTTCGGCGTCTATCCGAACCTGAGCGCGCTCGAATTCATGCAGTACTTTGCCGCGCTGAAGGGCGTGCGCGATCCGGGACGTGTGCGCCGCCTGCTCGAACTGGTCAACCTGCACGACCAGGCGCGGCGTCCGGCGGCCTCGTTCTCGGGCGGCATGAAACGCCGCCTCGGCATCGCGCAGGCGCTGCTGAACGACCCCGACATCCTGGTGGTCGACGAGCCCACCGCCGGGCTCGACCCCGAGGAGCGGCTGCGCTTTCGCAACCTGCTGGCGGAGCTCGGCCAGGGCAAGCTGGTGATCCTGTCGACCCACATCGTGTCTGACGTGGAGAGCATCGCCACCGAGCTGGCGATCATGCGTTGCGGGCGGCTGGTGGCGCACGCGACCCCGGAGGGCATCCTGGGGCGCGCCCGCGGCCAGGTCTGGACCGCCAGCGTGCCGGCGGACGACTACGCCGCGCTGCGCGAGCGTGTCCACGTGCTGGGCGCCCAGCGCCAGGATGGCCGCATGGTGCTGCGCATTGCCCACCCCGAGCTGCCTTGCGCGGGTGCGCGCCCGGCCGAACCGAGCCTGGAAGAAGCGCTGATGGCGCAGCGCTACGCCGTGCAGGCGGAGGCGGCATGAACTCGCATCCCCTGTTCCTGCTGGCCGCCAGCGAGGTGCGCCTGCGCCTGCGCCGCCTGTCCACCCTGGCCGCGGTGCTGGCCGTGGTGGCGGTGAGCTGGGCCATGATCGCCGACGTCGCCAGCGGCAAGGCCCTGATGGTGGTGAGCGGCGCGCGCGTGCGCTACACCAGCTCCGCGCTGGCACTGGGCAGCGCCACCCTGGCCGGCCTGCTGTTCAGCCTGGCCGGCTTCTACCTGGCGCGCGGACGCACCGGCGAGGACCTGCGCAGCGGAATCGGCGGCGTGATCGGCGCCACCCCGGCCGGCGACGCGCTGCTGGTGCTCAGCCGCTGGCTCGGGGCGGTCGGCTGGCTGGTGCTGCTGCTCGGCGCCTTCATGCTCACCACCCTGGCATGTCACCTGCTGCGCGGCGACGGTCCGGTGCAGCTGCTGGTCTACCTGCAGACCTATGCCTTGCTGCTGCTGCCCATGGCCTTGTTCGCCGCCAGCTGCGCCGTGCTGTGCGACAGCTGGAGTCCGCTCATGGGCAAGGGCGGCGACCTGCTGTATTTCGTGGTCTGGATGGGCATGCTGTCGTTCGGCGCGACAGTCGAGGAGGGTGGCGCGGCGGCCTCGCTGGCCTGGCTCGACTTCACCGGCACCGCCAACGCCATTGCCGCGCTGCGCGGCCAGGTCGATACCCGCGCCATGGGCATCGGCAGCATGCCCTTCGACGCCGCGCTGGCGCCATACACGCTGCCGCAGTGGCTGTGGAGCGGGGCCGTGGTGCGGGAGCGCCTGCTGTCCGCGGTGGTGGCGCTGCTGCCGCTGCTGCCTGCGGTGTTCCTGTTCCATCGCTTTTCGCCGGATCGGGTCAGGGCCGGCAAGGCGCGCCGGCGCCGCTCCCCGCTGGCACTGCTCGACGGCTGGCTGCGGCCGCTGGCGCGGGTGCTCGCGCCCCTGATGCGCCTGGCCGCGCGCCTGCCGGGGCCGGGCGGCCAGGTGCTGGCCGATTGCGGCCTGGTCCTGGCGTCCGCGCCCAGCGCGATCGCGGCGATTGCCGCCTGCCTGGCGGGCGGGCTGCTGCTGCCGGCGGGCGTCCTGCCCGGCCTGCTGGCCACGGCGCTGGTGTTGTGGGGCGTCCTGTGCAGCGAGAGCAGCACGCGCGATATCAGCGCCGGCTGCGCGGCCCTGAGCGCGGCCGTCCCGGGCGGCATCCGGCGCCGCTTCCTGCGCCAGTGGGCGGCCGCGTTGTTGCTCGGCCTGCTGTTCATGGGGACGATCGCGCTGCGCTGGAGCATGGACGACCCGGTGCGCGCCTTCGCGGTGCTGGCCGGGATCGTGGCATTGTCCGGCTGCGCCGCCCTGTTCGGTCAACTGAGCCGCACGCCGCGTCTGTTCCTTGGCCTGTTCCTGTTCGGCTTTTACGTGATGATACAAACCAGGGGCATGGCCATGATGGACGTGGTCGGCTTTCATGGGGATGCCACGCTGCGCACGGCCGGCGGCTTCCTCGTGGCGGGCCTGGCGGCGGTGGCCGCCGGCGCCGCCGCGAGCAGGCGCGCCTAGCGGTCCTGCGGGGGCAGGGCGCGGGCTGTTACCATGGCGATATCCCGAATGCGCTGCCAGCCATATGCGAATACGTGAAATCGCCATCGGTCTCGTGTCGGCCGGCCTGCTGGCCGGCGCGGTGATGCTGACCCTTCCCCCACCGGCGCCGGTCGCCCCGCGGCCGCCCGCCGCCGTGCCGGCGCCGCAGGGCACGGGGAAGGGCGCGGGCACGGGCGTGGACCAGGGCGCCACGCCGGTTCCGCCGGCGCGGCAGGCGCCGGCTGCGTGGCGCGACATGCATGCGAAATTCGTGCAGGCGACGAACCTCCGGGTGTTTTTCTACGAGGCCATGCGCAAGCCGGGAAACGGCGCCTATTTCTACGCGAGCAGCGTCCTCGAGACCTGCCGCCGCGCGCTGGACCAGGCGCCGTCCAGCTTGCCGGAACCGCGCCGCGCGGCCGCCGCGGAACTGCAGCGGCGCTGCGATTTCACCCCGGATGGCCTGGAAGACGCCGAACGCGAACTGGGCGCGGCGCGCCATCTCGACCTGGCCACCGATCCGCTGCTGGGCAGCATGTTCGACTACCTGGCCGCGGATGGCCCGGATGGCCGGGCGCGCATGCTGCTGGCAGCCTTCGAGCAGGGAAATCCGGAGGTCATCGCCTCGCTGGTGGCGCCGGTCTTCCACGAGCGCGCGCCAGGCCGCGACGAACAGGATTCGACCGCGCGCGGCATTCCGTTCGGCGGCGCCCTGGTCGCCTGCCGCCTGGGCGCCGACTGCGGAGCGGGGGCGCCGCGCACCCTGGAACTGTGCATGCTGCTCGGCTGGTGCGCCGACAGCGTCCCGGCCGCCCTGCGGCAGGGCCTGGGGCCGCATTTCGCGGCGCTCGACCGCATGGCCGCCCAGGTGGTGGACGAGATCCGGCGCCGCGACCCGCGGCGCCTGGTGCCGGGGCGCCAGGGCCCGGGCCGGGCCGACTAGAGCGCGATCTGCTGCAGCAGGTACAGGCGCTGGTACAGGCCGCCCTCGATGCGCATCAGGTCGTCGTGCGCGCCGGCTTCGGCGATGCGGCCGTGGTTCAGCACGATGATGCGGTCGGCCGCGCGGATGGTCGACAGCCGGTGCGCGATCGCGATGATGGTCACCTGGCCGCGCAGTTCTTCCAGCGCTTCCTGCACGATCTGCTCGGTGGCGCTGTCGATGCGCGAAGTCGCCTCGTCCAGCAGCAGGATGCGCGGCTGGCCCGCCAGCGCACGGGCGATCGCCACCAGCTGCTTCTGGCCCGAGGACAGGCGCGAGCCGCCTTCGCCCAGCTGGGTTTCGTAACCCTGTTCGAGCGCGGCGATGAAACCGTGCGCATGCGCGGCGCGCGCCGCCGCTTCGATGCGCTCGGGCGGCAGGCCGCGTCCCATGTCGATGTTCTCGCGCGCCGTCGCGGCCAGGATGAACGGGTCCTGCGGCACCAGGCCGACTTCGTTGCGGAAGCGCTCGTTGCCGATCGTGCCGAGTGGCAGGCCACCGATCTCGATGCTGCCTTGGTCCGCAGTGTAGTAGCGCAGCAGCAGCGACAGCAGGGTCGACTTGCCGCTGCCGGTGTGGCCGACGATGCCGAAGAACGCGCCCTGCGGAACCTCGAGCGACAGCGCGTGCAGCACGCGCTGGCCCTCGATGTAGCCGAAGTCCACGTCGCGCACGCGAACCGCGGGAGCGTGCGGGTCGAACGGCGCCGCGTTGCCGATCCGTCCCTGCGCGTGTTCGGCCGCGCCGCTCTCTTCCAGCAGCTGCGACACGCGCGCGGTGGCCACCACCGCCTGCTGCAGGCCGCTGAACTGCATCGTGATCTGGATGAGCGGCTCGACCACCCGCGCGATGTAGCTGATGAAGGCGTACAGCACGCCTACTTCGACCGCATTCATCTGGCGCTGGCCGAAGCCGTAGATCACGATGATCAGGAGGAGCACGTTGAGCAGGTCCAGTGCCGGGCGCAGCAGGAAGGCGTTGGCGCGCAGCTCTGCCAGTCGTGCCTTGCGGTGCGCCCGGTTGGTGTGGACGAAGCGTTCGCCGAAGCGGTTGGCGGCATTGCTCGCCTGGAGCACGCTCATGCCGCCGATCGATTCGGCGATCTGGCCGTTGATGTCGCTGCGCAGGGCGCGCGCGCGGGTCACGGCCGGCGCCGACAGGCGCTGGTACAGCCAGACGATGCCGACCACGGCCGGCACCAGGGCCAGCACCACCAGCATCAGGCGCCAGTCGAGCCAGGCCATCGCCGCCATGGTCCCGAGCAGCACGATGCTCGAGTCGAGCATCACGAACAGCACCTGGATGTACAGCGTCTTGACCGCCTCGGTGTCGTTGGTGACGCGGCTCACCAGCTGGCCGGTGATGGCGCGATCGAAAAAGGCCATCGGCAGGCGCAGCACATGCTCGTAGACCCATTCGCGCAGGCGCCGCACCGAGCGCATGGCCAGGCCCGACAGGCGGATCAGCTGCAGGTAGCGGATCCACGACGAGGCCCAGCCGGTGAGCACCAGGCCGCCCAGCAGCAGCGACATGCGGGTCCAGTCCAGCTGGCGGGTCAGGAGATGGTCGTCGATCAGCGCCTTGCCCAGCAGCGGACCGATGACTTCCAGACCGGCGGCCAGGGCCAGCCACAGCGTGGCCCAATACAGGTGACGGCGGTCGGGGGCGGCGGCGCGGCGCAGCAGGCCCGCGGCCCGCGCGGCCTGGGCCCGCATTGCCCCTTTTGTCGCGCCTTTTTCAGGGATGTTGTCAGGCGGCGTCAATGCTGGCCTCCAGTTGTTGGTAGCGCCACTGGCTGGCATACCAGCCGTCCAGGGCAAGCAGTTCGTCATGGGTGCCGGACTCGGTGATGCGACCGTCGCGCAGCACCACGATGCGGTCGGCCCCGGCCACGGCGGACAGGCGGTGGCTGGCGATGATGGCGGCGCGTTCCGGCCGCGATGCTCCGCCCCTGTTGCGCAGCGCTTCCAGGTGTTCGAGGATGCGGGTCTCGGTGCCGGTGTCCACCGCCGACAGCGCATCGTCGAGCAGCAGCAGGGCGCTGTCGGCCAGCAGCGCGCGCGCGATCGCGACCCGCTGGCGCTGGCCGCCCGACAGGGTGATGCCTTTCTCGCCCACCGGCGTATCGTAGCCGTGCGGGAAGCGCAGGATGTCGTCATGGATCGAGGCCATCTTCGCCGCTTCCTCGATCTCGGCACGCGAGGCGCCCGGACGGGCCAGGGCGATGTTCTCCGCGATCGTGCTCGAAAACAGGAAGGATTCCTGCGGCACCCAGCTCATGGCCGCGCGCAGCGCGGCCAGCCGGTAGGCTTCCAGCGGCTGGCCGGCCCAGGTGACCGTGCCCTGTTGCGGCGTGACCTGGCGCAGAAGCACGCGCAGCAGGGTCGACTTGCCGGCGCCGGTCGGACCGACCAGGCCCAGGGTCTGGCCCGGTTCCACCCGTACCGACACCCCGTCCAGCGCCGGGTGTTCCGCCGCATGGTAGGCAAAGCGCACGGCGTCGAGCGCCAGGGCGCCGCGCCCGACGCCGTCCAGCGTGCCCGTGTCTTCGACCGTGAGCGGCATGTCGAGCAGCGGCTGCAGGCGCGCCAGGCCGGCGCGTCCGCGCTCGATCAGCGACAGCACCCAGCCGGCGGCGAACATCGGCCAGATCAGCTGGCCCAGGTACATCGTGAAGCTGGTGAGCGCGCCCACCGTCAGCTCGTTGTTCCAGACCAGGTAGCCGCCCAGGCCCAGGGTCAGGCCGGTGGCGGCGGTCAGGGTCAGGCCGACGGCGGGCTCGTAGGCCGCCTCCCAGCGCCGCGCGCTGAGGCTGGCGGCGGCCGCGTTCTCGGCCAGTTCGCTGAACTGGGCGCTGCTGCGCGCTTCCAGGCCGAGGGCGCGCAGGGTGCGCACGCCCGACAGCGATTCCTGCACATGGTCGTTCAGGGCCGAGAAGCGCTTGAGGGCGTCGCCTTCCGCCGTATGGATGTGGGACGAGATGCGCCAGAAGGCGAAGGCCATCAGCGGAAAGGGCAGCAGGGCGATGCCGGCCAGGCGTGCATCCACGCCGAGCGTCATGATGCCCAGCACCATGACCAGGGTCAGGGTGCCGTCGAAGCCGGCCAGCATCGCCTCGCCGGCCGCCATCTCGATGGCATCGACGTCGTTGGTGGCCAGCGCCATCAGGTCGCCGGTGCGCTGGCGCTGGTAAAAGGCCGGCCCTTGCGCCGCCAGCCGCGCGTACAGGCGCGTGCGCAGTTCGACGCCGAGGTTGTAGGCGGCCGAATACAGGCGGATGCGCCAGCCGACCCGCAGCACGTAGATGGCCACGCCCAGACCGAGCAGTTGCGCCAGGCCGAGCAGCAGCGCGTGCCGGTCGAGGCTTTGTGCGGCCAGGCCGTCGATCAGGGCGCCGACCTTGCGCGGAATCAAGACCGTGCAGATGGCTACGCCGGCCAGCATGAAGGCCGACGAGACATAGGCATGCCAGTGCCGGCGGACGAAACCGCCGATCAGCCTTGCGAGACTCATGTTGTTCCTTGGAGATGAAGCGTCCCGCCTGGCGTCCAGAAACGACGAGCGGGCCGAAGCCCGCTAGTGTAGTCGCTTTGCCGGACGGGCGCAGCCGCGCCCGTGCAGCTTTTATTTCCTGCGCCTGGAAGAGGAGTGCGGGGTGACGAGCTTCGGCGCCTCGGCTTCCTTGCCGCCAGCGGCCGCGGCGACCGGCGCCGCTGCGGGATGGGGAGCGGTGGCGGCACGGAGCGTGCCTTTGCCGGCGGCCCTGGCGATGCTGGTCGGTTCGGCGACCGGGACCGGCGCCGCGGCAGCCAGCGGCGCCTGCGCCGGCGCGGCGACGACGACCGGTTCGATGGATGGTTCGATGGCCGGTTCGATGGCAGGAGCGGCCCCGGCGGCCGCTTCCACCTGCGCGCCAGCGGCCGGAGCAGCCTCGGCCACCGTCTCGGCGAGCCTGTGCTCGATCAGTTCCACGGTCTCGATCGCCAGTTGGGGAGCCTGCGGCTGCACGGGCGCCGGACGCAGCGCATGCGGGCGCACGGCGCTGGCGATGCCGAGCAGATCCTGGCCATAGGAGAACAGCTCGCGCATCTGTTCCTGGGCCTGGCCGCCCACGGCGAGGACGTCGCGCGGATCGCGCGCGCTCATCAGCGCGAACGAGGCGCCGAGCGAACGCTGGAGCGCATCGCGCGACATGGCCAGATTGAGGGCGGCAAGGCGGCCCGCGCTTTCCAGCGCCTGCCTGGTCATGGCATCGAAGAAAGCGAACTGCGCGTCGAACTGGGTCTTGCTTACTGCGGAAAACTGGTCACGAAGTGGATTCATTGGATTTCCTTGTCAGTCATTTATGGCGCACTGCAATATTGCCTAGTGTAGCCACGAAAGGGGGACGTTGCCAACCATTTATTGCACAGTTTAGTTAAGGAAATATTGCGATGCAGCATGGCAGACATTGGTTAGCTTGTTCAGCCGCCGCATCCCGCAAGAAATGTTTACAATCGGGGACAAAATAGGAGAAGCGCATGGATCTCGTGATTCGCAACGCCACCCTGCCGGATGGCAGCCGCGACATCGACATCGGCATCAACGGCGAACGCATCGTCGCCGTGGAAAAGCGACTGGCGGCGCAGGGCGCGCGCGAGATCGAGGCCAATGGTGACCTGGTCAGCCCGCCCTTCGTCGATGCGCATTTCCATATGGATTCCACGCTCAGCTACGGCCTGCCGCGGGTGAACCGCAGCGGCACCCTGCTGGAAGGGATCCGCCTGTGGGGTGAACTCAAGCCTCAACTGGCGCAGGACGCACTGGTCGAGCGTGCGCTGCGCTACTGCGATTGGGCGGTGGCGCGCGGGCTGCTGGCCATCCGCACCCATGTCGACATCTGCGACGACCGCCTGCTGGCGGTCGAGGCCTTGCTGCAGGTGCGCAAGCAGGTCGCGCCCTATCTCGACCTGCAGCTGGTGGCCTTCCCGCAGGATGGCCTGCTGCGCAGCGCCGGCGCCTTCGACAACCTCAAGCGCGCCATTGCGATGGGCGTCGACGTGGTCGGCGGCATTCCGCACTACGAGCGCACCATGCAGGACGGCGCCGAATCGATCCGCCTCCTGTGCGAGTATGCGGCGGAACAGGCCCTGCGCGTGGACATGCACTGCGACGAGACCGACGACCCGATGTCGCGCCACATCGAGACCCTGGCCGCCGAGACCTATCGCCTCGGCCTGCAAGGCCTGGTGGCCGGATCGCACCTGACCTCGATGCACTCGATGGACAACTACTACGTGAGCAAGCTGCTGCCGCTGATCGCGGAAAGCGGCGTCGCGGCGATCGCCAACCCCCTGATCAACATCACCCTGCAGGGCCGCCACGACAGCTATCCGAAGCGGCGCGGCATGACGCGCGTGCCGGAGCTGCTCGCGGCCGGCGTCGACGTCGCCTTCGGCCACGACTGCGTGCTCGATCCCTGGTACGGCATGGGGTCGGGCGACATGCTCGAAGTGGCGCACATGGGATTGCACGTGGCGCAGATGACGGGCGTGGAGGCCATGCACCAGTGCTTCCTGGCGGTGACCGAGACCCCGGCGCGCATCCTCGGCCTCGAGGGCTACGGCCTGGCGCCCGGTTGCCAGGCCGACCTGGTGCTGCTCGACGCCGGCTCCACGGTGGAGGCGATCCGCCTGCGCGCGGCGCGCAAGCTGGTGGTGCGGCGCGGGGCCGTGGTGGCCGAGGCGCCCGCCGGGCAGGCGACCCTGCATTTGCCCGGACGGCCGGCCAGCACCGATTTCCGGATGCCGCAGCAGGGCACGCGGTAAATCCGGCCCAAATGCAAAATCGGGCGCACGATTCGTGAAATCTCGAACGGTTTGAGGCTAGAATAGAACGCTTTCCAGTTCAGTACCGCCCTCCGACAGCCGTGAAAGACATTCAGATCCGTCCCGCCGGCGAGCATGATTTCGATGCAATGTGGAGCATCTTCTGCGCCCACGTCGCCAATGGCGAAACCTATCCGTTCACCACCTCCACCTCGCGCGAGACGGGCCATGCGTACTGGCTCGGGCCCGAGGTGTCGAGTTTCGTCGCGACGTCCGGTGGCGGACGCATGCTCGGCATGTACCGGCTGGTCCCGAACCAGGTCGGGCGCGGCCACCACGTGGCCAATGCGTCCTTCATGGTCAGCCCCGCGGCGCAGGGAGCTGGCATCGGGCGCCTGCTCGGCGAGCACTGCCTGCTGGAGGCACGCCACCAGGGCTACCTGGCCATGCAGTTCAACTACGTCGTGAGCACCAACACCGCCGCCATCCGGCTGTGGAAGAAGCTCGGCTTCTCGATCGTCGGCACCCTGCCCAAGGCCTATCGTCACAAGCGGCTCGGCTATGTGGATGCCTACGTGATGTACCAGCTGCTGCAAGACCCGGACCACTGGCCGACGGTGGATGCATGACGGCGCACGGCGCCGAAGTCCTTCGTACCGAACGCCTGCGCCTGGTGGATGCGGGCGACGCCGCCGTCTACCTGGACATCCTCAACGACCCGGCCTTCATCGCGCATATCGGCGACCGCGGCGTGCGCACGCTCGACGCGGCGGCCAGGTCGATCGAGGAGGGGCCGGTGGCGATGCAGCGCGCGCGCGGCCATTCCTTGTACATGGTGGAGCTGCTCGGCCAGGATGGGCAGGGCGGCGTGCCGGTCGGCCTGTCGGGCCTGGTCAAGCGCGACGCGCTCGAGGACGTCGATATCGGCTATGCCTTCCTGCCGCGCTACCGCGGCCAGGGGTATGCCCTGGAAGCCGCGCGGGCGGTGGTGGCCCATGCGCGCAGGCTCGGCATCCCGCGGCTCGCGGCCATCGCCACTCCGGGCAACGCCGCCTCGATCGCACTGCTGCTCAGGCTGGGAATGCGTTTCGAAGGAACGCGCGCGCTGGTGGCGGG
Source organism: Massilia sp. UMI-21 (assembly GCA_015277795.1). Classification (NCBI taxonomy): domain Bacteria; kingdom Pseudomonadati; phylum Pseudomonadota; class Betaproteobacteria; order Burkholderiales; family Oxalobacteraceae; genus Massilia; species Massilia sp. UMI-21. Next base: position 4,512,163 of record CP063848.1, on the reverse strand, counting down.
CGAGTCCCCGCTCAATCTCTACCGCATGGACCTGCCGGACGCGCGCTAGCGTACCGTCGCGCGCTCGCCGGGGTGGTAGGATGATGTTGGCAATCCGTCCACCAACCGTTTAACGAGTCATCGATGCCGACTACCGAGCCGCGCCCCGACGCGCCGTTCTTCATTGTTCTCAACGCGGGATCCGGCCATTCGGAGACCGAGCTGCGCCGTTCGACCATCGAAAGCGTGCTGGCCGCCGCCGGCCGCCGCTGCATCCTGGAACTGGTCGACGATCCGGCCGAGCTGGCGGACAAGGCGCGCGGCATGGCGGCGCGCGCGCTCGCCGAGGAGGGCATCCTGGTGGCGGCGGGCGGCGACGGCACCATCAACCTGGTTGCCCACGAAGCCGTGCTGGCCGGCTGCCCCTTCGGCGTTTTGCCACAAGGCACGTTCAATTATTTCGGACGCACCCACGGCATTCCCGAAGACCTGGCCGAGGCCGTCTATGCCCTGCTGCGCGCGAAGGTCCATCCGGTCCAGGTGGGACTGCTCAACAACGAGATCTTTCTGGTCAATGCGAGCGTCGGCCTGTACCCCAAGCTGCTGGAAGAGCGCGAGCACGACAAGCGCCAGTACGGGCGCAGCCGGGTGGTCGCCTTCTTCTCGGCCATCAAGATCGCGCTGCGGCCGCACCGGCACCTGCGCATTACGCTCGAACGCGACGGCAAGGAGCGCCGCCTGCGTACCACGACTTTGTTTGTGGGAAATAACCGTCTGCAGCTGGAACAGGTCGGCATGCGCGACGGCCTGATCGAGGCGGTGGAAGAAGGGCAGTTGGTTGCCATCGCCCCGCGCCCGATGGGCAAGCTCGGCCTGCTCGGCCTGCTGGTACGCGGCATGTTCGGCAAGCTGGGCACTGCCGATGACGTCGAAGCCTTCGCCTTCAAGCGCCTGACGGTGCGCACCCCGGCCCTGTACGGCCGCAAGCGCATGAAGGTGGCGACCGACGGCGAAGTGACCCGCATGGCGATGCCGCTGGAATTCCGTGTGCTGGAAGGGCGGCTGAGGCTGATGCTGCAGGGACCGTCGCGCAAGCAAACGCGGCCGGCCCCTGGTGAAACGGCCACTGCCGGCGCTTAATTTACCCGCAACAAGCGCAGCGCGTAGATATCGAAGCGGTTCGACGGTCCGGTGAGCCCGCCGGCCGCGCTGAAGCTGCTGTTACTGTCGAGATAGCTCATATTATAGAAGTCGCTCATCTCGATGCGGTAGCGGCCCGGCGCCAGTTGCGCCGCCAGCGGCGTCGAATACACTGTCGGCGTATGCGTTTTCGCCAGCGGGGCGTGCGGCAATTGCACCACGCCTTGCGCCACGATCCGGCCGCGCCCATCCTTCACCGCCAGCCACTTCACCCCGCCGCTGATGCCCAGGTTCACCTGGTTCGCAGCATTGTGGTAACGCACTTGCACTTGGTAAGTGCCGGCCGTCGGCACGTCGAGACGCTCGACGGCGTAGCGGTCGCCGGGCTGGCCCCAGGCGCGCAGGTGCGGCGCCGCAAAACGTGCGTTCGGCGCGCTCGGCGCCAGGTTCGATACGGTGCGCGGATCGGTGACGCCGACTTCGATGCCGTCGTCGACGCAGCGCGGCATGCTGTGGTGGCTGCGGTTGCCGGTGGTGCCAAAGCGCGCCTCCACCGCATAGCAGGCGAATGCGTTCCCGGCGCGGTCGGTCCAGCTGCCGGCAGGCAGTCCGTCCGCGACCAGCTTGCCGTCGCGGTAGACGCTGTAGCGCAGGTCCGGTTCCTGGCCGCCGGCGCCGATCTGCAGGGTCGTGCCGCGGGCGTCGCGCCGCAGGGCGGTGATCGCCGGTTCGCGCGGGCCGAAGGTGGCGCCGCCCGCGGCATACGGATCGTCCGCGACGCGGTGGATCCCTTGCCGGCCGGGGAGCAGCCGGCCGAGCACGATCTCGACCTGGTTTTCTTCCTTCAGCTGCGCGAGCGCCACCCGCGCGCCGCTGCGCCGGCCGTTGATCAGGACGTCCTCGACGGCGTAGTAGCCGTCATCCTCGCTCATCTGCGGCAGGCGAATCCGGATGTCGAGGCGCTTGCCGTGCAGGCGCAGCGCCTGCAGGCTGATGTCCCTGGAAGCGCCGAACATCTCGCGCCGCAGCTTCGCGGTGACGAAGGGCCGCAGGAGCAGGGCGTCGTCCTGCAGCGACACCCCGAACACTTGTCCCACCACCATGCCGAGGTAGGCGCCCACCGACCACAGCTGGCGTCGCGAGTTGATCACCGGGCCGATCAGCGAGGGATTGCCTTCGTCGAGCAGCAGCGGCTGGCCGGACAGCCATTCGAGGTTCTCCATGTTCGACATGTTCAGCGCCGCCCCGCGCATCAGGGACTGGTAGGCGGCATCGGCCACCGCCACGTTGTTCGCGTGGGCGGCGGCGCGCAGGCCGTAGGCCGTCACGAAGGGCCACAGCGCGCGGTTGTGGTAGACCGGCATGCCCGGCTGCTGCGGCCAGATGACGGGTGCGCCCATCGGTCCGTGCGGGTAGTGCGCCAGGATCGACGCCGCGCGCTGCTCGCTTGCGATGCCGGTGACGATGGCCAGCGATTGACCGAGCCAGTCGAACTTGTGCATCGGTGCGCCGTCCAGGTGTCCGGCGGTGAGGCTGCTGTACATGCCGGCATCATTCAGCCACAGTTCGCGGTTGACGGCACGCTTGAGCGCTGCCGCCCAGCCGGCGTAGCGCTTGCCGCGCGCGGTCTCGCCCTGCTCGCGCGCCAGCTGCGCGGCCAGGCGCAAGGCCTGGTAGTGGCCGACGTTGGTCGACAGCGACTTCGCGGTCGCCATCGAGGCCAGGTGGTCCGGGATCCACGCGGCGTAGCTCTGGTCGCGCCAGTCGAGGAAGGACTGCTCGCCCGTGTACAGGCCGGTCCTGGCGTCGAAGGCCGCGATGCGGTCGTTCTCGATGGTGTTGACCAGCGCCCGCAGTGCGCGCCGTGCGAACGGGGCGCGCGCGGCGGCGGGGAGGGCGCGCAGGGTTTCCTCGGCGGCGAAGGCCCAGGTGACGCGGTCGGTGCTCACCGGCCAGCTGCCGCCGCTGCCGGTGTCCTGCACGATCTGCAGGCCGTCCGGCGTGCCCGCCACCTGCGGCGCCTTGGCGATGCCGGCCCGCCAGCCGGACAGCTTGAAGTCGAGCGAGTTGCGCACCCGTTGCGGGTCGAGCAGGGCCAGGCCCAGGTCGGCCGCATACGACAGGTCGCGCGTCCATACGTAGTGCCACTTCTCGCCGGTCTCGAAGCAGTCGCAGGGGATGGCGGCGCCGCCGTTGTAGTTGCCGTCGCGGATCTGCTTGACCGAGTCGAGGCGCATTTCAGAGCCTGCCAGCGCGAACAGGGCGTCGAAGGCCAGGTTGCCTGTGCGGATGCGCGGCAGGCCGGCCTCCTCGCGGTATTCGCTGTGCTGCGGGCCCGGGTCGCGCAGGCTCAGGGTGGTCGAGTGGGTGTAGGTGCGCAGGGCCGCCTTTGCGTCCGGCGTCGAGAAACGGGCGGTCTCGGTCTTGCCGTCCCAGGTCGGCCAGGCCAGCGCCGCGACGGCCTCGCGTCCCGCGTGCGGGTCTTGCGTGGCGGCGGTCTGCGGCGTCTCCAGGCGTAGCACGCGCAGCGTCGGCGCCGCCGGGTCGGAGGCATCCACCGTGAAGCGATAGCTGCCGGTCTGGCGCACGAACAGGTAGTCTTCCGGCCCGGGCTGGATCGCCAGGCGATAGGGCTTGCCGGGCGCCACCGTCACGCTCCGGTCGGCGTCGGCCACCCATTCGTCGCTCCAGTCGCGGCTGCCCACCTTGAAGGCATGGTTGCCGGGGCTGACCAGGATCTCGGCCTGGTAGATGCCCTGGCCCTTGTGGACCAGGGCGTTGTCGGTTCCCCAGCCGTTGAAGGCGCCGCGGACGTAGAGCTCGCGGGCGTGCTCCTGCGCCTGCGCGGATGCGCCCAGGCCGGCGAGGAGGGCGGCGGCGGCCAGCAGGCGGCGCTTCATCGGGCCGCTTCCAGGTCGAGGATCACGCTGGCCCCGGCCGGCAGGCGCAGCGCCTTGCGCAGGTCGAAACGCTTGCCGCTCAGGACATCGACCCCGCCCGCCACGCCGGAGAGCATCTCGTGGAAGCGCCCGGTGTCGAGCACCATCTCCTTCGGGTTGTTGTTGAAGGCGACCAGCACCTTCTTGTGATCGTCATAGCGGAAGTACACCCAGGTATTGTCGCGCGGGCCGTAGTGCATCAGCTTGCCCTTATGGATCACCGGCTGGCCCTTGCGCCAGTTGGCCAGCTTGCGCACCAGGTCCTGGGCCGCGCGCTGCCGGGCGCTGAGGCCCTTGCCGGTGAAGGCATCGATCTTGTCGCCGGTCCAGCCGCCCGGGAAGTCGCGCCGGTAGCTGGCGTCGTCGCGCTCGCCGGTGGCGCTGGTCATCAGGATCTCGTCGCCGGTGTAGAGCTGCGGGATGCGCGGCATCGTCATCAGGAACACCATCATCATCCGGTAGCGGTCGAGGTCTTCGCCGACTTCGCTCCAGATGCGCGAGACGTCGTGGTTCGCCTCGAACAGCACCAGCTTGTGCGGTTCCGGATACAGGTAGTCGAGCGAGAGCGTTTCGTACACATCGGTGAAGACGTTGCCGCCGCGCTTGCCGGCCAGGGCGCCGCGCATGCTTTCCGCCAGCGGGAAGTCCATCATGCTCGGCATGGTGGCCCGGTAGCCGTCGAAGTTGTCCTTGCCGCGCTGCCAGCGCGCCACCACCGGCGGGCGCGTGCTCCACTCTTCGCCGACCATGTTCAGCCCGGGGTATTCCTCCATCAGGCGCCTGGTATACGCCGACAGGAAGGCGCCGTCCGAATAGCCGAAGGTGTCGATGCGCAGGCCCGACAGCCCGGCATACTCGATCCACCAGATGTTGTTCTGGATGAGGTAATTGGCCACCAGCGGATTGGACTGGTTCAGGTCGGGCATGCTCTCGACGAACCAGCCGCGCGTGAAGTTGTCGGCGTCTTCTTTCGAGGCATACGGGTCCTGCACCGCGGTGCGGTGGTGCTGGGTCGGCACGAACTTGCCACCGTAGTTGATCCAGTCGGGCGTCGGCAAGTCCTTCATCCACCAGTGCCCGCTGCCGATGTGCGACAGCACCACGTCCTGGATCAGGCCGATGCCGCGCTTCTTCGCCTCGTGCGAGAGGCGGCGCACGTCTTCGTTGCTGCCGTAGCGCGGGTCGATCCGGTAGTGGTCGGTGGCCGCGTAGCCATGGTAGGAGTAGGCCGGCATGTCGTTCTCGACCAGCGGCGTCGGCCACAGCTGGGTGAAGCCCATGCCCTGGATGTAGTCGAGGCGGTCGATGATGCCCTGGATGTCGCCACCGTGGCGCCCCGAACCGTTGGCGCGATTGGCCTTCTCCAGCGTGTCCCTGGTGGAGTCGTTGTCCGGATTGCCGTTGGCGAAACGGTCCGGCATCACCTGGTAGATCGCGTCGCTGCCGTTGAAGCCGATGCGCTGCGCCGAACCCGGCTCGCGCGCCAGCAAGCGGTAGGCGTAGCTGGCCTGGCGCCCCGCACCCCGGAACACGATATCGAATTTGCCCGCGTGCGCGTCCTGGCTGATCTCCAGGTTGACGAACAGGTAGTTCCTGTTGGGGACGCGGGTAACCGAGGCGATCCGTACGCCGGGATAGGCGAGGCTGGGTTCGAGGTCGGCGATGCGTTCGCCATGGACCATCAGTTGCAGTTCCTTGTGCTGCATGCCGGCCCACCAGAACGGTGGCTCCATGTGGGCAATGGCGGGCGACTGGGCGCAGGCGGCGAAGGGAGTCAGGGCGGCGCTGCCGATCAGCAGGGTGGCGAAGAAGTGTCTCATGAGTATGTCGGGCGCCTCTTCGTCACCGGCCAAGCCCTTTGGGCGTCTTCTCGTAGTCAGACTACAGTAAATGAACGAGGCCGATGCTGCGAGAACGCTCTGCTTGGTTGTCTTGCCGCGAGAATACTACGGAATGGATGTAGCGCACAAACCAAACGGCAGCGCTGCCATCTAGTCAAAGTACAGCTTTTCTGTAGTAAATTTTCATTTCCAGCCGCCAATTTAATGCGTCCAAGACGGCTTCTGCCGCGAGGGCTGCACTAAGTTGGTGCATTGCTAGTCACCAATGCATGTAAAAAGCGCGTTTGTAGTCCGACTACAGCCATCTGTACATGGTTTTGTAGCTCGAATACAACGAAAAACACGTGCTCGCCTAACGAATCCGCGAAAAACATGCCATTATCGTAGTAGCAAGCAACTCCCGTTGACAGTGCATCTAGTTTTGCTACAGAATCCTTGACAGAACGTTCGAGAGCGTTTGCTTGAGGCTGCCGTGCTGCTGCCTGTTGCGCTGTAGTTTCGGGAAAAAAATTATTGGTCTTTATTGAGGGGACAAATGAGTATCTTCGCAACCAAGCGCACCGCAGAGCCGGTTCGCCTTTCTTTCCAGCTGAGCCCGGTCGCTGCCGGCTGCGCAGTCTTCCTGTCCGTCTTCGCGGGTAGCGCTTACGCGCAAGCGACCGCACAGGACAACACCACCACCACCACGAGCGCGACTTCGAGCGTGGCGACCGCGCCGAATTCCGCCGAGCAGGCCGCCGCCGCCGCCGAACCGACCCCGCCGGGCGCGACCGCCGTCGTCAAGCCGGGCGTGGCCACCGTCCAGGTGACCGGTATCCGCCGCGGTATCGAAGCGGCGATCTCGATCAAGAAGAATTCCAGCTCGATCGTCGAAGCCATCTCGGCCGAAGACATCGGCAAGCTGCCCGACCAGAGCGTGGCCGAATCGATCTCGCGCCTGCCGGGCGTGTCGGCCCAGCGCGGCCGCAGCTCGGGCAAGGCGGCGGACATCTCGGTGCGCGGCCTGTCGCCGAGCTTCAACGGCACCCTGCTGAACGGCCGCGAAATGGCCTCGACCGGCAACGCCCGTTCGCCTGAGTTCGACCTGTTCCCGGCCGAACTGATGGGTTCCATCGTCATCTACAAGACCCCGGACGCCAGCGTCGTCGGCCAGGGCCTGGCCTCGACCATCGACCTGCGCACCGTGCAGCCGCTGGACTTCGGCAAGCGCACCGTGGCGGTCAGCTACAAGAAGAGCCGCCTCGGCGTGAAGCAGCGCGACGGCCTGCCGGAAGGCGACGGCGAGCGCTACACCCTGTCGTACATCGACCAGTTCGCGAACCGCACCATCGGCGTCGCGATGGGCTTCACCCGCTACGAGGAAATGGGCGGCGGCCAGTCGAAGTTCAATTCCTGGGGCACCGCGACCATGGATTACAACGGCACCCAGGTCAAGACCCCGGGCGGCTTCGGTTATGACACCGAAGTCAGCTCGCACAACCGCGATGGCGCCTTCGCCTCGCTGCAGTTCCGTCCGAACCGCAACTTCAAGTCGACCGTCGACCTGTTCTACTCGGCCGGCGAAACCGGCCTGAAGAAGACCGGCTTCGAAGGCGGCGTCGCCTACAACGGCGGCGGCAAGTATGAGCTGCCGCACGTGCTCAGCACCGCCACCGTGTCGAACGGCGTCGCCACCAGCGGCACCATCAGCAACTGGAAGGGCGTGGTCCGTAACCACTACGAGGGCGCGGAAGACGACCTCAAGACCATCGGCTGGAACACCGAGCTGAAGATCGCCGACTGGACCACCGCGGCCGACCTGACCTGGTCGAAGGCCACCAAGCTGGGCTCGCGCTACGAGACCACCGCCGGCATCCCGGGCCGCGCCCAGGACACCCTGCAGTATTCGAACTTCGACGGCGGCAACGTCACCGAAGTGAAGTACACCCCGGGCAGCAACTACGCCGACCGCAGCGTCGCGCGCCTGACCGACGTCATGGGCTGGTCCGGCGGCGAAGCCTCGCCGCAGGCAGGCTACCTGGCGCAGCCATATGTGGAAGACCAGGTCAAGGCGGTGCGCCTGACCGCCAAGCGCGCCCTCGAGTTCGGCCCGCTGATCGGTTCCAGCTTCGGCTTCAACCACACCTCGCGCGACAAGTCGCGCACCGGCGACGAAGGCCGCCTGGTGATCAAGGGCGGCAACGGCCCGTACGCAGCCGTCGACATGCCGGGCAGCGAGGTGGCCATGGCCGGCGCCTCGGGCTTCCAGGTTGCTTCCTGGGATCCGCGCGGCTCGCTCGGCACGGTCTATGAGCTGGCGCCGAAGGTCGACGCCGACATCTACAACAAGTACTGGGACGTCCAGGAGCGCATCAACACCGTCTACGCCATGGGCGACCTGGAAGGCGAGATGTTCGGCCTGTCCTACCGCGGCAACGTTGGCCTGCAGGCGATCCACACCAACCAGACCGGCGGCGGCTACGTGATCGACAAGGCCCGCTGCGTCGGCAACACCGCCGACACCTGCCCGGCGCAGCGCGTCGTGGAAGGCAGCAGCTACTGGGATGTCCTGCCGAGCCTGAACCTGTCCTTCGACCTGAAGGACGAGCAGAAGGTGCGCGTGGGCCTGGCCAAGGTCGTCTCGCGCGCCAACCTGGACGACCTGCGCGCCGGCCAGAACTTCGGCCTGGCGGGGCAGGGCGTGTCGATCCTGACCGGTTCGGGCGGCAATCCGCAGCTCGAGCCGTTCCGCGCCAAGTCCTTCGACCTGTCGTATGAGAAGTACTTCGGCAACAAGGGCTACATCAGCGCCGCCGTCTTCTACAAGAAGCTCGACAGCTACATCATCCGCGTGCCGCGCATGTTCGACTACGCGCCGTACATCACGCCGACCACCCCGCTGCCGCTGACCGGTCCGTACGCCGGCTCGACCCAGGGCCTGTTCACCCAGCCGATCAATGGCGACGGTGGCGCGATCAAGGGCTACGAACTGGCCGTGAACGTACCGTTCTCGATGGTCAGCCAGTACCTGGACGGCTTCGGCGTGATGGTCAACCACTCGGATACCAAGAGCAACGTGACCCTGCCGGAAAGCGGCTTCCCGAACGTGAATGGCGATCCGCTGAACATTCCGCTGCCGGGCCTGTCGCGCAAGGTGACCAACCTGCGCCTGTACTACGAGAAGAACGGCTTCCAGATCGCCGCCGCGGCGCGCAAGCGCTCGAGCTTCCTGGGCCAGGTCTCGGACTTCCAGGACAACCAGCAGCTCACCTTCATCAAGGGCGAGACCATCGTCGACCTGCAGGCCTCGTACGAGATCCAGTCGGGCTGGCTGAAGGGCGTGAGCCTGTATGCCCAGGCGCAGAACTGGAACAACGCACCGTTCCTGGAGTTCACCGACGACGAGAACAACCCGTCGAACCGCGTGGACTACGGCCGTACCTACCACTTCGGCGCCAGCTACAAGTTCTAAGCTGAGCTGAATTGCGGTACAGTAACAACCCCTGCAGGCTTCATGCGTGCAGGGGTTGTTTTTCGTAGGGCGTCCAGCGCCGGCCAGCTCCGTGATGTCCTGGCCGGGCGTCGGACGCGCGGTCGGCACAGCCGGCCACCCTGCAAATCCTGGAGCACAGACATGAACACTGAACCAATCAAGGACATCGTCATCGTCGGCGGCGGTACCGCCGGCTGGATGACCGCGGCGGCGCTGTCGACCCTCCTCAACGGCCGCTACAACATCCGCCTCGTCGAGTCCGACGAGATCGGCATCGTCGGCGTCGGCGAGGCGACCATTCCGATGATCCAGCGCTTCAACCGCATCATCGGCATCGACGAGAACGAATTCATGCGCGAGACCCAGGGCAGCTTCAAGCTGGGGATCGAGTTCGTCAACTGGGGCAAGCCCGGCGAACGCTACATGCACGGCTTCGGGCGCCTCGGGCAGGACCTGGCCACGCTTCCGTTCGACCAGTACTGGCAGAAGATGCGCCGCGCCGGCAAGGCCGCGCCGCTCGAGGAATACTCGATCACGCGCATGGCCGCCAAGGCCAACAAGTTCATGCCGCCGCGCTTCGACGTCGCCAATTCGCCGCTGCGCGACATCGCCTACGCCTACCACTTCGACGCCGGCCTGTATGCGAAATACCTGCGCAAGCTGGCCGAAAGCCGCGGCGTGGTGCGCATCGAAGGCAAGATCACGCGCGCCACCCAGCGCGAACCGGACGGCCACATCGACGCGGTCGAGCTGGAGAACGGCACCCGCGTGGAAGGGGAGCTGTTCATCGACTGCTCGGGCTTTCGCGGCCTGCTCATCGAACAGACCCTGCACACCGGCTTCGAGGACTGGACCGGCTGGCTGCCGGCCGACCGCGCGCTGGCCGTGCCTTGCGAATCGGCGCCGGCGCTCACACCCTACACCCGCGCCACGGCGCACAAGTCGGGCTGGCAGTGGCGCATTCCGCTGCAGCACCGCACCGGCAATGGCCACGTCTACAGCAGCCGCTTCATCAGCGACGACGAAGCGGCAGCGACCCTGCTGGCCAACCTGGACGGCAAGGCATTGGCCGAGCCGCGCCTGGTCAAGTTCCAGACCGGCATGCGCAAGCTGGCCTGGAACCGCAACGTGGTGGCCCTGGGCCTGGCCAGCGGCTTCCTGGAGCCGCTCGAATCGACCAGCATCCACCTGATCCAGTCCGGCATCCAGCGCCTGCTCGACTTCTTCCCGGACCGCGGCTGGAGCGCGGTCGACCGCGACGAGTACAATCGCCAGTCGCGCTTCGATTACGAACGCGTGCGCGATTTCATCATCCTGCACTACCACCTGAACCAGCGCACCGATTCGGCCTACTGGACCGAGTGCGCCAACATGGCCATTCCGGAAACCCTGCGCCACAAGATGGCGCTGTACCGCGCGCATGGACGCGTGGTGCGCGTGGACAACGAACTGTTCTCGGAAGTCGGCTGGATCCAGGTATTCGAAGGGCAGAACATGCCGATCGACGGCTATCACCCGCTGGCCGACGCCCAGTCCGACGAGGACATCGCCGAATACCTGGCCAGCGTGCGCGAGGTGATCGCCAAGTGCGTCGATGTCATGCCTTCGCACAACGACTACATCGCGAAAATGTGCGCGGCTAAAAAGATGTAGCACGAACCTGTATCATGCGCAGCCCCATGCGTGAAGGCGCATGGGGCTGTTTTTTTTACCATATGGTAAAAAACAGCCCTGTTCCAAAAAGTGCCCGCCCTCCCTGGCCGAGGGAGTAAACTGGCGCTTGGTTTTGCATTCAGTACCCACTTTGAAAGTTTTTCCATGTCCGACACCCCCCTCCCGACGTTTGCCGACCTGAACCTCTCCGCCCCCGTACTCAAGGCGCTGAAAGAAGTCGGCTACGAAACGCCGTCGCCGATCCAGGCCGCGACCATTCCGCTGCTGCTGGCCAACCGTGACGTGCTCGGGCAGGCCCAGACCGGCACCGGCAAGACCGCCGCCTTCGCCCTGCCGATCCTGTCGCGCATCGACGTCAAGCAGGCCACGCCGCAGGCGCTGGTGCTGGCGCCGACGCGCGAACTGGCGATCCAGGTGGCCGAAGCCTTCCAGAGCTATGCCGCCCACATCAAGGGCTTCCACGTGCTGCCGATCTACGGCGGCCAGAGCTACGGCCCGCAACTGTCGGCGCTGCGCCGCGGGGTGCACGTGGTGGTGGCAACGCCGGGCCGCGTGATCGACCACATCGAGAAAGGCTCGCTCGACCTGTCGATGCTCAAGACCCTGGTGCTGGACGAAGCGGACGAGATGCTGCGCATGGGCTTCATCGACGACGTCGAGCACATCCTGCAGCAGACGCCGGAATCGCGCCAGACCACGCTGTTCTCGGCCACCATGCCGCCGGCGATCAAGCGCATCGCCAAGACCTACCTGCGCGACCCGCAGGAAATCACGGTCGCCGCCAAGACCGGCACCGCCGAGAACATCACCCAGCGTTACTGGCTGGTGGCCGGCATGCAGAAGCTCGATGCGCTGACCCGCATCCTGGAAGCGGAGCCTTTCGACGGCATGATCATCTTCGCGCGCACCAAGCTCGGCACCGAAGAACTGGCCACCAAGCTGCAGGCGCGCGGCTTCGCCGCGGTCGCCATCAATGGCGACATGGCCCAGCAGGCCCGCGAGCGCACCATCGAACAGCTCAAGAACGGCAAGATCGACATTCTGGTGGCGACCGACGTCGCCGCGCGCGGCCTCGACGTCGAGCGCATCAGCCACGTGATCAACTACGACGTGCCGTCCGACCCGGAAAGCTACACCCACCGCATCGGCCGCACCGGCCGCGCCGGCCGCAGCGGCGATGCGATCCTGTTCATCACGCCGCGCGAGCGTGGCCTGCTCAAGGCCATCGAGCGCGCCACCCGCCAGCCGGTGGCGCCGCTGCAGCTGCCGACCGTGAAGGCGGTGAACGAGGTCCGTATCGCGAAATTCAAGGAACAGATCGCGGCCACCCTGGCCGAGGGCGGGCTGGAGGTGTTCCGTTCGCTGATCGAAGACTACGAGCGCGAACAGAACGTGCCGGCGGTCGACATCGCCGCCGCGCTGGCCAAGCTGGCGCGCGGCGACCAGCCGCTGCTGCTGGACAAGCCGGACCGCGAGGTGAAACCCGAGCAGTTCCGCAATGATGTCGCACCGCGCGAGGCCGGCGGCTGGGAAGACCGCCCGGCGCGTCCGCCGCGTGAACCGCGCGAGCCGGCATTCAAGAAGGAACGCGTGCTGCGCGAGGCCGAACCGGGCATGGCGACCTTCCGCATCGAGGTCGGCCACCAGCACGGCGTCAAGCCGGGCAACATCGTCGGCGCCATCGCCAACGAGGCCAACATGCCGGCCAAGTACATGGGCCGCATCGAGATCTACGACGACTACAGCACCATCGACCTGCCGGACGACATGCCGCAAGACCTGGTCGACCACCTGAAGGCCGTGTGGGTGGCCGGACAGCAGCTCAACATGACCCGTGACGGCCTCGAAGCGCCGATCGTCACGGCGCCGAAGAAGAAGAGCTTCGCCAAGCCGGGCGCCGATCGCCGCATGGCCGAGAAGGGCGGCAAGAAGCCGCACCGTAAAGGCTGAGGTATACCATAGCGTGGTCGGCTCTGCCGACCACGCGTTCAAATCACAGCAATGAAAACGCGACGCGACTCATCAAGGTTTAGCTGAACGCGCGGTCGGCTCGACCGACCACCCTGGGTATTACGACTTATCCGGCGCAAACATCCACAACAGCGCCTCACGCAATTCCCCCGCCCAGAAGGCTTCGTTGTGCTCCGCCCCCGGCACGATCTTCAGTACCGTGTTCGTCGCCGGATGCCCGGTCTTCTTCACCGTTTCCGCCATGCGCTGGACGTCCGCATTCATCTGCGGTCCTTCCTTCTCGCCCATCAGGAGGAACACGCGCGCGTCGGTCGGCACCGGCCTGGCGGCCACGAAGTCGAACGCCGGCGCCGCCGTCCAGTAGGCCGGCGAGAACACGCCGGCCTTGCTGAACACGTCCGGGTACTGCACCAGCGCGTAGTGCGAGGCCAGGCCGCCCATCGAGCTGCCCATGATCGCGGTGTGTTCGCGGCCGGGCAGCGTGCGGTAGGTCCGGTCGATCATCGGCTTGACGGTCTTGACGATGAAGTCGGTGTAGGCGCGGCCTTCGCCCTTGCCAAACTTCTCGTTGTCCCAGGCGTTGAGCTCCGTCATGCGTTTCTCCTGGCCGTTGTCGATGCCGACCACGATCAGTTCCAGCTTGCCTTCCCTGGCCAGCGCGTCGAGCGTCTCGTCCACCTTCCACTCGCCCGCATACGCGGTCGCGGCGTCAAACAGGTTCTGGCCGTCGTGCATGTAGAGCACCGGATAGCGCTTGTTCGATGTCGCATAGCCGGGCGGCAGGTACAGGCGCAGCTGGCGCTTGCGCGCCAGCCCCGGCATGTCCAGCGGAGCGCCCAGCAGACGCACGCCGGGCAAGGCGGTGGAGGCTTTCGCGCCGTCGGCCGGCTTGTCGGCAGCCTGGGCCGGGACGCCGAGCGCGGCGCTCAGCAGGAGGGAAATGGCGAGGGTGCGACATGCTGACATACGGGGGTCTCCGTGCGCGGTTATTTTGTTGTTTGACTACAGAGCTACGCTGTTAGGCCACTCTGTTGTGGGGATTCTACTATGAGAGCTCTTCGATTGACACTCCGAAACCGCCATGTTATTTTGCTACAGCTACGGTAGGTCAGCCGCATCTGTGCTGCCTGCATCACACGAGAGCCCGCCAGGTCCGGGCCATTTTGGGGACACACATGGATATGCAAACCGGCGTGCTCAAGCCGCGCCTGTCGTTCTGGCAGCTCTGGAACATGAGCTTCGGCTTCTTCGGCATCCAGTTCGGCTTCGCGCTGCAAAATGCCAACACCAGCCGCATCTTCTCGACGCTCGGCGCCAACCCCGACAACCTGCCCCTGTTCTGGCTTGCGGCGCCGGTGACCGGCCTGCTGGTGCAGCCGGTGATCGGTTACCTCAGCGATAACACCTGGCATCCGAAGTGGGGACGCCGCCGTCCCTTCTTCTTCATCGGCGCGGTGCTGGCCGCGATCGCCCTGTTCCTGATGCCGAACTCCAGCGCGCTCTGGATGGCGGTGGCCGTGCTGTGGCTGATGGATGCGGCCATCAACGTCTCGATGGAGCCGTTCCGCGCCTTCGTGGGCGACAAGCTGGACGCCTCGCAGCAGACCGCGGGCTATGCCATGCAGACCTTCTTCATCGGTTGCGGGGCCGTGATCGCTTCGCTGCTGCCCTGGTTCTTCGAGAGCATGGGCGTCTCGAACGAAGCGTTGGGCGGCACCATTCCCGACACCGTGCGCTACTCCTTCTACGCCGGCGGCGCGATCTTCTTCCTGGCCGTGCTCTGGACCGTGCTCACCGCCGACGAACTGCCGCCCGCCGACATGGAGGCCTTCAACCGGGAGCGCCAGCATGCGCGCAGCCTGGGCGTGGCCATCTCCGAGATCTTCGGCGGCTTCGCCAAGATGCCGAAGACCATGGTGCAACTGGCCTTCGTGCAGTTCTTCACCTGGATCGCACTGTTCGCGATGTGGATCTACACCGGCTCGGCGATCGCCGACAAGGTCTACGGCACCGTCGACGCCCAATCGTCGGCCTTCCAGGCCGCCGGCAGCTTCGTGGGCATCATGTTCGCGGTCTACAGCGGCGTCTCGGCGCTGGCCGCGTTCATCCTGCCGATCTTCGCGCGCGCCACCTCGCGCAAGACCGTGCATGCCTGCTGCCTGGCGATCGGCGGCCTGAGCCTGGCCAGCATTGCCCTGATCACCGAGCGCAACATGCTGCTGCTGCCGATGATCGGCGTCGGCCTGGCCTGGGCCTCGATCCTGACCATGCCCTACGCGATCCTGGCGGGCTCGCTGCCGGCCAAGCGCATGGGCTACTTCATGGGCCTGTTCAACTTCTTCGTCGTGATCCCGCAGATCTGCAGCGGCCTGCTGCTGGGCGGCGTGACCACGCACTTCTTCGGCGGCCATACCGTCATGACCGTGGCGCTCGGCGGCGCCTCGATGCTGATGGCGGCGGTGCTGACCCTGTTCGTGACGGACCGCGCCGCGCCCGTCAAGGCGGCCGTCTAGGCCTCGCGCGACAGTGAATTCGCGCCTGTCGTATCGTAACGTTTTACTAACATTGACCGATGTTGCACGACGTTATTACGACAGGAGCGAAGCATGACCATCCAGATCGTCCCGACCACGCCGTTCGCCGGACAGCGGCCCGGCACCTCGGGCCTGCGCAAGAAGGTGAGGGAGTTCCAGCAGCCCGGCTACCTCGAGAATTTTGTCGAAGCGATCTTCCTCACCCTGGGCAAGGGCGAAGGCCGCACCCTGGTCGTCGGCGGTGACGGCCGCTATTTCAACCGCGAAGCGATCCAGACCATCCTGCGCATGGCCGCCGCCCATGGCGTGGCGCGCTGCCTGGTCGGACGCGGCGGCATTCTCTCCACGCCGGCGGTCAGCTGCGTGATCCGCAAGCACGCGGCGTTCGGCGGCATCGTGCTCTCGGCCAGCCACAACCCGGGCGGGCCGGAGGGCGACTTCGGCATCAAGTACAACATCGAGAACGGCGGCCCGGCCCCGGAGAAGCTCACCGAGGCGATCTTCGCCAATACCCTGGCCCTGGACGCCTACCACACCAGCGATGCCGGCCCCGTCGACCTCGACCGGCTCGGCCAGACCCGGATCGAGAACATGGCGGTCGAGGTGATCGACCCGGTCGCCGACTACAGCGAGCTGATGGCGCGCCTGTTCGACTTCGACGCCATCCGCGCGCTGTTCGCCAGCGGCTTGCGCATGCGTTTCGACGCCATGCACGCGGTGTCCGGGCCGTATGCCAAGGCCATCATCGAGGGCCTGCTGGGCGCCCCGGCGGGCACGGTGGTCAATGGCGAGCCGCTGGAAGACTTCGGCGGCGGCCATCCGGACCCGAACCCGGTCAACGCGGCCGACCTGATCGCCCACATGAACGGGCCCGATGCGCCGGACTTCGGCGCGGCCTCGGACGGCGACGGCGACCGCAACATGATCGTCGGCCGCGGCCTGGCGGTGACGCCTTCGGACAGCCTGGCCATCATTGCCGCCAACGCCACCGTGGCGCCGGGCTACGCCGGGGGCATCAGCGGCATCGCGCGTTCGATGCCCAC
Source organism: Massilia sp. UMI-21 (assembly GCA_015277795.1). Taxonomy (NCBI): domain Bacteria; kingdom Pseudomonadati; phylum Pseudomonadota; class Betaproteobacteria; order Burkholderiales; family Oxalobacteraceae; genus Massilia; species Massilia sp. UMI-21. The sequence goes on along the minus strand of CP063848.1, from coordinate 4,495,570 downwards.
CTCGCAGGCGGCCGACCGCGTGGCGGAAAGCCTGGGCATCACCTGTTTCGAGACCCCGACCGGCTGGAAATACTTCGGCAACCTGATGGACGCCAACCTGGCGACGCTGTGCGGCGAGGAGAGCTACGGCACCGGTTCGAGCCACATCCGCGAGAAGGACGGCCTGTGGGCCGTGCTGTTCTGGCTGAACCTGCTGGCGGCGCGCGCCCGGTCGGGCACGGCGTCCGTGGACCAGATCGTGCGCGAACACTGGGCGCGCTTCGGCCGCAACTACTATTCGCGCCACGACTACGAAGCGGTCGACGCCGGCGCCGCCGACGCCTTGATGTCGGCCCTGCGCGCCAGGCTGCCCGACCTGGCCGGCCGGCGGCTGGGAAGCTTCCGCGTGGCGGAGGCCGACGACTTCGTCTACAACGACCCGGTCGACGGCTCGGTGGCGACGCGCCAGGGCATCCGCCTCATCATGGTGGATGGCTCGCGCATCGTGTTCCGCCTGTCCGGCACCGGCACCGAAGGCGCGACCATCCGCCTCTACCTCGAACGCTTCGAGGCCGACCCGGCGCGCCACGATCTCGACACCCAGCAGGCCTTGTCCGAACTGATCGCCATCGCCGACAGCGTGGCCGAACTGCGCCGGCGCACCGGCCGCGACACCCCGACCGTGATTACCTAGACCCATTCACCCACCACACAGGAACCCGCATGAAACTTCCCGTCCTTGCCGCCTCCATGCTGCTGGCCTCGGTTTGCACATCCTTCTGCCACGCCGGCGCACAGGCTGCCGCCGCCAGCAACCCGGCGGCCAAGCCTTTCGTCTGGGAGAACGCCACCGTCTACTTCCTGCTGACGGACCGCTTCAACAACGGCGACAAGACGAACGACCTGGCCTACGGCCGCAAGATGGATGCCGCCAAGCTGCGCGGTTTCATGGGCGGCGACCTGGCCGGCATCACGGCCAGGATCAAGGACGGCTACTTCACCGACCTGGGCGTGACCGCCATCTGGCTCACGCCGCCGGTCGAGCAGATCCACGGATCGACCGACGAAGGCACCGGCAAGTCGTACGGCTTCCACGGCTACTGGGCCAGGGATTTCACCACGGTCGACGCCAACCTGGGTACGGAGCGGGACTTCCGCAATTTCGTCGAAGCCGCGCACGCCAAGGGCATCCGCGTGATCCTCGACGTGGTGATGAACCACACCGGCCCGGTGACCCCGCAGGATCCGGTCTGGCCCAAGGACTGGGTACGCACGGCGCCGAAGTGCGCCTACAAGGACGTGCCGACCACGGTCGACTGCACGCTGGTGGACAACCTGCCGGACTTCCGGACCGACAGCAAGAAAAATGTGGCCCTGCCGCCGGCGCTGGTGGCCAAGTGGAAGAAGGAAGGCCGCTACGAGCGCGAAATGAAGGAGCTGGACGCCTTCTTCGCGCGCACCGGCTATCCGCGCGCGCCGCGCTACTACCTCGTCAAGTGGCACACCGACTGGGTGCGCAAGTACGGCGTGGACGGCTTCCGCGCCGACACCGTCAAGCATACCGAGCCGGACGTGTGGAAGGACCTCAAGCAGGAAGCCAGCCTGGCCTATGAGGAGTGGAAGCGCGCCAACCCGTCCAGGCGCCTGGGCGACCTGCCGTTCTTCATGACCTCGGAAGTCTACGGCTACTCGATCGACCACGGCCACAGCTTCGACATGGGCGGCAACGTCAAGGTCGACTGGCTCGCCAACGGCTTCGACAGCATGATCAACTTCGACATGAAGTCGGACGCGGCCCAGCCGTACGAAAAGCTGTTCTCGGACTACTCGAAGGCCCTGCATGGACCGATGAAGGGCTACTCGGTGCTGAACTACATCAGCTCGCACGACGACGGCAGCCCCTTCGACCCGGCCCGCCAGCGTCCGATCGAGTCGGCCAACAAGCTGCTGCTGGCGCCGGGCGCGGCCCAGATCTACTACGGCGACGAGACCGCGCGCCTGCTCAACATCGACGGCGCCGAAGGCGATGCCAAGCTGCGCTCCTTCATGAACTGGGACGAACTGGCGTCGAACGCGCAGCGCGGCATCCACCGCGTGGCCGAGGTGCGCGAGCACTGGGCCAAGCTGGGCCGCTTCCGCGCCGCCCACCCGGCGGTAGGGGCGGGCGTGCACCAGATGCTGGCGTCGAGCCCCTACACCTTCAAGCGCACCTGGCAGCAGGAAGGCAAGGAAGGCAAGCGCAGCGACCGCGTGGTGGTCGCGCTCGACCTGCCCAAGGACAAGGCGGTGCCGGTCACGGTGGCCGGCGTGTTCACCGACGGCCAGACCGTGCACGACTGGTACACGGGCAAGCGCGCCGTCGTGACTGACGGCAAGGTGAACTTCGGGGTGGCGGCGCCGGCAGCCCTGATCGCGCTGGACTGAACCCTGCGCCGGGTTTGCATTGCTTGTCGTAGCGCGGACGGCTTCGCCGTCCGCGCCTGCCAGTCCGCCGAGGCTGTTGCCCTGCCACCCTACCAACGGCTTTGCCGTATTCTTGCCAATCGTTCAATGGTATCCTAGCGCGATCCGGGACAGGCGTCCCGCCCAGACCCGATCGCAATGACTGTTGAACCAGAAACCGACCAGAAACCCTCCCGCGCCGCATTCGCCGACGGTCCGCGCCTGCTCGCCGACATCGGCGCCACCCATGCGCGCTTCGGCCTCGAGACCGCGCCCGGCGTGCTGCGCCAGGTGTCGGTGCTGCGCTGCGACGACTACGGCGGCATCGTGCCGCTGCTGCATGCCTACCTGGCCCAGGCCCAGGTGCAGGGCAATGGGGTGCGCATCAACCACGCCGCTTTCGCGCTGGCCAACCCGATCAGCGGCGACTACATCCGCATGACCAACCGCGACTGGGAGTTCTCGACCGACGAGGTGCGCCGCACGCTCGGCCTGTCGACGCTCCTGATCGTCAACGACTTCACGGCGCTGGCGATGGCGCTGCCGGGCTTCGCGCCGAAAGACCTGCTGCAGGTGGGCGGCGGCGCGCCGCAAAGCCACGCGGTGGCCGGCGTGCTCGGCCCGGGCACCGGCCTGGGCGTGTCGGGCGTGATCCCGACCATCGACGGTTTCGTGACGCTGGGCAGCGAGGGCGGCCACGTCAACTTCGCTCCGGCCGACGAACGCGAGTTCGCGATCCTGCAGTACGCCTGGCAGGAATGGCCGCACGTGTCGAACGAGCGCCTGATCTCCGGCCCCGGCATCGAACTGATCTACCGCGCGCTGGCCAGGCGCAACGGCGTGCAGGCGCCGGAGCGCAGCACCGCCGACATCGTCAGCGGCGCGCTCGACCAGCACGACGCGCTGTGCCTGGAGGTGCTGGAAACCTTCGCCGGCATGCTGGGCGGCGCCGCGGCCAACCTGGCGGTGACGCTGGGCGCCTTCGGCGGCATCTTCATCGGCGGCGGCATCGTGCCGCGCATCGCCGAGTGGTTCGCCCAGTCGCCGTTTCGCGCGCGTTTCGAAGCGAAAGGGCGCTTCACCGAGTACATCGCCCAGATCCCGACCTACGTCATCATGACGCCCAACCCGGCGCTGCATGGCGTCTCGCGCATCCTGTCGGAACACCTGCGCGGCCGCAGCGGCGCGAATACCCTGATGGACCGGGTGCAGCAATTGCGCCACGAACTCTCGCCGGCCGAGCAGCGCGTCGCCGCCCTGGTGCTGGAGCATCCGCGCAAGGTGCTGTCCGAGCCGATCGCCGAGATCGCGCGCCTGGCCGACGTGAGCCAGCCGACCGTGATCCGTTTCTGCCGCTCGCTCGGCTTCCAGGGGCTGGCCGAATTCAAGCTCAAGTTCGCCGGCAGCCTGACCGGCACCATTCCGGTGCGCCACAGCCAGGTGCGCATGAGCGACAGCACCCACGACCTGTCGGCCAAGGTCATCGACAACACCGTGTCGGCGATCCTGAAATTCCGCGACCAGCTCGACGTGCACGCGATCGACCGCGCCATCGAGCTGCTGCGGCGCGCGCGCCGCGTCGAGTTCTACGCGATGGGCAATGCGCGCGCGGTGGCGCTGGACGGCCAGCACAAGTTCTTCCGCTTCCGCATTCCGGCCGCGCTGTACGGCGACTCGCACCTGTTCACGCTGGCCGCCGGCCTGCTGGGACCGGGCGACGTGGTGATCGCGATCTCCACCGCCGGCCAGCTGCCGGAGCTGCTGGAAGCGGTCGATATCGCGCGGGCCGCCGGGGCCGACGTCATCGCCATCACCAGCAGCAAGTCGCAGCTCGCCAAGAAATCCACCGTCTGCCTGGCGGTCGACCACAGCGAGGACAGCACGACTTTCCTGTCGATGATCTCGCGCATCCTGCAACTGCTCCTGATCGACATCATGTCGGTCGGGATTTCGCTGGGCACGCAGAACGGCCATGGCGAAGCGGGGGAGGGTGACGCGCAGCGCAGGCTCCTGATCTCGCACCTCGACATATAGGCTTGCCGATGGGTTGATCTGTATCAATAGGGTGCTAGAATTGGCCCACCCCACGGTTTTGGAAGCGTTTCCATGTACGAGCATTCCCCGCGCCGGCGCCAGCTGCTCGGTGGCGCACTGGCCCTGCCGCTGGCCGGCATGGGCGGCGCCGCGCAGGCTGCCGTCGCGCCCTCCCGGCCGCTGCAGGTGGGCGGCCTCCCGGTCACCTGCAACCTGACGCTGCCGATCGCCTGCAAGGCCAGGGCCGCGGCCGACGGCAAGCCGGATGCGCCCTTCACCGCATTCGAATACAACAAGTTCTCGGGCTGGCCGGAGATCAAGGAATCCCTGATGACCGGGCGCATCCAGGCCGCCTACATGCTGGCGCCGCTGGTCATGGACCTGAGCGACTGGCGCATTCCGCTGAAGATCGTCTCGCTCGGGCACCGCTCCGGGGCGGTGATCATGGTGCGCACCGATTCGCCGTACCGCAAGTTTGCCGACCTGCGCGGCAAGAGCATCGCCATCCCGAGCCGCTTCGCGGTCGACTACCTGTTCCTGCGCAAGATGCTGGCGCGCGAAGGCATGTCCGCCAAGGATATCGAGCTCGTCGAAATGGCGCCGCCGGACATGCCGGCCGCGCTCTACGCCAGGGCGGTGGACGGCTACTGCACCGGCGAACCCTTCGGGGCCGCGGCCCAGCGCGCCGGATATGCGCGTCCGCTGTCGATGACGAACAAGGAATGGCCGAATTACATCTGCTGCGTGCTGACCGTGCGCCAGGAACTGATCGACACCAATCGCCCGCTGGTGCAGGAACTGGTTAATTACGTGCAGGCCGCCGGCGACTGGCTCGATGCCTCGCCAGGCAATCGCGACAAGGCGGCCCTGATCGCGGCGAACCGCAAGTTCTTCAACCAGGACCCGAACATCATCCGCTTCGTCATGCAGAATCCGGCCGACCGCGTCACCTACGGCGACCTGCGCATGCTGCGCGCCGAGTTCGACGAACTGATGCGCTTGTCGGTGGGGGCGGGCACGCTCAAGCGCCCGGTGCGCTACGAGCAGTACGTGGACGAGAGCTTCGTGAAGAACATCCGGCCCGTCAGGGTGGCATTATGAAGCGCGCATTGCTGGCAGCCCTGCTGCTGTGCGCCGCGCTGGCAGGGCAGGCCGCGCCGCTACTGAAGTCCGGCAGCTTCTCGCCGGCGCGCATGGCGCCCGAGATCGCGCAGCAGGCCGCCGACGGCAGCGCTTTCCGCTTGTCCGCGCTGCGCGGCAAGGTGGTGGTGCTGGAGTTTGGCTTCACCCATTGCGCGGCCGTGTGTCCGGCCTCGCTGGCCATGCTGGCGCAGGCGCGCCGGGAGCTGGGCGCCCGGGCCGACCGGCTGCAGGTGGTGTTCATCTCGGTCGACCCGGAACGCGATACGCCGGCCCGCCTGAAGTCTTACCTGGCGCAGTTCGACAACAGCTTCGTCGGCCTGACCGGCACCCCGGAGCAGATGGCGGCGATCCGCAAGGACTACGGCATCACGGCGACGAAGTTCCCCGCGCCGGCGGGCCGGCAAGGCTACCAGATGGGCCACTCGTCCTACCTGTATCTGATCGACAAAAAGGGCATGCTGCGCGCCCTGATGCCCTTCGGCCGCCCGTTCGACGAGATGGTGCACGACGTGAACGTGCTGGCGGCCGAACGATGAAGCGGCGCACCCTTGTCGTGGTCGCTGCCGGGCTGCTGGCGGGGCTGCTGGCGGCGCTGGCCTGGGGCGCGTTCGCGCCGCTGCGCGCAGGCACGCGCGACCAGCTGTTCGAGATCCCGAAAGGCACCTGGGAGCGCCGCATGAAAGGCGACCAGGCCAGCATCCTGCCCGAGCAAGTCACCTTGACCCTGGGCGTGCGCGACGTGCTCCTGCTGCGCAACAGCGACACGGTGCCGCAGATGTTCGGCCCGGTCCTGATCATGCCCGGCCAGGATTTCCGCCTGCCCTTCGCCCAGGCCGGCGAACACCCCTTCGACTGCACCGCCCACGCCAGCGGCAGGATGACGGTGCTGGTCGAGGAGGCGCCCGCCGCCGGCCTGCCGCGACTTGGCTGGCGCCTGCGCTCGCTCCTGAAACACGACAATGCGTAAATCATGGATAGACTGAACCGGATCTGGCCCCCGCTGCTGGTGCTGGCCGCCATCGTGCTGCTGTGGTGGGCGGCGATCGTCCACAGCGGCAGCCTGATCTTCCCCTCGCCGCAGCAGGTCGCCGCCGGCGCGCTGGAGCTGGCGGCCGACGGCACGCTGTGGGAGCACATCCTGGCCTCGCTGCTGCGGGTGGCTGCCGGCTTCCTGCTGGCGCTGCTGGTGGCGCTGCCGCTCGGCCTGTGGATGGGGCGCGTGGAGGGCGCCTACCGCACCCTCAACCCGGTATTCCAGATCATGCGCCCGATCTCGCCGATCGCCTGGATCCCGATCGCGATCCTGTGGTTCGGCGTGGGCGACGTGGCGCCGGTGTTCCTGATTTTCCTGGCCGCGGTGTTTCCGCTGATCGTGCAGACCTCGGCCGGCGTGCACGCGATCGATGCGCGCTACCTGCGCGCCGCCGAGAACTTCGGCGTCCCGCGCGCCAAGCTGTTCCGCCAGGTGATCGTGCCGGCGGTGCTGCCCGAAGTACTGACCGGCATGCGCATCGCGCTCGGCGTGGCCTGGCTGGTGGTGGTGGCCGCCGAGATGATCGTGCGCAGCTCGGGCCTGGGCTTCCTGATCATGGACGCGCGCAATGCCGGCAACCGCTACGACCTGGTGGTGGCGGCCATGATCATCATCGGTCTCATCGGCCTGGGGCTGGACGTCCTGATGCGCCGCCTCGAAGGCCTCAAGCAGGTAAGGTGGCGCTATGCACGCTAAGGTGAACGCTGCACTGAACGCCAGGGTGGACGCCAGGGGCGAAGCGAAGATCGGAATCCGCTCGCTGCGCAAGGGCTTCAAGTCGCTGCAGGTGGTCGGCGGCATCGACCTGGAGGTCGCGCCGGGCGAGTTCATCGCCATCGTCGGTCCGTCCGGCTGCGGCAAGTCGACCCTCATGAAGCTGCTGTCCGGCTTCGAGCGTCCGGACAGCGGGACGGTCGCGATCGATGGCGTTCCGGTGACGCGGCCGTCGCCGAATGCGATCGTCATTTCGCAGCACGGTTCGGTCTTTCCGTGGCTGACGGTGCGCGAGAACCTGATGTTCGGCCTGTCCGGCAAAAACGAGGCCGTCAAGGCGGCCACCGCCGACCATTACGCCGAGGTGGTGGGCCTGAAAGGTTTCGAAAAATCCTATCCGCACGAACTCAGCGGCGGCATGCTCAAGCGCGTCGAGATCGCGCGCGCGCTGGCGGTCAAGCCCGACATTCTGCTGATGGACGAACCGTTCTCGGCGCTCGATGCGCTGACGGCCCTGAAGATGCGCAACGAGCTGCTGCGCGTGCTGCGCGAAGAGAATCACACCGTCATCCTGATCACCCACGACGTGGAAGAGGCGATCTACCTGGCCGACCGCGTGGTAGTGCTGTCGCAGCGCCCGACCACGATCCGGTCGGTGTTCCCGATCGCGCAGGCGCATCCGCGCAAGGTGTCGCAGCCGGCACTGCAGGCGATCAAGGACGCGATCCTGGCGCAGCTCGGACTGTAGCGGGCGGCGCCAGCCACAGGGAGCGGTAGGCCTCGGACCGGTTGAGGACGGACGCGCGCATTTCCGCCAACCAGCCCGGCCCCGGCCTGGCCCGGTGCCGGTTGAAGCCGCTGTAGCCGAGACCGAGCCTGCCGCCGCTCACCGTGAAGCCGCTGAACTCGAGGATGGTCGGCAGCAGGTCGAAGTGCACCAGTTGCTCGCGGTTTCGGGAGGGCAGGTCAGCGCCGATGAATGCGTTGAACAGCGGGCGCTCCGGCATGCGGTCGAGCGCATCGGACAGCGGATTGCGCCGTGCCTTGTGGTCGCCCAGGATGACGATATTGGTGTCGGCAAGGTAGCCGCGTTCGCGCACGAAATCGACGAATGCGGCCACTTCGGCGGCGCTGCAGCGGATCACGCCCGTGAAGCCGGCGTGGCCGCGCCGTGCGCAGCCCGGCGACAGATGGCCGGCCGGTTCATGGGTGTCCACCGTCAGCAGCGTCAGGTTGAACGGCTGGCCGGACGCATGCAGCTGGCCGAGCTTGCGGCGTGCGCGCTCGAAGAGGGCGTCGTCGAACAATCCCCAGCCATTCATGCTGCGTTCCTGCACCCCCTGGGCTTGCCAGTCTTCCTTGCCGAGCACCTCGTGGTAGTGGTGGGCGCGCAGGAAGCGTCCCTTGCCGGCGAAGCTGGGCGAACCGCCGCCCATGAACACGTTGCGGTAGCCATGGCGGGCCAGGATATCGCCGAGACAGGTGGCGTTCGGCAGGAAGGACCGGACCTGTTCTCCCTGCGTGTTCTCGTCGAAGATCGTGATCCGCTTGAGCGGCAGCCCGCACTGGGTGGCAATGATGGCGGCGATCGTCCAGCCGGTGCCGGGCATCTGCACGAAGGAGCGGAAACTGCTGGCCTCGAGATCGGTCAGGGGCGCGATCAGGTTGCTCCCGAAAACATTCCGGTTGCTGTAGCCGGCCTCCAGGCTCTCGACATAGATCAGGACGAGGTTTTTCGGCTTGCTGCCGTGCACGGCAACCGTGGATGGCTTCACGTAATGCCTGGAAAAGTAATCCGGCCCCATGCTCGAGACGAGATAGTCGACCACGGACAGCTGCACCAGCCAGAGCAGCACCGCCGACAGCAGCGCCAGCTTCGGCAACACCGGGCAGGCCCGCAGGAGGCTGCGGTAGCGGCATGCGAGAATCGCCCAGCGCTCGGTCAGCAGCACCGTTGCCAGGAGGACCAGGGGAATCAGCACGCCCCAGTTGACGAAACGCTGGATGATGGCAGGGTCGGAGTCTTCCAGCCCTTGCGTGCCGAACTGCAGGTGATAGGCGATCTGGTCGATATCCGGCCTGCCGAAGTAGCGGTTGATCCAGTGGTTCAGGCAGAACAGCAGGATCGCGGCGAGATAGAGGCTGGCACGGACCGGGCAGAACGTTCGATAGCTGGCCTCTTCGGGCATCGTCACGGTTTGCTTGGATTTCATGGCCTTGCATTCCAGACAGCGCGTCAGTCAACGGATAGTGTGATCCATAAAGAACGCAAAAAAACTTGCCCACGCCGCTGGCGGCGGCACCGCCGATGGCAGGGCGCGGCTTTGGGTATGACTGCGCCGCGTGTCAGCAGTTCCGCGATCCGCGCCAGGGCCTGCCTGACGAATGCCGGGCACGGCAAAGCGATTGTCCGCAGGGTGGTCGGCTGCGCCGACCGCGCGTCCGACAGGCACAGGCGCAGTGATATCGCTTGCCGGAGCCGACCACCCCATGACAAGAAGGTCCTTGTCGCGAGCATGTATTCAGTCGGGCCCTAATCGCGCGCGGTGCGCCATTCCTGCGGCTTGGCAGGCGTCTCGGGCCCAGGGCAGCTGGTCAGCCGGATCTTGCCGTGCATTTCGATCATCTCGACGTTGGTGGCGGGCGAGCGTTCGGTGACGCAATAGGTGCCGTTGCCGGTAATGACGCGGGTGCGGCGCGCGCCGTCGCCGGTGTTGTTCACCAGTTCCTCGACCTTGGGCGCTTCGAACAGGCCCGGCGGCGCCATGGCGTGGGCCTGCTCCATGCCCGCGCGCATGCGTAGTTGCGGACTGTCCGGCGGGACCACGATGAGGGGCTTGCCTTGCTTGCGCAGTGCGCGGTCGATGCCGGCCGCGCTGCGCCGCGCATTTGCCACGATGTCGGCGGCGCTTGGCCGGGGCGGCGTCGCGGCGGCAGGCGCCGCAGCCGGCGCGGGCTCTGCGGCGGCAGGCGCCCGATCGGCCTGGGCCGGGACGGGGGCGGGGCGGGACGCCGGAAGCGCCGGCCGCGTGGAGCGCGCCGTTGCCCTACGGGAAGGCGGGCCCGCATCGACTGCGGGTGCGACGGGCGCCGGCTTTACCTGCGGCGCCGGCAAACGCAGCCATTGCATGCGCGGTCCTTCCGGCTCCGCCGGCCCGGGCGGGGTCGTGCGCGCCAGTTGCCAGCCCAGGATCAGCGCGGCGTGGACCAGCACGGTGGCAAGGAGGACCGCCAGGCGCCGGTTATTGCTGCCGGCAACAAGCGGAGGGGCAGGAGGGAGCAGGGAACGGGCCATATCCGCGCAAGTATAGCGAACGGGGTGCGTCGCATATCCACCAATTATTTCCATCCAGCCCGGCATCAGCTGATCAGTCATCCTTGTTGTGATAGCATCGGCAGATTCCTTGCATCAATGGCAAGCTCCGTCCTCATCCTATGCCCGCTCCGCTCCTTCTCGCTCAGCCAGCAAGCCATGCGGCATTGCGCGGCGCCGACGCGTGTTTGCATGAAGGATATGTAGATTCGGGAACGGCCTGGCAGCCACCGCGTTTTCCATGGCGCCTGCGCATCGCGGTACTGGTGTCCATGCTGGTGCATGCCTTGCTGCTGAGCCTGAGCGTCGGCGGCGACGCGCTCGGGCTGCCCGGCCTGCGCTTCCCGTGGGAGGAAAGACGCCTGGCCGACTACGACCTGCGCGTCGTGCTTGCCGATGCCCCGGCAGCGGCGCCGTCGACGCCGCCCGCACCCGCACCCGCACCCGCACCCGCACCTGCACCTGAACGGCCATCGGCACCGGCGACACCTACCACCGAAGCTGCTGCCGCTGTGCTGGCCATGCCCGCGCCGGAACCCCGCGCAAAGGTCGTGGTGACGGCGCCCGGGGCGGACACCGCAGCGGTCAGGCGCGACGAAGCGGCGCAGTCGCGCATCGAGCAGGATGCGCGCGAGCGCGTGCTGGCAGCGGAACAGCGCGCGCAGCGGGAAGCGGCACGCGCCGAGGCGGAGCGGCTGGCGCTCGCCCGGCAGGAGAGCTTGCGGCAGGAAGAAATTCGGCAGGAAGCAATGAGGCAGGAAGCAATGCGGCAGGAAGCAATGCGGCAGGAAGCAATGCGGCAGGAGCAGGCGCGCCGGGCCCAACTGGCGGCACAGGAGGCGGCACGACAGGAAGCAGCACGACAGGAAGCGGCCCGTATCGAGCAGGCCCGGCAAGCCCAGCGTGAGGCGGAGCGCCAGGAAGCCCTGCGGCTGGAACAATCGCGGCTGGCGGAACAGGCCAGGGAAGACGCTGCGCGCCGGGAACGCGAGCGTGCCGAGGCCGCGCGGCTGGAGGGCGAGCGTCAGGAAGTCCAGCGGCGCGAACAGGCCAGGCAGGAGCAGGCCAGGCAGGAACAGGCGAGGCAGGAACAGGCCAGGCAGGAGCAGGCACGCCAGGAACAGGCACGCCAGGAACAGGCAAGGCAGGAAGCAGACAAGCGCGAGCTGGCCCGGCGGGAGCGCGCCGAACAGGAAGCAAAACGCGAAGAGCGGCTGCGCGCGATCGGCCGGCAGCTCGACCAGGAAGCCGCCCAGCGCGACAGGGAAAGCCGGGCGCCGACCAGCAGCGGCCTGCGCCGCGGCTGGCTGTTCGGGCGCGCCGACCCGAACGCCGACCTGATCCAGTACGCGCAAGCCATGGGCCGCAAGATCGAACTGAACATGACCTACGACCTCGTCCGCGACGCGCTCAGGCAAGGCCATGTCAGCCCGGTGGTCACGGTGGCGGTGCGCGCCGACGGCAGCGTCGAGAAGGTCACGTTCGTGACTTCCAGCGGCGTCCCCGCGCTCGACGAGGCGGTACGCAAGGTGATTGCCAGCCAGGCGCCCTACGGCGCCTTTCCGCCGGCCCTGGCGCGCCAGTACGACGTCGTCGAGATCCGCCGCACCTGGATCTTCGACATGGCCATCCGCCTGGAATGATGCGGGCCACGGGCCGGCGCCGAGCTGTGCGTCGTCCGCACAAGGCTTCTGCTAAGGTCTGAATGAACATTACCAGAGGAGCCGGCATGGAACGATACCTGATCGTTTACCGCGGATCGACCGTCGACGAGTCGGAAGGCCCGCAGCACGACCCGCAGCGCTGGGCCAAGTGGTTCGAGATGCTCGGCACCGCACTGGTGGACCGCGGCGCGATGTCGCACAGCAGCGTCGAGGTGCCGAGCCGCCTGCTCGGTCCGAAGCTCAGCAGCGCCGCGCTGTCGGGTTATTGCGTCATCGCCGCCGCCGACTTCAACGCGGCGGTCGGCATCGCCGAGGAATGCCCGATCTTCGACGAGAAGGGCGCGGTGGAGATCGCCCGCCTGGTCGGCCCGATGGGTTGAGCCCAGCGGGCTGCTGCTTCATTCGGCTACGAACACCACCGCCGTGCGCGGCGGCACGGTGAAGCTGCCGCTCGCGCTGTCGAAGCGTGCCTGTCGCGCGCGCCCGTCCGCCGCATCCGTCGCCAGGTGCACCGGATGCAGGGTCAGGCGCTTGCCGCGCATGCCGGCGTCGCTCACCGTGTGCGCCACCTTGTCCACGTTTACCAGGTAGCTGATGCCGGCGAACTTCGCTCCCGGATAGCCCTTGCCGTCGATCCAGGCCGCCAGCACGGTCGCCTGTTGCTGCGGTCCGGTGTTGAAGAAGCGCAGGCGGTTCACGATGTCCTCGGTCGAGCGCAGGCGCAGCAGCGTCGTGCTGGCGCGGATCGCCAGCAGGTCGCGGAAGGCGTCGCGGGCGAAGGCGATGTCGGCCGGCGCCGGCTTGATCGCGGCATTGGCCAGGTAGGGCTTGAGCAGCAGCCAGTCCTTGCCGTTGTCGTCCTGCTGCGGCAGGCCGCTGCCGAAGTAGTTGTCCTGGTAGGTCCAGTCGATGCGGTTGAACCAGTCGCCCGAATTGAAGCTGTTCTTGTCGAGCGACTTCGAGCGCAGCGTGTCGATGCCGGCGTGATAGTAGGCCACGCCCTGGCTGAAGGCGTTGATCGCCATGCCCAGCACCTGCACCCGGGCGCGCTCGGCGGCCGGGGTCTCCACCGGCAGCTTGAGCACGTTGATGTCGAACAGGGTCTGGTTGTCGTGGTTCTCGACGTAGTTCACCACCTCGCCCGGCTGGCTGGCATAGCCGGCCGGCTGGTTGCCGTAGGCGATGTCTTCCAGCCTGCGCCGCTTGCCGTCGAAGGTCTGGAAGGCATACGGGCGCACCGAGCCGGCCAGGCCGACGCGGATCATGTCGGCCGTCTTCATCAGGTCCTGCAGGCCGGCCGCCTTGGGTTCCCCGTCCGCCGCCCTGGCGGCCGCATTCGGGTCGTACACCAGGCCATTGATGTAGCCCTGGCGACGCACCATCGCCGCGCCCGCGTCGCCGGCCGAGCCGCCGCGCACGGCGTCGCGCGCGCGGTCGCTGAAGGTGCCGATGCCCGAGCCGTTCAGCGACAGCTGCGAGGCCTGCACGAAGCGGGTTCCGTCGGCGACCTCGCCGAAGTTCCAGCCCTCGCCGATCAGCTGCACGTGGTGGCCGGCCGCCTTGTCGACCCGCCGCTGCAGGCGCTCCATCGCCGCGCGCGGCTGGTGGCCCATCAGGTCGAAGCGGAAGGAATCGATCTTGTAATGGCGCGTCCACAGCTCGCTTGAATCGATCATCAGCTTGGCCATCATCATGTTTTCGGTGGCCGTGTTGTCGCAGCAGGTCGAGCGCTCGATCGCGCCCAGCGGGTTCAGGCGGTGGTAATAGCCGGGCACCACGCGGTCCAGCACCGACTTCTCGTTCTGGCCGGCGATGAAAGTATGGTTGTAGACCACATCGAGCCCCACGCGCAGGCCGGCCCGGTGCAGGTCCATCACCATCTGGCGCAATTCGAGGATGCGGCGCGCGCCGTCCGCCGGATCGGTGGCGTAGCTGCCTTCCGGCGCATTGTAGTGGTAGGGATCGTAACCCCAGTTGAAGCAGTCGCTGTCGGCGGTCTTGCGGGTGAGCGCCTGCTGGCGCTCGCCGTCGGGCGCGCCGCTTGGTGCCGGCACGGCGCAGTCCTTTTCCGGCACGCTGCCGAGGTCATACACCGGCAGCAGGTGGATGTCGGTCAGGCCGGCCTTGGCCAGGGCCTTCAGGTGGCGCATGCCGTTCGAATTCGCCTCGCCGAAGGCGGCGTACTTGCCGCGCTTTTCCTCCGGCACGCTCGGGTCGTTGATCGAGAAGTCGCGCACGTGCAGCTCGTAGATGACCATGTCGGTCTGCGCCTTGACCGTATCCGGTGCGCGGGTCCTGTCCCAACCCTTGGGCTTGAGGCGCGCCGCGTCCAGGTCGGCGATGTAGCTGCGTTTCGAGTCGGTGCCGAGGCTGACCGAATACGGATCGGTGACCAGGTTGCGCACCAGGCCCACGCCGTTCACCGCCACGTCCACCGCGTAGCGGTAATAGCTGCCCGAGAGGTCGCGCGGGACGCTCGCGTTCCAGGCGCCGGTACGCGCGTCGAAGGCCATCTCGTGCACCGCACTGGCCTTGCCGCTGGCGCTGTCGTAGGTGCAGACGGCGGCCGTGCGCGCGGTCGGCGCCCACAGGCGAAAGCCGGTGCGCTGCGCCTTTGGCGTGGCGCCCAGGTCGGCCAGGTTTCCGGCGGCGGCGTACAGGTCGTCGAGCGCGCCCGCGGCCTGGATGCGGGTGGCGGCGCGCACGCTGCCGTCCGGCGCTTCCTGCACCAGCACCAGCTGGCCCCGGTGCAGGTCCTTCAGGCGCGGCGCATCGAGCGCGCGCACCGACAGCACCGGGCCGGGAGCGAGGTACTTGAAGCGGACCGGCAGCGTGGCATCGGAAGCCTCGAGCGCCAGGGCCCCGTCGGCGCCCGTGACCCTGGCGCCGGGCGTGGCGACGATCGATGCGGTGCGCGAATGATAGAGGCGGAAGTTGGCGCCGGCCTGCGCGCCGGGCCAGGTCAGTAGGCGCCGGTCGAGCCAGACGGCGCGGGCGTCCAGCGCGGCGCTGGAAGCGTTCAGCACCTGCTGGAAGGACGGGTCGTCGCAGGTGGCGAGGGGAACCGCGGCGTGCGCGGAGGAGGCAAGAGCGGCCGCCGCGAGGGCGGCATATCGGAGTCGGGTCATGGTAGGGTGGGCGGGGCAATCCAGGCCGGCGGCCTGGATTGCGAACGCCGGTAAAAGTGAGCAGGCAGCAGTGACCCGCCAATCGGGTTGATCAATCAGGCGCGGTAGTGGTCGACCATCTTGTAACGCCTGGCGTACAGGCCGAAGGCCAGGGCCGCCAGCATGGCGAAGCCGGCGAAGAAGAACATCTGGAAGGCCATCAAACCCACGCCCGAGCTTTCGATGCCGGCGATGACCTCGGGGTTCCTGACGCCCGCATTCACGATCAGCACCCACAGGTTGCCGACGGTGACGGCCAGCGACCACAGGGCCATGATGATGCCCTTCATCGCGGCCGGCGCCTGGCTGTAGGCGAACTCCAGGCCGGTGGCCGAGACCAGCACCTCGCCCAGGGTCAGCAGGGCGTAGGGCAGGATCTGCCAGGCGATCGACACGGTGTCGCCGGCGTCGAGCTGCAGCTGCAGCCAGCCGACCGCGATCCAGGACAGCGCCGTCAGGGCGATGCCGGCGGTCATGCGGCGCAGGGCGGTCGGCTCGATGCCGAGCTTGCGCAGCAGCGGGAACACCACGACGTTGTTGAAGGGGATCAGCAGCATCACCAGCAGCGGATTGAGCGCCTGCATCTGGGCCGGCAGCACGCTGAAGCTGAAGCCGAGCAGGTCCACCTGGGTTTGCATGTCCTTGGCCTGCACGATCCAGGTCGAGGCCTTCTGGTCGAACAGCGACCAGAATGGGGTAACGAGGGCGAACACGATCAGGATGCGCAGCACGGCGCGCACGCCGTCCACGGCGACATCCGGGTGCACGCCGCGGGCACGGTCGAGCTGCATCGAGGTTCCCATGCCGCCGAAGGCCAGCAGCAGCACCAGGGCCGTGCAGGCGGCGATGACGAAGCCCCAGCTTGGCGCCATGGCCAGCGAACCGATCGCCCCGGCCACGCCGATCAGGGCTACCACCAGGCCCGGACGGCCTGCCCCCGGCCGCTTCGCCAGCAGGGCAGTGCGCGCCACGTTCATGAACGAGTGCGGGTCGCTCGGGCTGGGCGGCACGTTGACGTACTTCTTGCGGCCGCTCCAGAACACCACGGTGGCGATGGCCATCAGGATGCCCGGAATGCCGAAGGCCACCGCCGGGCCGTAGTTCTTGAGGAACAGCGGCATCAGCAGCGAGGCGAAGAAGGAGCCGAAGTTGATGATCCAGTAGAAGGCGTCGAATACGACTTTCGCCTTGTCCTTGTTGGTCTGGTCGAACTGGTCGCCCATGAACGAGGCCACCAGCGGCTTGATGCCGCCCGAGCCGAGCGCGATCAGGAACAGGCCGAAGTAGAAGCCCTTGACGTTGTCTTCGAAGAGGGCGAGGCAGGCATGGCCGGCCACGTACACGAGGCTGAGCCAGAGGATGGTGTTGTACTTGCCGAAGAAGCGGTCGGCCAGCCAGCCGCCCAGCAGCGGAAAGAAATACACCCCGATCACGAAGGTATGGAACACGTCCTTGGCTTCGCCGGTGCGCATCGACTCCGGCAGGAAGATCAGCAGCGTCGAGATCAGGAAGGGCGTCAGGATGTTGCGCATCCCGTAGAAGCTGAAGCGCTCGCAGCCTTCGTTGGCGATGATGTAGGGGATCTGCCGCGGCAGGCGCCCGGCAGTCTTGATTTCACGCGTCGCTGGAGAGTTCATGGCATTCCCGGAAAATCGAAACAGACGCGATGCTATGCCGAGGCGGTGTGATTTTGCAATAAAAATATGGCTGTGAAACAAAGGCGATACAAATGATGCGTAGTTTAGCTACTTCGATGTCGCCTTATTTAAGCGGAAAAAAATGTAAGTCATTGAATGGAAAGGATTAATTAATCCAATGTTTGATCCAATCACGTTGTAAATTTTTCCACCGTCCTGTATATTGCCTAGAATTGCGTACTCATCCGACGGACCCGCCATGACCCAGATCTCGCAGACCAACAACCCGAACTGGTGGAAAGAAGCCATCATCTACCAGGTGTATCCGCGCAGCTTCCTCGACACCAATGGCGACGGCATCGGCGACCTGGCCGGCATCACCGACAAGCTCGATTACATTGCCAGCCTGGGCGTGGACATCGTCTGGCTGTCGCCCTTCTTCAAGTCGCCGATGAAGGACTTCGGCTACGACATCGCCGACTACTGCGACGTCGATCCGATGTTCGGCACCCTGGACGACTTCGACCGGCTGATCGCGAAGGCGCACCGCCTGGGCCTGAAGATCATGATCGACCAGGTCATGTCGCACACGGCCGACACCCATCCCTGGTTCGTCGAGAGCCGCAAGAGCCGCGACAACCCGAAATCAAGCTGGTACGTGTGGGCCGACCCGCTCGCGGACGGCTGCCCGCCGAACAACTGGCTGTCGGTATTCGGCGGTTCGGCCTGGCAGTGGGACACCCGCCGCAAGCAGTACTACATGCACAACTTCCTTACCAGCCAGCCGCAGCTGAACTTCCACAATCCGGACGTGCAGCAGGCCCACCTGGATGCGCAGCGCTTCTGGCTGGAGCGCGGCGTGGACGGCGTGCGCATGGACGCCTGCGTGTTCCACTTCCACGATCGCCAGCTGCGCAGCAACCCGCCGGCCCTGGTGCGCGACACCTCGACCGTGACGGACGTGAACCCCTACGGCATGCAGGCCCATATCCACGACAAGACCCAGCCCGAGAACATCGCCTTCCTGCAGCGCGTGCGCGCCCAGCTGGACGAATTCGGCGCGGTCTCGATCGGCGAGGTCAGTTCGGACGACGCGCTGGCGCAGATGGCCGAGTACACCGAAGGCGGCGACAAGCTGCACATGGCCTACAGCTTCAACCTGCTCACGCCCGTGCACACCGCCGCCCACATCCGCACCCAGGTCGAGGAATTCAATGCGCGCGTGAAGGACGGCTGGGCCTCGTGGTCGGTCAGCAACCATGATGCGATCCGCGTGGCGACGCGCTGGGGCGACGGCAAGCCGACGCCCGCGCTGGCCAAGGTGGTGCTGGCGATGCAGCTGTCGCTGAAGGGCACGCCCTGCCTGTACCAGGGCGAAGAACTGGCGCTGGAAGAAGCCGAGGTGCCCTTCGAGCTGCTGCAGGACCCGTACGGCATCACTTTCTGGCCCGAGTTCAAGGGCCGCGACGGCTGCCGTACCCCGATGCCATGGCGGAGCGACGCGCCGCACGCCGGCTTCACCGACGCCAAGCCCTGGCTGCCCGTGGCCGAACCGCATGGCGCGGTGGCGGTCGACCGGCAGGAGGCCGATGCGCAATCGCCGCTGAACTTCGCGCGCCGCTTCATCGCCTGGCGCCGCAGCATGCCGCAACTGACCCGCGGCGAGATCGCCTTCTTCGACGCGCCCGAGCCGGTGCTGGCCCTGCGCCGCGACCTGGACGGCATGGACAGCGTGCTGGCCGCGTTCAACCTCGGTGCCGAGCCGGTCAGCTTCGACTGGCCGGAAAGCGGCAATGCCAAGGCGCTCGACGGCCAGGGCCTGGCGGGCAGCGCAAGCGGCGGACGCGTCACCCTGCCGCCGTACGGCGCCTGGTTCGGCAGTATCGCGGGCCGCGCAAAATAATGGGTAGCCGGCAGGCGGCCGTCACGTTCGCGGACAAGTCGGCACAGACGGCGTTTGCCGACGGGCCGCGCCTGCTGGCCGATATCGGCGCCACCCACGCGCGCTTCGCACTGCAGAGCGCACCCGGCGTGTTCGGCGCGGTGCGCGTGCTCAAGTGCGAAGACTTCGAGGGCATCGTCCCGCTGCTGCGCTACTACCTGCGCGACCATGCCGGCCTGCGCCTGCACCACGCGGCGCTGGCCGTGGCCAACCCGATCAGCGGCGACTTCGTCCGCATGACCAACCGCGACTGGGAGTTCTCGACCGACGCCGTGCGGCGCGAACTGGGCTTGACCACGCTCCTGATCGTCAACGACTTCACCGCGCTGGCAATGGCCATTCCCGGTTTTGCCCGGCACGACCTGATGCAGGTGGGGCAGGGCGCGCCGGCGCCGAACGCCGTGATCGGCGTGCTGGGGCCGGGCACCGGCCTGGGCGTGTCGGGGGTGATTCCGACCGCCGACGGTTTCATTACCCTGGGCAGCGAGGGCGGCCACGTCAACTTCGCCCCGGCCGACGAGCGCGAATTCGCGATCCTGCAGACCGCCTGGCGCGAATGGCAGCACGTCTCGAACGAACGCCTGATCTCCGGGCCGGGCATGGAGATCATCCATCGCGCGCTGGCCGAGCGCAACGGGGTCGACGCGCCGGCGCGCAAGGCCGCCGACATCCTCAACAGCGCGCTGGACGAGCAAGACCCGCTCTGCATCGAGGTGCTGGAATGCTTCTGCGGCATGCTGGGCGCCGCCGCCGCCAACCTGGCGGTGACGCTGGGCGCTTTTGGTGGCATCTTCATCGGCGGCGGCATCGTGCCGCGCATGGGCGAATGGTTCGCCGCATCGCCTTTTCGCGCGCGCTTCGAGGCCAAGGGGCGTTTTTCCAGCTACCTGGCCGACATCCCGACCTACGTCATCACCGCGCCCAACCCGGCCTTGCACGGCGTGGCGACCATCCTGGCCGAACACCTGCGCGGGCGCAGCGGCGCCAACACGCTGATGGAACGCGTCCAGCAACTGCGCCACGGCCTGAGCCCGGCCGAGCAGCGGGTGGCAAGCCTGGTGCTGGAACAGCCACGCCTGGTGCTGAACGAGCCGATCGCCGAGATCGCGCGCCTGGCCGATGTGAGCCAGCCGACCGTGATCCGCTTCTGCCGCTCGCTCGGCTTCCAGGGCCTGGCTGACTTCAAGCTCAAGTTCGCGAGCAGCCTGACCGGTTCGATTCCGGTGCGCCACAGCCAGGTGCGCATCAGCGACAGCACCCACGATCTGTCGGCCAAGGTGATCGACAACACGGTGTCGGCGATCCTGCGCTTCCGCGACCAGCTCGATGTGCGTGCGCTCGACCGCGCCATCGAACTGGTGAGCCGGGCGCGCCGCGTCGAGTTCTTCGCGATGGGCAATTCGCGCGCGGTGGCGCTGGACGGGCAGCACAAGTTCTTCCGCTTTCGTATCCCGACCTCGCTGTACGGCGACTCGCACCTGTTCAAGCTGGCGGCCGAGCTGCTGCAGCCAGGCGACGTGGTCATCGCGGTGTCGAATTCGGGCA
Source organism: Massilia sp. UMI-21 (assembly GCA_015277795.1). Taxonomy (NCBI): domain Bacteria; kingdom Pseudomonadati; phylum Pseudomonadota; class Betaproteobacteria; order Burkholderiales; family Oxalobacteraceae; genus Massilia; species Massilia sp. UMI-21. Next base: position 4,474,957 of record CP063848.1, on the reverse strand, counting down.
GCATCGCCGAGCTGCTCGAGGCCGTGGAGATCGCCCGCGCCGCCGGCGCCGACGTGATCGCGATCAGCAACAGCCAGTCGCCGCTGGCGCGCAAGGCCAGCGTCTGCCTGGCGGTGGACCATGCCGAGGACAGCACCATCTTCCTGTCGATGATCTCGCGCATCCTGCAGCTGCTGCTGATCGACATCCTGGCGGTCGGGATCTCGATGGACGGGCAGCATGGCGAGGCGAAAGCCGCGCGCAGCCTGCTGATCTCGCACCTGGATGGCTGATTGCTTGCCTGGACGGCGCCCGCCGTCCAGGCGATGGATCAGCCGTACGGCGTGTAGGCGAAGCCGTTCGCGATCAGGTCGGCCAGTGCCGCCTTGTTCTCGGCGCTTTCGCTGAAGCCGACCAGCACCTCGGCCACGGTCAGCGTTTTCGTATCCAGCATGCCGGTCCACCAGTCGATGCCGGCCTTCTCGCCCGGACGCTGCAGGACGTTCTCATAGAAGCGCGAGACGATCTCGAGGTTGCTGGGCGCGGTGCCGTAGGCATCCTTGAACTCGCTCGATGCGACGAAGCCTTCCGCCACCGTCTTGAGCGCGGCGCCGCCGTCCATCACGTTCATCCAGTAGCCGAGGCCACCCAGGTCGGGCGTGCGTGCGAAGGCGGCCTGGTAGACGCGGTAGGCCTGGCCGCCGGTGCCGTCGGTATCGAGGGCGAGGGCGCCGTCGCTGAATACCAGGCGCTCGATGTTGCTCAGGGTGTCGACCACGCCGCCGCTGCTCACGGTGAAGCCGCCGGCCGCCTTCTTGACGCTGTAATCGGCGCGCGCGCCGCCGTAGACCATCTTGTCCAGTCCCGCGCCGCCGTCGGCCTTGTCGGCGCCCTTGCCGCCATAAATGGTTTCGCTGGCGGCGCCGCCCACCACCTTGCCGCCGCTGTCGCCGAAGCGGTAGACCTGGCTGGCGCCGATCCGGTCGGCGAAGCTGTTCACGAGCACCGAGAAGCCCGCCGAGGTGGCTTCGACCAGGTCGGTCTTGCCGTCGCCGTTCACGTCCATCGCCAGCACGTGCTGGTTGGGCGTGCCGGTCCAGCCGATGCTGAACTTGCCGCTGCCGTCGTTCATGTACACGCGCGAGAAGCCGGCGTTCTGGCCGTCCACCACGATGTCCTGGAAGCCGTCGCCGTCGACGTCCACGGCGGTGGCCGAGAAGTACCAGGCGGTTTCCGTGCCCACGGTCTTCGACTGCGGCAGGCGCAGGTCGGTCTCGTCGCGGAACTTGCCGTTGCCCTCGTTGACGAGCAGCTGCAGGTAGGGCAGCTTGTAGAAATCGTCGTGGCTGCCGTCGTTGGTCGTGCTCAGCATCAGGTCGGGCAGGGCATCGCCGTTCAGGTCGATGGTTTCGATGCCGATCACGACCTCCTGGAAGCCGCCGGGGCGGGGCAGGGCAATCGGGGTCGCGTTGGCGAAGCTGCCCTTGCCGTCGTTGAGCAGGACCTGGCTCGGGTTCGGGTTGGGTCCCCAGGTGCCGAGCACCATGTCGTCCCAGCCGTCGCCGTTCAGGTCGCGCAGCATCGACCAGGTATTGCCGGCATCGTAGCCAGGCTGGCGCAGGCCGGCCGGCAGCAGCGACTGCATCGGCGTGAAGCGGCCGGCGCCGTCGTTGATCAGGATCTGGTTGGCGTTGCCGGTCGTCTCGTTCAGGGCATTGACCAGGATATCGATGTTGCCGTCGCGGTTGATGTCGCCCAGCGCGGTGCCGTGGTTCTGCTTCAGGGCCTGCGGCAGGCTGGCGGTGACGTTCTCCAGCTGGCCGCTCGCCCGGTTCGACAGGAACAGCCCATTCTGTCCGCCCGGGAAAGGCGCCTTGTCGAGGCCGAAATCGGGGGTGAAGATGTCGGTGATGCCATCCCGGTTGAAGTCGGCCGCGAAAATGCGGGGCACGAAATTCGCGTAAGGCACGCCGCCCTTGAACAGGCTGGCGGTCTGGTCGGTGAAACCGCCCTTGCCGTCGCCGAGCAGGATTTGCAGCGGCACGGCGGTCTCGCCCATGTCGCCGCGGGTGCGGGTCACCAGGATGTCGGCCACGCCGTCGCCGTTGAAGTCGCCCGCGCGCAGCTGGTTCACCGCGCCCATCTCGAACGAGGGCACGACCGCCTGCTGGCGCAGGAAGCCCTGGCTGTCGTCGAACATGTCGCGGGTGTAGCGGGCAGTGGTGCCGTCCGGACCCAGCAGCTCGATGGCATTGACGCCTTGCAGCGTGTCGGTGCCGGTCTTGCCGGCGGCTTGCTTGAGCACGGTGAAGGTGTCGGTGGCGGCCGAATAGCTGATCTTCACTTCCGAGGGAGCGACTTCCCAGTACTTGACGGTGTCCTGGCCGCCGCCGCCGGTCACCCGGTCCGAGCCGCCGCTGAGCCAGAATTCGTCGTTGGCGCTGCTGCCGGTGATCTCGTCGCTATGGGACGAATCCTGGATCGTGTGGACGTTGATCAGCGTGTCGACCGTGCCGAAGCCGTCCTGTGCGACGCCGGTCGCCAGGTTGACCTTGATGCCGGCCGGCGAGTTCCAGTAGGCGACCCCCGCCCAGGGCTGCAGGGAAGTGATGGTGTCGTTGCCCTGTTCGCCGATGACAGTGCCGGACGAGACGACGATGTTGTCGTCGCCCTTGCCGCCGAAGATGTTGGTCCCGCCCGGAATGCCGAGCTTGTCCTGGTCGATGGAATCGTTGGCGTCGGTGCCGATATAGTCTGCCATGGCTGTCTGTTCGTTATTAAAAAACAGCCATTAAAGTTTCTACAGCGCAAAAAGTCAAACCCTTTGGCGGCCACTGTGGCGTTCGCGTCAATGCCATCCGGCGCCGTAGTATGGATATGCTCGGCAGGCGGATTTCGTGGAACGAAAAGAAATCAGTCCGCGCTCTTGAGCCGCACCCGCGCGATATTGCGGCGCCAGTCCTGCAGGCTCTGGAGGCTGTCGGTCTCGGCGTCTTCCACCAGGATCTCGTCGCCCTGCTGGGCGACCAGGAAGCTCTCGCGGCGGCGCACGTCGTCGGCGCGGTTCTCGACAAAACTGAGCTGGTAGTACTGCTTGCCGTTGATCTCGCGCAGGGTCGGATCGTCCTCGATGACCGCGCCGTGGGCCTTGCCCTTCGAGCGCTTCTCGATCTGCCCGGACCAGGCCTTCAGTTCCGGCAGGGCGAGCAGGGCGGCCATGGCCTGTTCCCTGGTCTGTGCCGGGGCTTCCTGGACGGCGGCAGGGGCAGGCTTGGGCGCCTCGCGCTCGGCGCGTTTGCAGCCGGCCGCCGCCAGCGCCACCAGGACGGCGGCGGCCAGCAGCGACAGGGAAGGGCGGACGGGGGCGGGAGGGAACATGGGATGCCTCGTGAAATGACAGGGCAGTCTACACCGGGCGGTGTCTCCCAGCAATATGGGTGGCTGCCACGCCGGCCAAAAGAAAAAGCCTGCAAGGCGCGAACCTTGCAGGCTTTTCGGAACAGGGCGGCGCCGGAAGAACCGGCGCCAAGTCCCCCTTACAGGTCGTGGCAAATTACATCATGCCGTCCATGCCACCCATGCCACCCATACCGCCCATGCCGCCCATGCCGCCGGCCGGCTTGTCTTCGATGACTTCCGAGACCATGCAGTCGGTGGTCAGCATCAGGCCGGCGATCGACGCTGCGTTCTGCAGGGCCGAACGGGTGACCTTGGCCGGATCCAGCACGCCCATTTCGACCATGTCGCCATAGGTGCCGTTGGCGGCGTTGTAGCCGTAGTTGCCGGTGCCGGCGATGACGGCTGCGACCACGACCGACGGCTCGTCGCCGGCGTTCTGGACGATCATGCGCAGCGGCTCTTCCATGGCGCGCAGGACGATCTTGATGCCTGCGTCCTGGTCAGGGTTGTCGCCCTTGATGTCGATCGACGAACGTGCGCGCAGCAGGGCCACGCCGCCGCCCGGGACGATGCCTTCTTCCACGGCAGCGCGGGTAGCGTGCAGCGCGTCTTCCACGCGTGCCTTCTTCTCTTTCATCTCGACTTCGGTGGCGGCACCGACGCGGATCACGGCAACGCCGCCGGCCAGCTTGGCCACGCGCTCTTGCAGTTTTTCGCGGTCGTAGTCCGAGGTCGCTTCTTCGATCTGGACGCGGACCATCTTGACGCGCGCTTCGATCGATTCAGCCGAACCGGCGCCGTCGATGATGATGGTGTTTTCCTTGCCCACTTCGACGCGCTTGGCCTGGCCCAGCTCTTCCAGGGTGACCTTTTCCAGGGTCATGCCGACTTCTTCGGCGATCACCTGGCCGCCGGTCAGGATGGCGATGTCTTCCAGCATGGCCTTGCGGCGGTCGCCGAAGCCCGGGGCCTTGACGGCGACGGTCTTCAGGATGCCACGGATGTTGTTGACCACCAGGGTCGCCAGCGCTTCGCCTTCGATGTCTTCGGCGACGATCACCAGCGGACGGCCGGCCTTGGCCACTTGCTCCAGCACCGGCAGCAGGTCACGGATGTTCGAGATCTTCTTGTCGCACAGCAGGATGAACGGGTTCTCGTGAACGGCGACCTGCTTGTCCGGGTTGTTGATGAAGTACGGCGACAGGTAGCCGCGGTCGAACTGCATGCCTTCCACGATGTCCAGCTCGTCGTTCAGCGACTTGCCGTCTTCGACGGTGATGACGCCTTCCTTGCCGACTTTTTCCATTGCTTCAGCAATGCGCTCGCCGATCGAGGTTTCCGAGTTGGCCGAGATGGCGCCGACTTGCGCGATCTCTTTCGAGGTGGTGGTCGGCTTGGCGATCTTCTTCAGTTCTTCGACGGTGGCGGCGACGGCCTTGTCGATGCCGCGCTTCAGGTCCATCGGGTTCATGCCGGCGGCAACGAATTTCATGCCTTCGCGGACGATGGCTTGCGCCAGCACGGTCGCGGTGGTGGTGCCGTCACCGGCGTTGTCGCTGGTCTTGGAAGCGACTTCCTTGACCATCTGCGCGCCCATGTTCTGGAGCTTGTCCTTCAGTTCGATCTCTTTCGCGACCGAGACGCCGTCCTTGGTGACGGTCGGAGCGCCGAACGAGCGCTCCAGCACCACGTTGCGGCCTTTCGGGCCGAGGGTGACCTTGACTGCGTTGGCGAGGATGTTGACGCCTTCGACCATCTTGGCGCGCGCTGCGTCGCCGAATACTACTTCTTTAGCTGCCATGTTCTGTTCTCCGAATGATTTCGTGAATGTATTACGGGAGGAATGCGGAAAAGCTGGGACCGATTACAGGGCCACGACGGCCATGATGTCTTCTTCGCGCATGACCAGCAGTTCCTGGCCATCGACCTTGACGGCCTGGCCCGAGTACTTGCCGAACAGGACGCGGTCACCGACCTTCACTTCCAGCGGACGAACCGAGCCGTTTTCCTGCACCTTGCCGTTGCCGATGGCCAGGATTTCGCCCTGGTCAGGCTTCTCGGCGGCCGCATCTGGGATGATCAGGCCGGATGCAGTCTTGGTCTCCTGGTCGAGACGCTTCACGATTACGCGATCGTGCAGAGGACGAAGGTTCATGCAAAACTCCTTATTTTTCAGTGGTTTGACTAGCTATTCATGACCGCCGCCGGGTGGCGGCGGCCTGGGAATTTGGTAACAGCTGTTTGTTAGCACTCTCTGCTACCGAGTGCTAACGCATCGTGATTATAGGGACGATAACAAGCCATTTCAAGCGGGAATGTGAGGGACCGAACCGACTTTTTTGCGAAAACACACACAATGGATGGGTTGTACAATAGCCGTTGTGGCGTCCTGGACAATAGCCGGGCAGCTTACACCGGATGGCGCCGGCGCGCCGCACGGATGCCGAACGATGGCCATGGACGACCTGCGCGGGCCGGACGCCGTCCTTCCCGGGATCGACGTGCGATTCGGTTGACGGAAAAACCATCTCAGTCCTATAGTGTCGAATGATTTCTGAATTTCAAGACCTCTCCGACAAAATCGACCGGCTCGCCCAGCTGTCCCAGTCGCTGCGTGCCGAGAATTACCTGCTGCGCCAGGCCAACAGCCTGCTGAGCGCCGAGAACATCGCGTTCAAGGAACGTTTGATCGAGGCCCAGCGCCGCGTCGAAACGTTGCTCGAGCAGTTCCCCGCGCCGGAGGCTCCCGCGCCTGACGAGGACACCGGCGAATCGAACGAGGGCACGCAATGATTTACCTGGATTGCAGCATCATGGGCCAGCATTACCGCCTGGCCTGCCGCGAAGGCGAAGAGCGCACCCTGCGCGAAGCGGTCAGCTACCTGGACGGCAAGATGTGCGCCTTGCGCGACTCGGGCAAGGTCAAGGGCACCGACCGCATCGCGGTGATGGCGGCGCTGAGCGTGGCGGCCGAATTCCTGTCGGTGAAGTCGCCACAGGGCCCGCTGTCGGACATGTCGATCCTCGAAGTCAAGCAGAAACTGGAGGCGATGCACACCGTCCTCGACAAGGCCCTGGCGCCTCAGGAAAATCTGTCTTAAGTTTCGGATTCGGTTGACATGCTCGGCCAACAGAGTAAACTGCGCTCTACCCTGCGGTGTTCGAGATTTGTCATATATTCCTTGAACCATTCTTTCGCATAGGTTGTGGGACATGCTTGGTGGGCGCGAGCGTCACTAGTCTGACGAACCCGAAATTGAGCTGACTGCGACCACCTTGAGCCTTTTGGTTCGGGATGCCGGCAATAACGACACAGGCGGGGCTACACACACGAGCGGTTGCGCACTTCGGTACGCAGCCGCTTTTTTTTGGTTTTCGTTGGTGGAGATGGGATGCGCTATTGGTTGATGAAATCGGAGCCGGACGAAGTCAGTTTCGACGACGTGCTGGCCGCGCCGGAGAAGACCGTGTCCTGGTTCGGCGTGCGCAACTACCAGGCGCGTAACTTCATGCGCGACGCCATGTCGGCGGGTGACGGCATCCTGTTCTACCACTCGAGTTGCGCGGTGCCCGGCGTGGCCGGCATCGCGGAAGTGGCGAGCGGCCCGTATCCGGACGCGAGCCAGTTCGACCCATCCTCCCCCTACCACGACCCCAAGGCGAAACCCGAGGAACCGCGCTGGATCTCGGTCGACGTGCGCGCCGTGGAAGCGGGGCGCTACCTGCCGCTGAGCGAGTTGCGCGGCATCCCCGCGCTGCAAGACATGGTGCTGCTGCAGAAGGGCAGCCGGCTGTCGGTGTCGCCGGTAAGCCAGGCCGAGTGGAACGCCATTGTCGGTATGCTCAGGGCAAACCCGGAAGGGAAGCGCTGATGGACATCGGCCTGATCCTGGCGCTGCTCGCGATGGGCACCTTCGGCGGCTTCGCGGCCGGGCTGCTCGGCATCGGCGGCGGCATGGTGCTGGTCCCCTTCATCACGATGATCTTCACCGCGCGCGGCTTCGCGCCCGAGCTGACCATCCACATGGCGATCGCCACCTCGCTCGCGACCATCCTGTTCACGTCGCTGTCCTCGGTGCGCGCGCACCACCAGCACGGCGCGGTGCTGTGGCCCGTGGTGAAGCTGCTGGCGCCGGGCATCCTGGTCGGGTCCTGGGTCGGACCCTGGATCGGCAAGCAGATGGATGCCTCGGTGCTGGCCGCCTTCTTCGGCGTGTTCGTCGCCTTCTCGGCGACCCAGATGCTGGTCGGGAAAAAGCCGGCGGCCTCGCGCACGCTGCCGGGCAAGCCGGGCATGTTCGCGGCCGGGGGCGTCATCGGTACGCTGTCGGGCATCGTCGGCGCCGGCGGCGGTTTCGTGTCGGTGCCCTTCATGACCTGGTGCGGGGTGCGCATCCACAATGCGGTCGCCACCAGCGCGGCGCTGGGCTTCCCGATCGCGCTTTCGGGCACGCTGTCGAACATCTGGTTCGGCTGGGGCGAGCCCGGGCTGCCGGAACTGTCGCTCGGCTTCGTCTACCTGCCGGCGCTGGCCATCATCGCGCTGGCCAGCGTCACCATGGCGCCGCTCGGCGCGCGCACCGCGCACAAGATGCCGGTGCGCCGGCTGCAGAAGGTGTTCGCGGTGATCCTGTATGCGCTGGCGGCCTACATGTTCCGCAAGGCGTTCCAGTAGCGCCGCGGCGCCGGCTCAGGCCCCGATCCCCGCCAGCAGCGGCACGCCAAGCAGCCAGACCTTGGGCGATCAGGCTTCCGGCGCCTTGCCCAGGTCGACCGCGGCCGGCTTCTCGCGGCGCATGAACTTCCACAGGAAAGAGGCGAGGCCGGCGACGGCCAGGATGATCAGCTTCTTGAAGGCCACCAGCAGCGCCAGCAGCTTGCCGAAGAAGCCCAGCTTGGCCGCGACGCCGCCCGCGACCAGCGCCGCGATGCCGTATTCGGCCACCTTGTCGGTGCTGGCGTTGAAGTCGGCATAGCGGTGGCCCTGGTTGAAGTTGCTGAAGGCGGTCACCTGCCGCATCTCGCTGCGGATCTGCGCGAGCTGGTCGAGGCCGGCCACGGCGTTCAGCACCAGCACGCCCTCGCGTCCGAGCACGCGGATGTTGTAGTTCAGGCCGTTCGCCTGCGCGCCCTCGGTGCGCAGCTCCTTGGCCCAGTACAGCTTGTGCTGCGCCTTGTCGTAGTGCGGCTTCTCGGCCCAGCCCACCACCGTCATCGCGGGATAGCCCTGTTCCTTGCGTTCCTTGTTTTCCTCGGCCATGCCGTCCTGGATTTCCTTCAGCAGCTTGCCGTAGTCGATGCTGTCGGCGTCGTCGTCCTTGACGTGGCCGTCCTTCTCGTAGGTGACCACGACGCCCCAGCCTTCGTCGCTGAGCGGACTCACGCCGGACGGCAGGACCATGCCGAGCGTGGTGGCGCCGGGCGGATTGCCCCAGCCCTGTTCCAGCAGGCGGGCGGTGTCGGCCGGCGCCAGGTAGCGGAAGGCGGGCGGCAGGTCGAGCGTGGCGATACCGCCGGGCAGGGCGATCTTCCCTTGCTGGAAGTGGAGCGAGGCGAGGAATTGTTCGGCGGTGTCCTGCGCGGCAGCGGCGCCCAGGGTCAGGAACAGCAGGACGGCGGTAAGGAGTCGTTGCATGGCGGATTCCCGGGAAAAGGAATCCATACTACCGAAAAGACGTACATACAAACTCACCCATTGTCACCGTGCCGGCGCATGCGCGCGCGGTCCAGCGGCAGGTCGCGCACGCGCTCGCCGCAGGCGTCGGCCACCGCATTGGCCAGCGCCGCCGCGGCCGGTCCCTGGGCCGCCTCGCCGGTGCCCAGGAAAGGCTGGCCCGGGCGGTCCAGCAGGTGCACCGCGACCCGATCCGGCACCCCGTCGAAGCGCAGGATCGGGTAGCCGCCCCAGTCCTGGCTCAGTACCTGGGTGGCGTCGAAGCGCAGCTGTTCCAGCAGGGTCCAGCTGGCGGACTGGATGATGCCGCCCTCGATCTGGTTGCGTACCCCGTCCGGACTCACCACTTCGCCGCAGTCGACGGCAGCGTCCGCGCGGACGATGCGCACGAAGCCGGTGTCCAGCGCCACCTCGACTTCCAGCGCCACGGCGCAGTAGGCCGCGGAATTCTTGTAGCGGGCAAAGGCGAAGCCGCGTCCACGCCTGGCCGTGCGCTGGTAGCCGTTCCAGCCGAACTTCGCCGCCGCCAGCTTGACGACCTCGATGGCGCGCGGGTCCGCCAGGTGGCGCAGGCGGAAGGCCACCGGGTCGGCCGCGGCGAGCCGCGCCAGCTCGTCCATGAAGCTTTCGATCGCGAACACGTTGCAGTAGGCGCCGAGCGAACGCAGCGCCGAGGTGCGGAACGGGCCGGCCGGCTGGAAGCGGTGGGTCACGCGCGCATTCGGCAGCACGTAATAGGGGATGGCGTTGCGGTCGCCGCCGCCGTCCGGCTGCGGGATCGGCGTGGGCGGCGGCGGCGCGAACGGGCGCGCCAGCAGGGTGGCGGCCAGCAGGTTGCCGGCCCTGCCGGGGCGGGTGGCGTGGGCGCCGCTCCAGACCTCGTACTGCCAGTCGACGATGCCGCCTGTTGCATCGAGCGTGGCGGCGACATCCGCCACCATCGCCGGGCCGTAGGGCTCCCAGCCGTGTTCGTCCTCGCGCATCCATTGCACCCGCACCGGCAGCCCGGGGAAGGCGCGCGCCAGCAGCACCGCGTCGGCTGCAGCGTCGTCGGCGCCGTTGTGGCCATAGCAGCCGGCGCCCTCGCCGTGCATGCAGCGCAGGCTGTCCACGGGCACGCCCAGCAGCTCGGCCAGCGCGCGGCGCAGCGGGAACACGCCCTGCGAATGGGTCCACACCGTGTAGCGGCCTTCTTCCAGCAGCGCGATCGCGCACGAGGGGCCGACCGAGGCGTGCAGCTGCCAGGGCCGGGTGTAGCTGGCGCGGAGCCGGCGGCCGGCGGCGTTGGCGGCGCCGCGCGCCAGCACCTGCGTTGGCTGCGAGGGCAGGCTGCGCACCAGCGCTGCGAGCTCGCGTCCGGCCGGCAGCCTGGCCGGCAGCTCCCAGCGCGCCGCGCGCGCCAGCGCCCGGGCCGCCTTGATCGCGCGGAATTCCTCGTCGGCGATCACGGCCAGGAAGCGGCCGTCCTGCACCACTTCGAGCACGCCGGTCAGCTTCGCCACCGCGGCCGTGTCGACACCGAGCAGGCGCGCATCGGGGGAGGGCGGGCGCACCACGCGGCCGTGCACCATGGCCGGCATGCGGATGTCCTGGACGTAGGCCAGTTGCCCCTTGAGCTTGCCCGGGATGTCGACCCGCGGCAGCGTGGTCCCGATCCAGCGGCGCGCGTCGGGTGCCGGCGGCGGCACCGGAGGCGGCAGCGTGGCGCCGGCGCGCACGTGCAGGTCGCTGCCGGCCACCAGTTCGCTGAAGCTGACGCGCCGCCCGCCTGGTGCGCGAAACACGCTGTTGTCCTGCGCCAGCGCCGCGGCCGGCACCCCCAGGCGGAGGGCCGCCTTTTCATGCAGCAGGGCGCGCACCTGCGCCGCCGCGTGGCGGATCGCGGTGGCGCTGTCCTGCATCGAATGGCTGCCGGCCGTGTAGCCCTCGTCGGGCGTGCGCGCGGTGTCGGCGGTGATCAAGACCAGGCGCCCCGGATCGATCCGCAGTTCGTGCGCGGCCACCTGCAGCAGGGCGGTCTTGATGCCCTGGCCCAGTTCGACCTTGCCGGTGAAGACGGTCACCCGGTTGTCGCTGCCGACCCGGATCCAGGCGTCGAGCCAGGGATGCTCTGCCAGGCTGCCGGGCAGCGCGGCGGTGCCGGGCGCGGCGCGCAGCGGCAGCGCGAACGACAGGGTCAGGGCGCCGCCCGCCGTCAGGACGCGGCGCCGGGCCGGGTCGGGAGTCGTGCGCGGCATCAGTAGTTCCGGATCGGCTGGGCCGCGAGCACGTCGGCGGCGCGGCGCACCGCGCGCAGGATGCGCATGTGGGTGCCGCAGCGGCACAGGTTCGGCTGCATCCAGGCGCGGATCTGCGCGTCGCTGGGCGAGGCCACCTGCTCGAACAGGGCGGTGGCGCGCATGATCATGCCGGCGATGCAGTAGCCGCACTGCGCCGCCTGCTCCTCGATGAAGGCCTGCTGCAGCACGGAACTGGGTACCCAGCGCGTGCCGCCCGACTCCACCGTGCGCACCGCGCGGGCGCCGACCAGCGACACCGGCACCAGGCAGGACATCACCGGCTCCTTGTCGAGCATGACGGTGCAGGAGCCGCACTGCCCCAGGCCGCAGCCGAACTTGGCGCCGTTCAGTTTCAGGTCGTTGCGCAGCACGTAGAGCAGCGGCGTGTCGGCGTCGACCTCGACCTGCTGCGGCTTGCCGTTGACCTGCAGGGTAAATTTGCTCATGGCTTCCTCGCTTGTTGCACCGCCTGCTCGAGTTCCGGCCACGGCGCGGCCTGCGCGCCGTAGCGGCGCAGGTAGGCGGCCAGCGCCGTGAGCTGGGCGTCGCCCAGCACCGCGCCGAACGCGGGCATCCAGCGTCCCGCTTCGCCTGCCGGCGGCGCGATGCCCTGGCGGATGATCCGGATCAGGCTGCGCGGATCGGGGTCGTACAGCGCGACCGCTTTCTGCAGTTGCAGCGCGGCGCCCGAGCCGGGGCCGCGGCCGGCCTCGTGGCAGCTGGCGCAGGCCATCGCATAGGTGTCGTAGCCCAGGCGCATGCGCGCCAGGTCGGGATCCCGGTCGTCCGGCGCCGGCAGCGGGCCGTCCGCCTGCGCCGGGGTGGCGCGCGCCGGCGCCGCTTTCAGGTAGCCATGGATGTAGGTGGCGATGGCGGCGACGTCGGCGCCGTCGGCCCGGCCGAGCTGGATCGTCACCTCCTGCATCGGGCCGGCGGCGATGGCGTGCCCGGGGGCGATGCCGCTGCGCAGGTATTGGGCCAGATGCGCCTGGGTCCAGGGTAGTGGCGACGGCGAGTGCGCATTCAGCGCCGGCGCGTACCAGCCTTCGGCTTCGCCGCCTTCCAGCCGGCGCTCGAGATCGGGGCCGCCCAGCAGCGTGCGCGGCGTGTGGCACGCGCTGCAGTGCGCCAGGGTGTTGGCCAGGTAGGCGCCGCGGTTCCAGGCGGCCGACTGCCCGCTGTCCTGGCGCCAGGGCGACTGGTCCAGGTAGAGCAGGTTCCAGAACGCCAGCAGCGGCCGGAAGCCGAACGGGAAGCGCATTTGATTTTCGCGCGCCGGGGCCGCGATGGCGGGGCGCGTCATGAAGTAGGCGTACAGCGCGCGCATGTCGTCCTGCGCCAGCTTCGTATAGTGCGGGTAGGGAAAGGCGGGGTAGAGCAGGTGGCCGTCGCGCGCGACGCCCTGGCGCATGGCGCGGTCGAAGGCCGCCAGGTTCCAGTCGCCGATGCCGGTAGGCGCGTGCGGCGTGATGTTGGTGCTGTAGACGGTGCCGAAGGGCGTCTCCAGGCCCAGGCCGCCGGCGAAGGGCCGGCTCGGGTCCGCCGTGTGGCAGGACGCGCACATGCCGAGCCTGGCCAGATTGGCGCCGCGCTGCACCACAACCTGGTCGACGCGCTTCGCCGCGCTGTGCGCGGCTTGCGGGGCGATGGCGGGGCGCCACATGAGGAAGGCCGCGGCGAGCGCCAGCAGGACCAGCGCCGCCAGCGCCAGCCCCCATCGAACCTTGCGCGCGCGTGCCGGCCGCTTCATCTCGTGTTGCTCTCCTTGAAAGTGTGCGCACGGAGGATAACATGGGGCGAACCGGAGGGCGCCGCGGTGGTATGCTGGCGCCATGACTACCGATTCCGACATCGAGCTGTCCGGCCCCTTCCAGGCCAAGGACGGCAACGGCCGTACCCTCGACATCAAGGCGATCCGCATTTTTGACGAGGGCTACGGGATCATCGACGTATATGTCGACTTCAAGGCCAGGCTCGAGCCCGGGGCCCACAAGGACACGGTGCTGGTGCGCCAGATCGTCGAGCGCCTGCGCGCGCTCGGCTACAAGGGGCCGGACTTCGGCCATGGCGACCCGGGCCTGCAGGAGAGCAGCCTGATCGTGCTGGAAGCGCCCGAGGAATTCACCGCCTTCGCCAAGAGCCGCGGCTGGAAGAACCTGGCCGAAGACTTCGAGTAAGCGCCTGCCGCGCGCTGCGGCGGACCCGGCACTGACGCCGGCGATTTGCGCCGGTGTGTGCCTATAATGTGTTTTTTTTCGACACCGGTCCACTCCATGCTGCTGCGCCAAGGCTCCACCGTTTCGCTCCGGCGGCTGCTGGTACTGCTCACCGCTTTCGGGCTGTTGCCGCTGGCGCTGCTGGGCGTATGGGGCCTGCAACTGGTCGGCGAATACCAGCAGCGCGAGCAGCAGCGCTACCTGCTCGACCTGGCGCGCGCGCTCTCGAGCGCCGTCGACGCCGAAATCGATGGCGCCGTCGCGGTCCTGGGCGGCCTGGCGCGCTCGCCGGCGATGGCGGCCGGCGACCTGCGCACCGTCCACGACAGCGCGCGTATCCAGGTGGCGGCCCAGCCCGAGTGGCTGGCCGTGATCCTGACCGACGCCAGCGGCGCCATTCTGTTTCGCAGCAACGTGCCCTTCGGCGCACCGGCCGGCATCGTCGCCGACCCCGCCAGCCTGCGGCTGGCGACCGCCAGCCGCCAGCCGCTGGCCGGTCGCGTGGCGATGGGCAAGGGTGGCCGCGCCGCGTTCCCGGTGCGGGTCCCGGTCACCGATGATGCCGGCCGCCGCTACGTCCTGACTGCCGTGGTCCAGCCGGGCCGCATCCTGCGCGTGCTGGAGCGCCAGAAGGTGCCGCCCAGCTCCGTGATCGCGGTGATGGACGGCAGCCATGCCATCGTCGCGCGCTCGAAAGGCCAGCAGCGCGCGGCCGGCGGGCGGCCCAGTCCCTCGCTGCTGGCGCTGATGCGCGGCGGCCGGCAGGAGGCGGTGGGCGACACCGTCACGCTGGAAGGCGCGCAGGTGAGCACGGCTTTCACCCGTTCGCGCTACGGCTGGGTGGTGGCGATCGGCGTCCCCCCTTCGGCGCTGGCGCCGGCCTCGCTGCAGGGCATGGCGCTGTATGCGGTCGGGCTGGCCGCCTCGCTGCTGGCCAGCCTGCTGCTGGCAAGCATGCTGGCCAGCCGCATCGTGCGCTCCTTCCGCAGCCTGCAGCGCGGCACCGCGGCGCTTGGCGCCGGCCTGCCGGTCTCGGTGGCGCCGTCGCGCATCACCGAGATCGACGAGACCGGACGCGCGCTGATGGCCGCGGCCGGCCAGCGCGACGCCGACGAGGCCGAGCGCGCGCAGCTGCTGGCGTCGCTCGAACGCGCGCTCGAGGACAGCCGCGCCGCCGCCCGGGTCAAGGACGAATTCCTGGCCATGCTCGGCCACGAACTGCGCAATCCGCTCAGCCCCATCGTCGCCTCGCTCGACCTGATGGACCTGCGCAACGAGGCATCGAGCCAGCGCGAGCGCGTCATCCTGCGGCGCCAGGCCGGCCATCTCAAGCGCCTGGTGGACGACCTGCTCGACGTGTCCCGCATCACCAGCGGCAAGCTGCGCATCGAGCTGCGGCCGGTCGACCTGGCCGAGGTGGTGCGCCATGCGGTGGCGGCCTTCCCCGGCCTGGCCATCGATGTCCAGGCGCCGGGCGCGGCCTGGGTGCAGGGCGACGAGAGCCGGCTCACGCAGGTATTGAACAACCTGCTGTCGAACGCGGCGCGCTTCGGCAAGGGCAATGCGCAGGTGCGGCTGACGGTCGACGACGCCGCCACGACCGCGCGCCTGGCGGTGTGCGACGACGGCGTCGGCATGGACCGGGCCATGCTGGAGCGCGTGTTCGAACCCTTCTTCCAGGCGCCGCAACCGCTGGCGCGCCATACGGGCGGGCTCGGGCTGGGCCTGGCGATCGTGCGGCGCATCGTCGAACTGCACGGCGGGACAATCGCCGCCAGCAGCGAGGGCGTGGGCAAGGGCAGTTGCTTCGAGGTGGTGCTGCCGCTCGGCGCCCAGGCTGGCGGGGGACGAAAAAGCGCGCCGGCCGCGCTCGCGGAGGGCCAGGATGTGCTGCTGGTGGACGACAATCCCGATGCGCTGGCCGCGACCGCCGAGGTGCTGGCCTGCCTCGGGCACGCGGTGCGCACCGCGGACACGGCGCTGGCGGCGGTCGGGGAGGTGCGGCGCCGGGCGCCGGGCGTCGCGATCCTGGACATCGGCCTGCCGGACATGGATGGCTACGCGCTGGCGGCGCTGCTGCGCAAGGAGCAGCCGGGCTTGCGGCTGGTGGCGCTGACCGGCTACGGCCAGCGCGGCGACGTGGCGCAGGCGCTCGACGCCGGCTTCGACATGCACCTGACCAAGCCGGCGACGCTGGAAGACCTGCAGGGCGCGCTGAGCGCGGCCCGCTAGCCGCGCTCAGCGCGCGATGCCGATCATTTCGAACACGACGCGGGGCGATTGCGGATCGTTGGAATACAGTTCGTAGGTACCGGTGTAGGTACCGGTGACCAGGGTTTTTGTCTCCCAGTGCGAAAGCGGCTTGAATCCCATTTGCAGCTTCAGCGTGCCGCCCGGTGGTACGACGTGCACGATGTTCCCGACGTTCCCGAATCCGCTGGTGTCGTTGGGCGCGGGGGCGTCCATCGTGAAGCCCAGTCCACCCCAGCTGTCTCCCTCCGCACTGACCGGCTTGTTGGTGGACGTCACGTTTTCGGGCATGATGGACAGGCGCAGGCGCAAGTCGGCGGTGCCGGGGTTGGTGACGACGATGGTGCGGGAAGTCTTCGCGCTGGCGATGGAGTCGCCGAAGGCCAGCTCCATGATCGTGGGATGCGCGTTGAAATGCTTGCCGTCGATAACCAGCTTGGGCTGTGCGCCGCCAGGTTTCGCCCGGTGCGTGATGAACGGGTCGCCCTGCAGGCTGAGGGCGGGGCCGTTCATCTTGCCGGTCAAGGCTTCGGCGAAGGTGGCGCCGTAGGACAGCGACTGGTACATCGACTCGACGTAGCCCTTGTCTGCATCCGTCGAGGAGAAGACGACGGCGGTCGCTCCCATGACGAGCAGGGCGTCGCCGGTGGCCAGCATGGTCGTGCCGAATGAACCCGGTTGCAGGAAGTTCTGGGTCGAACAGGACTGCAGGTTCACGAACTTGGCGCGGATCGTGGAGGCGCCCAGCTCGGAGGCCGGGAAGGGGACGGAATCGGAGGAATAGAACTCGCGCGTGGGATCGGGGCCTTCGGCGACCACCAGGCCCCTGTTGCCGTGGCCATTGAAGCTGCACATCTCGGCATTGCTTTCCAGGCAGGCGCGGAAGCTGCCCAGGCGTTGCGCGCCGGTCCCGCTGTTCAGGTAGCTGACCTGGCCTGCGCCATACAGCGGCACGTCGGTCCACCAGCTGAGGGGATCGGGCCGTTCGAAATCGATGCGCAGCCAGAGCGCCTCGACGTGGCTGTAAGCCGGCTTCCAGCGCGCGTTCGCAGCGTCGGCGGCGCGGTGATAGGCGATCATCTGCTCCAGCTTCGCCCGCAGTTGCGCGTCCTGGCGCGCGCTGTCGGTGCCGCGCAGGATCGAGACCGTCATGCCGTTGCGGCAGGCCCGGTCCTCGCTGGTCATCCATAGATGGTCGGTCCCGCCCGGAATCTCCGACACCCTGTCGGTGCCCGGGGTGAAGCTGTAGCGGGTGCAGGCAGGCACCCGAAACGGATCGAGGTTGGGGACGGTGTCACCGTTGCTCAGGTCGATGTCCGTGGGGACCGCCACGTCGCCGACCAGGATGGCGCCATCCATCGCGCGCAACTGTTCACGCACCGCCGCGGCACTCCGGGCGGCTTCCCGCACCACGACGCTCCAGTGCGGACCATGGCGCCCGCTGCGTCCATTCAGGTCGGCAGCAAGCACGGTCGCCAGCGTGTCGAGGAGCGAACGCAGCGCGATGGCCTGGGCCGGCGCGACCAGCAGCGCCACCGTGTGGGGGACGGCCGGCACTTCGGCGTAGCCGTCCTGGACGATATAGGCACGCTGTGCGGAAAGCGCGGCAATGCCGGCGTCGACCCGGGCCGCGATGGCGGCCGCGGAGCTGTCGCTGTGCACGACACCCAGCATGTCGCGGACCAGCGCATTGCTGCCGGCGCCCGAATACAGCGCCCGTGTGGTTGGGCTATCGACCGCGCCGGTGAACACGGCGGCAGCGTCGGTCTTGCGCTGGAAGGTCGCCAGGTCGCTTCCCTGGGCGCCAGCCAGGATGCGCATGAGCGCTGCGGCGCGGTTCAGGCCATGCTGCCGGATGATCCCCGTCCAGTAGTCGAGCCCGGCCGGTTCCGCATCGCGGTTGAACCCCTGCCTGTACAGCGCCTCGATCAACAGGGCCGGCGAGTCGCCGTACAGGGATTGCGCTTCGGCGCTGTCCGACAAACCGTCGACGAGCGAGCGGATCCGGGCGTCGCTATCGTAGGCGGCGGCAAGGCCGCGCAGGTCGGCCGGCGCATGCAGGCGGAGCAGGACATCGGCATGCCAGGCCAGGCCGGCAGGATCGGCGGGGCGGCCGAAGAAGGCGACATACAGCTGTTGCACAAGAGGGAGGTAGGCGCTCGCCGAGGCCTGCGCATGGTGGACGGCGGCGAGCGTGGCCAGGCGTGGAAGCGGCGCATCCTGGGCGTTGCCGCCGCAGCCGCCCAGCGCCAGTATGGCGGCCAGGACGGCGAAAGACTTGTACATGGTGGGTCCGGTGTGACGGCTGTCGAATCCATCATCGTCACACCGAAGCGCCGGGCAGGCAAGGACGGGCGGGCAGTTTATGCCCGCGGCATGGTCAGGCGTGCGCCGGGCGCCCGTTCGGCTGGCGGTAGGCCCAGGCCAGCATCACCAGGGCGCCGACGATCATCGGCAGCGACAGCACCTGGCCCGAGGTGATCGGCATCCCGAGCACGGTGGTTTCCCAGTCCGGCACCCGGAAGTACTCGGTGGTGAAGCGCGCACAACCGTACAGCAGGGTGAACATGGCGCCCACCGCCAGGCGCGGGCGCTGCTTGCGCGCGTAGGGCCACAGGATCAGGAACACGACGATCCCGTCGAGCAGCATCTGGTACAGCGGCGACGGATGGCGCGGGCCCTCGACGCCCGGCCACAGCATGGCCCAGGGCAGGCTGGGGTCGGCCAGGCGGCCCGGCAGTTCGGCGTTGATGAAGTTGCCCAGGCGGCCGGCGGCATAGCCGAGCGGCACCATCGGCGCGATGAAGTCGTACACGTCGAGCAGGTTGCGCTTGCTCTTGCGCGCCCACAGCGCCATGGCGATCAGCACGCCCAGGAAGCCGCCGTGGAAGGACATGCCGCCGCGCCAGACCATGAAGATCTCGAGCGGATGCTGGAGGAAGTAGAGCGGCTGGTAGAACAGCACTTCGCCCAGGCGTCCGCCGAGCACCACGCCCAGCATGCCGTAGAACAGCATGTCGTCCAGGTCCTCGGCCTTCCAGCCCTGCGCCGCGATGTGCGGCTGGCGGATGCGCACGCGCCCCAGGATCAGGAACAGGGCGAAGGCCAGCACGTACATCAGGCCATACCAGTGGATCTGCACCGGTCCGATGGCGAAGGCAATGGGATCCGGCTGCGGATGAATCAGCATAATGGGTTCAATCTTTCTCGAGTAGTTCCAGGAAGCCCCTGAGCACGGGCGAGGCATGCTCGCGGCGCCAGGCCAGCCCCAGCTCGGCCAGCGGCGTGGGGTCGAGCAGGGCACGGTATTCTACGCCTGCGCGCATCAGGTTCGACACGGATTGTGGCACAAGTGCCAATCCCATGCCGCCGGAAACCAGGCTGACGATGGTCTGCATCTGCAGCGCTTCCTGGCCGATGACGGGGGTGATGCCGGCCGCGCGGAAGCACGACAGGATGGCGTCGTGCAGCGCCGGCGCCGCCGCGCGCGGGAAGATCACCAGCGGCAGCGGCGGCAGCTCGCGCAGGCGCACCGGCCCGTCGCCGCGCAGCAGCCCCGCCGGCACGCACAGGATCAGGGGCTCTTCCAGCAGCTTCATGTAGGCGAGCGCCGGGTTGGACAGATCGTCGGCCTGGCCCGTCAGCGGCGGGATCACGAAACCGGCGTCGATCCGGCCGCGCAGCAGGTCCTCGGCCTGCACGTCGGAGGTCGCTTCGCGCAGCACCAGGGCCACGTCCGGGAAGGCGGCGCGGTAGCGCTGCAGGATGGACGGCAGCACGCTGTAGTCGGCGGTGGAGACGAAGGCCAGGGTCAGGCGGCCTGCCTCGCCGGCGGCAACGCGGCGCACCAGTTCCGGCAGGGCCGCGGCGTCGCCCAGCAAGCGGCGCGCTTCCGGCAGCAGGGCGGCGCCGGCGGCGGTGAGCGCCACCAGGCGGCGGTTGCGCAGGAACAGCGAAGCGCCGAGCAGGTCTTCCAGTCCGGCGATGCTTTGCGAGAGCGGCGGCTGCGTCATGTGCAGGCGCTCGGCGGCACGGCCGAAATGCAGTTCTTCGGCGACCGTGACGAAATGGCGGAGCTGGCGGAGTTCGAGGTTCATTGATACGCGCCGTGTATGAATTTGGTCCGGTGATATGCGCAACATATCACACAAACGACGGTATCTTGTTGGCCGTGCTAGCGGCGCTTGAGGAAGCTTTGTTTCACGCGCGCCGCGCGGCGGCTGTTGAGGACGTGATGTTCTTTTTTCTTGTCGAGGCCCAGGGCTTTCTCGACGAACTCGAACCAGACGAAGGCGAACACCATCAAGGCGATAATGGTCCACCATGACAGGTCGGCAAAGCGCCAGACCTCGAACAGGCGCAGGCCGCTCAGGGCGGCGATCAGCAAAATCAGTGGCATGGAAGACTCCTTCACCGTGCATATTACAAAGAAATTCATTGCCTTGTGGAAAATTTCTGCTAGATGTGGGAATTCGTCAACATTGGCCTGTTACTGTCGTTACAGAGTGTATCGCTGCATGAAGCTGGGTGAAATTAACGGTAGAATGCATTTGTCATAAACCTGGAGAAACAAATGAAACGCTCGTTGCTGTTGTGTGTGGTGATGTCGGCCTTCGCGTCCACGGGCGCCTATGCCCAGGCCGATCTGGCGAAAGCCAAGAATTGCATGGCTTGCCACGCAGTCGCCAACAAGCTGGTCGGTCCGGCCTACAAGGACGTTGCCGCCAAGTATGCAGGCCAGAAAGGCGCCGAGGACAAGCTGGTGCAGAAAGTCATCAAGGGCGGCGCGGGCGTCTGGGGTCCGGTCCCGATGCCGGCCAATCCGCAGGTGAGCGAGGCCGAAGCCCGCAGCCTGGTGAAATGGGTGATGTCGCAGAAGTAATCGCTGCCCTGCGATGAATCGAGCGCGCCTGCGTCAGCATGGCGCGCTTTTTTTATGGCGTGCACGTCGCGCGCTGCCCCTATTTGCCGCCGATCCGGTAGATCACATCGACGCTCTGCGCCAGCCGCATCGCCTGCACCAGCGCCATGTCCGCCCTGGGGGGTGTGCGCCGGTCGCCGGTGTAGCGTCCGTTCGGATCGCTGGCCATGCCCATGGCCTGCGACAGGTTCTTCAGCGCGCCGGTCGACACGCCGGTGGCCGGCCCCAGCCTGGCGCCAACTCCGCGCGCGACGTTCTGGGCCTTGAGCTTGGCGGTGCCGAGCGCCTGGGCGAGCAGATCGCTCTCGACCTTGTCGCGGTCGCTGCGGCTGAAGGAGACCGCCAGCGATTCGATGTTTTTTACCACGAACAGCGCACGCAGCAATGGTGTCCACTGGCCGATGTCGCGTACGGTGACGTGCATGGCGACCCGGGTCTCCATCGGCACCGCTTGCCCCTCGGGCAGGGCGTCGACCTTGCGCGGGCGGCGCACGATATCCTGCACCAGCACGTCGTCCGCCGCCACGCCATGCTGGCAGAACAGCGCGCGGCTGACCTCGAGCTGCCCGGTGACGAGCTTCCAGGCGGCATCGGGATCCGCGTCGTAGGACACGATGTCCAGATCGAGCTCGCCGATGTCGGGCATCACATAGACCTCGGCTCCGGCATTCACGTGGATGAACGGATGGTTCGGGAGCTCGGCCGCCATGCCGGGGAAGGCAGTGGCGGCCAACAGCAGGGCGGCGGCGAATCGAGTCAGCATGGGCACTCCGTGGTGGGTAAGGAATGCCCGACAATAGATTATCTAGACACACTTGTCTACAACTTCCGGCGGCGTGTTCGCTGTTTATGCCTGGCTCATGGCGTGGTCGGACCAGGCTGGCACAGGCGGAAGCGCCGGTAGTCGATTTCGAAGAAATAGTCTTCCAGCGCCTGCGCCGAGGCGCCCGGGTCGCACAGCGCCACGTAGCCGTCCGGCCGCAGCAGGTAGCCGGCGTTGCGGCAGAAGCCGGCCTCGTCGTGCGCCGGGGTCCAGTCGAATTCGCGCAGGAGCATGCCGTGGCGCTTGCACCAGGCGCGCAGGTCGGGGTAGGCCTGGCCGTAGACCTGCACCTGCCAGTCGATCCGCGCCGGCGGGGCGAAGTTGTCCTGTCCCGCGCCGGCGGGCGCCACCCAGGGCAGCCGGTCGCCGCCGTGTATCCGGCCCGCCACGCCGCTCGACAGCGGGCTGTCGTGGTAGCTGATCGTGGTCTGCGACAGGATCCGGAAGATCATCTCGCGCACCGACGCGATGCCGTAGGCGGCGCTGGCGAACATCGGCGCGATCCGGGTGCGCACGAAGTCGGCGAAGCCGGAGTCGAGCGTGACGAAGCTGAACAAGCGGTCGGTGGTATCCACCAGCTTGCGGGCAAACGCGATGCGCTCCCGCTCGTAGGTGTCGAGCAGGCTGTCCGACGCGTCGCCGCGCACCACCGCGGCCAGCTTCCAGGCCAGGTTGATGGCGTCGCCGATGCCGGTATTCATGCCCTGGCCGCCTGCCGGGCTGTGCACGTGGGCGGCGTCGCCCAGCAGGAAAGCGCGGCCCTTGCGATAGTGGTCGGTCACCCGGTGGTGTACCCGGTAGGTCGAGAACCAGTGCACCTGCTCGACCTCCAGGCCCAGGCTGGCCATGGCGCGGTGGCTGACGTCGTTGAAGCTGAGCGCGCCGGCCGCATCGGTCATGTCGCCGTGCTCGTCGCGGATGGTCCCGACCAGGCGTCCGCGCCCGTGGTCGTCGTAGCCCAGGAAGATCACGAAGTCCGAGGTCTCGAGCGACAGGTGGATTTCGCCGTTGGCCGCCTGGCCGCGCGACTGCACGTCGGCGACGTAGAAGATGTGGTCGTAGGTGCCGCCGACGAAGCCGGTGCCGAGCCGGCGCCGCACGAACGAGCGGGCGCCGTCGCAGCCGGCCAGGTAACGCGCCGCGACCTGCAGGTCGGGCCCGTCGGCGCAACGCAGGCTGGCCAGCACCTCCTCGTCCTTTTCCTCGAAGGCGGCCAGTTCGGTGCGCCGCCGGATCGTCACGCCGGCGGCGTCGAGGTGGCGCACCAGCAGCTGCTCGTGCGCGTCCTGCGGATAGATCAGCACGTAGGGGTAGGGTGTCAGGCGGGCGCCGGCATCGCGCAGCGACAGCTGGGCGCGCCGCTTGCCGCGCACCCACAGGTTGATGCGGTGATTCGGCCGTCCCGCCGCGGCCACCTCGTCGGCCAGGCCGAGCGGGCGGTACAGCTCCAGCGTGCGCGCCTGCACCGCCATCGCACGCGAGGTCATGCCCGGCCCGTCGGTCCGGTCGACGATGCAGACCCGGATGCCCTGTTTTGCCAGCGCCAGCGCCAGCACCATGCCGGTGGGGCCTGCGCCGGCGATGAGCACGTCGTATCGGTCCATGATGACCTCCTGTTGCAAGCTCCTTGCACACCCTGTCTTTGGACAGATGCCGGAACGGCCGAAATGTTCCGCTCAAGGGGAGCTGCGCCCGGAAAATGGCTGGTCGAGACAGGGCGCCCCCTCGATGGGCGGATCAGAGCAGCCAGCGCCAGATGCCCGCCGCCCGGCCGGCCAGCGGTATATGCGCCCAGGTCGCCAGCAGCCAGACGACCAGTCCGCCGCCGAGCGCGTGGGCGCCGAAACCGCCGAAGCGCGCCCGGCCCTGGACGATGGCCGCGAACGGCCAGTAGCTGGTGCGCCCTTCCCAGGCCGGCCAGCCCTGCGGATCGAGCACTGCCTTCTTGCGGTCCTGGAGCGCCGCGCCGAGCAGGGACAGCACGATGATGGCCACGGCGACGATGAGGTTCCTGGTCACCGGATACACCAGGATGTGCACCATGCCCCAGATGGCGAAGGCCCACAGCATCGGATGCCGGGTGATGCCGTACACGCCGCGCGCCTGCGCGCCGGCCGCATTGTTGGCGCCGGGCAGGGCCGGGTTGCGGACAAACGAGCCGAGCAGCAGGATGGAAGCGGCCAGCATCAGGACCGTGGCCAGCGCCCAGATGCCGTCGCCGACGTCCCACAGCGGCGCCGTGACCGGCGCCTTCGGGTAGGCCCAGCCGATCGCGCCCAGGGTGCCGAAGGCCACCAGCGAATACACGGCCAGGAAAGCTTTTTCGCCCATGGCCCTGACCAGGGGGGCACGCAAGGGATGCGACAGCAAGAAATGCGATCCGACGAAGGCGCCGGCGCTTGCCAGCAGCAAGAATGTTCGGTCCATGCGCAGCTCCTATGTATTGACGGGTGGTCCCGACTATAGCAAATGCGCTCGTCGATGTCCTATGAAGACGTCTGGCGCTTCATTCAATCACGAGCGGCAAATCGCGCCCTTCGCGCGCCACCTGGCCGGCGTAGTCGGCGGCGTGGATGCGCAGGACGTACTCGCCCGGGGCGATGCCGCCGAGCTGCCAACTGCCGGCCTCCACCTCGCCGTCGCGCAGGCGGTTGTGGACCGCGTAGGCGAACTGGGTCGCCTTGCTGCCGTACACGGTGATGCCGCTGCTGGGGGCGTACACCAGCTTGACGGCTTCCGGATTGCGCGGCAGGCGGTCGTACACCTGGGTGATCAGCGGGCGCTCGAAACCGGCCACGGGCGTGCCGTCGGCATGCAGCAGCTGGTAGCCGAGCTTGTACAGGCCGAGGCGGCGGCGCGCCAGGTTGCCGTTCACCTGGTCGTAGGCGTCGACCACGATGTGCACCTCGCCCAGCGAGCGCGGCACGCGCAGGCGTTTGTCCGCCACCGGGCGCTTGCGCGTGCCCACGGGCGCACGCAGGCGCTTGCCGGCCGTGTCGAACAGGGCGATGCTGTTGATGTGCGGTGCCACCGTGTCGGTGAAGCCCACGAACGGCAGGCTGAGCGGATTGACCACCGCGCCGCCCTGGTAATAGTCGAGGTGGACGTGGGCCATCGCATTGATGGTGCCGAGCGGGTCGCCCACGGCGAAGCGGGTGCCGCGCGGCACCCGCACGCGTTCCGGCCTGCCGCGCTCGCCCGTCAATATCCGGAAGCGCGCATCGAGCGGCTTGCCACGGCGATCGCGCCCCACCCGCATGTGGATGTAGGACAGCGGACCGATGCTGATGCCTTCGCTGAGCGAGTCGAAGCCCCAGTTGGCGTAGGGGTCCGACACCTTTGCGGGGAGCACGGCCAGCACGGTCGAACCGACGTCGGCGCGCACGTCGAGGCCGGCGTGGAAGTGGTCGCGGCTTTCGCCGTTGTAGCTGCCGCGCACCTCGCCCATCACGCCGACCACCTCGTGCACGCTGTCTTGCGGGCCGACCGGCCAGGGCATCGCTTGCTGGCGCGCGACGGCCACCGGTTGCGGCCGCGCCGGCGCCGCTTCGCCCGGCCGCGGGCGCGCCAGCCGGTGCAGGCGGTGGGCTTCGGCATCGGCCACCACCAGGCTGCCGTCGCGCTCGACCGCGATGCCGCGCGGGCCGTAGAGCTGGACCTTGCCGTCGGGCCCGAAGCCGTCGCCGGAGGCCGGCAGGTCGGCATCCGGCAGCGGACCGATCTCGCCGTCGGGCGTGCGCTGCAGGATGCGCCCGCCGGAACCGGCGGCGATATACAGGTAGCCGTCGCGCGTCAGCGCCAGGCCGACCGGGCGCCGCAGCGCCGGGCGCCGCAGCGGCGCCCGGCGCTCGCCTTCGGGCGGGACCGCGATGGTGGTGACCGTGCCATCCAGGGCGATCCGGCGGATCGCGTTGTTGCCGGTATCGGCTACGTAGAGCGTGCCGTTGGTCGTGACCGCGACCGCGCTCGGGGTGTCGAAGGCGGCGGCGCTGCCCACGCCGTCGGCGTTGCCGGGCTTGCCGCTGCCGGCGATGGTCGTGACCGCGCCGTCGCGGCCGATGCGGCGGATGCGGTCGTTGTAGGTATCGGCCACGTAGACGACGCCGGCGTCGTCCACGGCCAGGCCGACCGGCCCGTTGAATTGCGCCGCGCGTCCGACGCCGTCACGCTCGCCCGGGCTGCCGTTGCCGGCCAGGGTGGTAACGCCGCCGTCCTTCGTGATCTTGCGGATGGCGTGGTTGCCGGTATCGGCGACGTACAGGTTGCCCAGGTGGTCGAAGGCGATGGCGGACGGCGTGTGGAAGGCCGCGGCGCTGCCGACGCCGTCCTGGAAGCCTTCGCGGCTGCCGGCGAAGGTGGCCACGCTGCCGTCGGGCGCGATGCTGCGGATGCGGTTGCTGATGCCGGCATCGGCGACGTAGACCGTGCCGCGGCGGTCGAGGGCGACGCCGAACGGGTCGTCGAAGCGGCTCGCCGCGGCGGGGCCATCAAGCATGCCGGGAATGCCGTCGCCGGCCAGGGTCGTGATGCGCGCGGGCCAGAAGGGCAGCGTCTTCGCCACCTTCGGGGTGAACACGGCGATGGCGCCCGGCTGGCGCTCGATGGTGTCGGTGAAATACAGGACGGCGCCGGCAATGGCGACGCCCGCGCCCGCGAGCGCGGCGATCAGGATCTTTCGGTTCACTGGAGCTGCCGGATGATTGCAGAGGCTGCAATCTTACCGTAGGGTGGACGGCTCCGCCGTCCGCGCGTCCAACTGACGTGCGCACTGGGGCGGCGCTATTCGAACTCCATACTGTCGCACGCCGCGTTGCCGCCCCATTCAATCGGATACACCCCATTGCGAACAAACCGCCCAAACGTCGTATACGGCCACGCCGATGCACTGCTTACCAATCCATGCTTGACCGGGTTGAAGTGAATGTAATCGACATGGCGTTCCATGTCGGCTTCGTTCCGGATCTGGTGCTCCCAGAATCGGCGCTGCCAGATCGCAGCCGCGCCTCGGTCCTGACGGGATCTCGACAGCGTCATGGGATACAGCCGCCCGCACGAGAACGAGACATGGTGCTTGATTTGCGACCAGCGGGACGAGAAGTCGGCGTCACCCTCGGGCAAGGTCCAGATGCAATGCAGATGATCAGGCATCAACACCATCGCATCGATAGCGAACGGCAGACGCGCACGCACGCGTTCGATGGCGTGGCGCAAGGCAAGCCGCACGGGCTCATCGCACAGGATGGGGCGGCGACGATGCGTGACGACCGTGAAGAAGTAGGTCGTACCGGTCAGGGAGCGGCGGTAGTAGGGCATCGACGCATGTTAGTTTGGCGCCGAAATTGTAGGGTGCGTCAGATCAAGCGGGAGTTGAACGCGCGGCCGGCAAAGCCGCCCACCCTACGTGCGCAGATACTCGAGCTCTTGCGTCACCGCCTGGCGCACGACCTCGCCCAGCGCCTCGTGCAGGCCGGTGCGCAGGTCGGCGGTGAAGCTGTCGAGGGTGCGCTGCATGGCGTCGGCCATGGCGTCGCGCACGCGCTGTTCGAGCACGAAGTCGACCCGGCCCTGCAGCTGCTGCAGCACGCGCTCGGTCACGCGGCGCTCCAGCACGCTCCATTCCTCGCCGGTCCAGCGCTCGCTGGCGCGGCGTTCCAGCCCTTCGGCCGCAGGCGCAGGCGCCGGCGCCGGCGTGGGCGCCATCGGCTCGGTGACGACTTCGGTCAGTACCGGGATGCTCGGGTCGAACGGGGCGTTCTGGTTCATGACTGTCCTGCGACGAAGTGGGTAAGCGGATAGTTCTGCTTCTTGTAGGCGACATAGCGCTGGCGCCCGGCGGCGGCGTCGTCTTCGTCGATCGAGATGATCTCGAACACGCGCGCGAATTGCCCCAGTTTAGCGGGCGTGCGGCGGGTGAGGTTGACCAGCATCTCATGATGCGGCAGTTCGGCGCCTTCGTCGGCGGTCACGATCACCGGCGTCTCGGCGGCCAGCGGGTCGCCGGCCAGCACGTGCGGGATGAAGTCGGTGCTGGACAACGTCCACAGCGCCGCGTTCAGCGCCTCGGCCTGCGCGGCATCCTCGGCCAGCAGCACGACCCTGGCTTTGGATGCATACGCCTTGCGGGCCAGGCGGCAGGCGTAGGCCAGCTTGTCGGGGATGTTGGTATGGAAGTCGATGCGGGTCATGTGCTTGCAAAAGAAGGGGGCGGCCATGAAGGGCCACCCTTTGGTGGATCAGGCGCCGATGTTGCTTTGCGCGCCGCCGCCCTGGATCATGCCGCTATGGCGCAGCAGCGCATCGATCGAGGGTTCGCGGCCGCGGAAGGCCCGGAACGACTCCAGCGCCGGACGCGAGCCGCCCACCGCCAGGATCTCCTGCTGGAAGCGCTTGCCGGTCTCCTGCAGCTGGCCCGACTCCAAGGCCTCTTCGAACGCGGCATAGGCGTCCGCCGACAGCACCTCGGCCCACTTGTAGCTGTAGTAGCCGGCCGCGTAGCCGCCCGAGAAGATGTGGCCGAACGAATGCTGGAAGCGGTTGAAGCTCGGCGGGATCATCACCGAGAACTGCCGGCGGATGTCGTCGATCAGCCCCTGCACCGTGCGCTCGGCTTTCGGATCGAAATCGTAGTGCAGGTGCATGTCGATCAGCGAGAACTCGACCTGGCGCAGCGTCATCATCCCGGACTGGAAGTTCTTCGCCGCCAGCATCTTGTCGTACAAGGCGCGCGGCAGCGGCTCGCCGGTTTTGACGTGCGCGGTCATCTGCTGCAGCTTGTCCCACTCCCAGCAGAAGTTTTCCATGAACTGCGAAGGCAGCTCCACCGCGTCCCATTCCACGCCCGAGATGCCCGACACCGACAGTTCCTCGACTTCGGTCAGCATGTGGTGCAGGCCGTGGCCGAACTCGTGAAACAGGGTGATGACTTCGTCGTGGGTGAACAGCGACGGCTGCTGCTTGCCGTCCACCAGCGCCGGCGGGGTGAAGTTGCAGGTCAGGTAGGCGATCGGGGTCTGCACGATGCCCCCGAACGTGACGCGGCGGCCGCGCGCATCGTCCATCCAGGCGCCCTGGTTCTTGCCTTCGCGCGCATACAGGTCGAGGTAGAACTGGCCGACCAGCTGGCCGTCGCGCTCGATGCGGAAGAAGCGCACGTCCGGATGCCATACCGGCGCGTCATCGGATTTGATCTGCACGCCGAACAGGTCCTGGATGACCGTGAACAGGCCCTGCACCACTTTCGGCTCGGGGAAGTATTCCTTCACTTCCTTCTCGGAGAAGGCATAGCGCCGCTCGCGCAGCTTCTCGGACGCATAGGCCACGTCCCAGGATTGCATGTCTTCGATACCCAGCTCGTCGCGCGCGAAGGCGCGCAGCTCTTCCAGGTCCTTCTCGGCGAACGGACGGGCGCGCTTGGCCAGGTCTTCGAGAAACTCGACCACGTGCTGCGGGCTCTCGGCCATCTTCGGCACCAGCGAGACCTCGGCGAAGCTGGCGTACTCCAGCAGCTGGGCTTCTTCATGGCGCAGCTGCAGCAGCTTGACGATGTTGGCGGTGTTGTCCCACTCGGCGGCCTTGCTGAACATGGTGCCGGCATCCGAGGCCTTGGTGCTGCTGGCGCGGTAGATGGTTTCGCGCAAGGCGCGGTTGTCGCAGAACTGCAGCACCGGGTAGTAGGATGGGAAGTGCAGGGTGAACTGCCAGCCGGCCTTGCCGTCCTTCTCGGCCGAAGCGCGCGCGGCGGCCTTGACGTCGTCCGGGATGCCCGACAGTTCGTCTTCGTTCTCGACCAGCAGCTTGTAGTCGTTGGTGGCGTCCAGCACGTTCTGCGAGAAGCGGGTGCTTGTTGCGGACTGCTGTTCCTGGATCTCGGCGAAGCGTTCCTTTTTATCGTCGGGCAGTTCGGCGCCGCCCAGGCGGAAGTCGCGCAGCGCGTTCTCGACGATGCGCTTGCGCGCCGGGCTCAGGCTGTCGTAGTCTGCGCCGGCGCGCAGCATCTTGTACTTGGCGAACAGCGCCTCGTTCTGGCCGATCGAGGTCCAGAACTCGATGACCTTGGGCTGGTTCTCGTTGTAGGTGGCGCGCAGCTCGGGCGTGTCCGCCACGTGGTTCAGGTGGTTGACCACGCCCCAGGCGCGGCCCAGGCGCTCGGTGGCTTCCTCGAGCGGCACCACGAAGCTGTCCCAGCTGATCTGGTCGGAAGGCGCTTCCAGCCGGGCGACCACGTCGGCCGCCTGCTTGATGAGTTGCTCGATGGCCGGGGTCACGTGCTCCGGCTTGACCTGGTCGAACCGGGTCAGGCCCGAAAAATCGAGGAGGGGATTGCTGGTAGCGATGGTCATGGCGTTCCTTTTAGGGTTCAGGCCACGCCGGGCTTCGGTTCCATTCCCGTTGCCTGGCTGGGGCAGTGTTGGCTACTGGAGTGCACGCGTTCTGCGGACTCCACGGTGTTCATCAACAGCATGGTGATCGTCATCGGTCCGACGCCGCCCGGGACCGGGGTGATGTGCGCCGCGACTTCGCGTACGCCGGCGTAATCCACGTCGCCGCACAGCTTGCCCGCGTCGTCGCGGTTCATGCCGACGTCGATCACGACCGCGCCCGGCTTGACCATATCGGCGGTCAGGGTGTTGCGGCGGCCGACGGCGGCGACCACGACGTCGGCCTGGCGGGTGTACAGGCCCAGGTCCGGGGTCGCGCTATGGCAGATGGTGACGGTGGCGTTGGCTTGCAAGAGCAGCAGGGCCATTGGTTTACCGACCGTGTTCGAGCGGCCGATCACGACCGCGTGCTTGCCGCGCAGGTCGATGCCGGTGGTGTCGATCAGCTTCATGCAGCCGTACGGGGTGCAGGGGCGGAAGCCCGGCAGGTTGGCGACCAGTTCACCGGCCGACAGCACCGAGTAGCCGTCGACGTCCTTGCTGGTGGCGATGGCTTCGATGACCTTGCTCGGGTCGATGTGCTTGGGCAGCGGCATCTGCACCAGGATGCCGTGGATGCTCGGGTCGGCGTTCAGGGCCGCGATGCGCTCGAGCAGGGCCGCTTCGCTCAGGTCGGCGTCGTACTTTTCCAGCACCGAGTGAAAACCGACGTCGCCGCAGGCCTTGACCTTGTTGCGCACGTAGACGTGGCTCGCCGGGTCCTCGCCGACCAGGATGACCGCCAGGCCGGGCTGCTTGCCGGCGGCGGTCAGTTTGGCGGCGCGCTGGGCGATTTCGCCGCGCAGTTGTTGGGAAAGGAGGACTCCGTCGATGTTCTGGGCTGGCATGTTTTGGCTCACGGCTAGGCAAAAAGCAAATTATAAGGCCGCCATCCATATCGCGCGCCGCGACGGGCGAAGCATTGTCATATTTAGTCGTTGGCTGGGCCGAAGGTGGGAGCACGTGCCGATCGCTTCGTTTCAGGATGGACGTAGGGTGGACGGCTTCGCCGTCCGCGCGTCCAGCCAGCGGATGCGCAGCCGTCCACCCTGCAAAATGTGCAGGTGCAGCATGCAATCCCGCATTATGAAATCACATATCGCAATTTGAAAAACCCAAAGCCCACTGGTAGAATCGAAGAGTTTATTTTCAGATATTTGAATTTCACCATACGCCACCAGCCATTCCAGAGAGCGGTCGGGGCGCAACTCAAGGAGACGCATTAATGTCAGCTCAACTCGACCAGTTGACGGCACAAGCTGCCAACGACCCCGACACCATCGAAACCCAGGAATGGCTGGATGCGCTGGAGGCGGTGATCGAACATGAAGGCACCGAGCGCGCGCACTACCTGATGGAACGGATGGTCGACCTGGCGCGCCGCCGCGGCGCCCACATTCCGTTCTCGAGCAACACCGCCTACGTCAACACGATTCCGGCCCACCTGAACGTGAACTGCCCGGGCAACCTGGAATACGAAGAGCGCCTGCGCTCGTGGATGCGCTGGAACGCGATGGCGATGGTGGTCAAGGCCAACCGCGCCGACGGCGACCTGGGCGGCCACATCTCCTCGTTCGCCTCGCTGGCCAACATGCTGGGCATCGGCTTCAACCACTTCTGGCACGCCCCGACCGAAGAGCACGGCGGCGACCTGCTGTACATCCAGGGCCACTCCTCGCCCGGCATCTACGCGCGCGCCTACCTGGAAGGCCGCATCACCGAAGAGCAGATGCTGAACTTCCGCCGCGAAGTCGACGGCAAGGGCCTGTCTTCGTACCCGCACCCGAAACTGATGCCGGACTTCTGGCAGTTCCCGACCGTGTCGATGGGCCTGGGGCCGCTGATGGCGATCTACCAGGCGCGCTTCCTGAAGTACCTGCACGCGCGCGGCATCGCCGACACCGAGAACCGCAAGGTCTGGGTCTTCTGCGGCGACGGCGAGATGGACGAGCCGGAATCGATGGGCGCGATCGGCATGGCCGCGCGCGAACGCCTCGACAACCTGGTCATGGTGGTCAACTGCAACCTGCAGCGCCTGGACGGCCCGGTGCGCGGTAACGGCAAGATCATCCAGGAACTCGAAGCGGACTTCCGCGGCGCCGGCTGGAACGTGGTCAAGGTCATCTGGGGCTCGCAGTGGGACGCCCTGCTGTCGAAGGACAAGGACGGCATCCTGCAGCGCGTGATGATGGAAACCGTCGACGGCGAATACCAGAACTACAAGGCCAAGGACGGCGCCTACGTGCGCAAGCACTTCTTCGGCAAGCACCCCGAGCTGCTCAAGATGGTCGCCAACATGAGCGACGACGACATCTGGCGCCTGACCCGCGGCGGCCACGACCCGCACAAGATCTACGCCGCGTTCAAGAACGCGCAGGAGAACAAGGGTTCGCCGACCGTGCTGCTGGTGAAGACCGTCAAGGGCTTCGGCATGGGCAAGTCGGGCGAGGCGCGCAACACCGCGCACCAGACCAAGAAGCTGGACGACGCCGCCATCCGCGAGATGCGCGACCGCTTCAACATTCCTATTCCCGACGACAAGCTGGCCGAGATCCCGTTCTTCAAGCCGTCCGACGACGCGCCTGAAATGCAGTACCTGCACGAGCGCCGCAAGGCCCTGGGCGGCTACCTGCCGCAACGCCGTGCCAAGGCCGACGAGAACCTGGTGGTGCCGCCTTTGGCCACCTTCAAGGCGGTGATCGAGCCGACCCCGGAAGGCCGCGAGATCTCGACCACCCAGTCCTATGTGCGCGTGATCACCAGCCTGCTGAAGGACCCGAGCATCGGCCAGCGCATCGTGCCGATCCTGGTCGACGAATCGCGTACCTTCGGCATGGAAGGCCTGTTCCGCCAGATCGGCATCTTCAACCAGCAGGGCCAGCTGTACGAGCCGGTCGACCGCGACCAGGTGATGTACTACCGTGAAGACAAGGCCGGCCAGATCCTGCAGGAAGGCATCAACGAAGCGGGCGGCATGAGCTCGTGGATCGCCGCGGCGACCTCGTACTCGTCGAACAACCGCCAGATGATCCCGTTCTACACCTTCTACTCGATGTTCGGCATGCAGCGCGTGGGCGACCTGGTCTGGCTGGCGGGCGACATCCGCGCGCGCGGCTTCCTGATGGGCGGCACCGCCGGCCGCACCACGCTCAACGGCGAAGGCCTGCAGCACGAGGACGGCCACAGCCACATCATCGCCGCGACCGTGCCGAACTGCCTGCCCTACGACCCGACCTTCGGGCACGAAGTGGCGGTGATCATCCAGGACGGCCTGCGCCGCATGGTGACGGAACAGGAAGACGTGTTCTACTACATCACCATCATGAACGAGAACTACGCGCATCCGGGCCTGAAGCCGGGCCAGGAAGAGGGCATCCTGAAGGGCATGTACCTGCTGCAGGAAGGCGCGAAGGAAGCGCAACACCGCGTCCAGCTGATCGGCTGCGGTACCATCCTGCGCGAATCGATTTTCGCCGCCGAGCTGCTGGCCAAGGACTGGGGCGTGGCCGCCGACGTGTGGTCGGCGCCGTCGCTGACGCTGCTGGCCCGTGACGGCCAGGATTGCGAACGCTGGAACATGGTCAACCCGGAGCAGGAGCAGCGCGTGCCCTACGTGACCTCGCTGCTGCAGAACACCTCCGGGCCGATCGTCGCGACCACCGACTACATGCGCCTGTTCGCCGAGCAGATCCGCGCCTTCATGCCGAAGGACCGCAGCTACAAGGTGCTGGGCACCGACGGCTTCGGCCGCTCGGATTCGCGCGTCAAGCTGCGTGAGTTCTTCGAGGTGAACCGTTACTATGTGACCGTGGCGGCGCTGCGTTCGCTGGCGGACGAAGGCAAGATCGACCGCGCCATCGTGTCGCAGGCGATTGCCAAGTACGGCATCGACCAGAACAAGCCGAATCCTGTGACCGTGTAATGCTCATCCGTCGTCCCGGCCCCGTGCCGGGATGGCGGGCTGAGGCTAACTCAAAGAATAATTGGAGCTAACACTATGAGCATTGTGGAAGTCAAAGTCCCTGATATCGGCGACTTCAAGGAAGTGGAAGTCATCGAGCTGATGGTCAAGCCGGGCGACACGATCAAGGTCGACCAGTCGCTGGTGACCGTCGAGTCGGACAAGGCGAGCATGGAAATCCCGTCGAGCCACGCCGGCGTGGTAAAGGAAATCAAGGTCAAGGTCGGCGACAAGGTCGCCGAGGGTTCGCTGGTGCTGCTGCTGGAAGAAGCCGGCGACGCCGCCGCACCCGCGGCCGCCGCTGCCCCGGCAGCTGCCGCTGCCGCACCGGCGGCCGAAGCTGCCCCGGCACCTGCCGCTGCCGCTGCCGCTCCCGCAGCAGCGGGCGGTATCGTCGAAGTCACGGTGCCCGACATCGGCGACTTCAAGGAAGTCGAAGTCATCGAACTGATGGTCAAGCCGGGCGACCAGATCAAGGTCGACCAGTCCCTGATCACGGTCGAATCGGACAAGGCGAGCATGGAGATCCCGTCCAGCCACGCCGGCCTGGTGAAGGAAATCAAAGTAAAAGTCGGCGACAAGGTCGCCAAGGGTTCGCTGGTGCTGCTGCTCGAATCCACCGGCGGCGCCGCTGCCGCCGCGCCCGCGGCCGCCGCCGCTCCGGCGCCTGCCGCAGCCGCAGCGCCGGCACCAGCCGCCGCGCCGGCACCGGCAGCCGCCGCGCCGGCGCCAGGCGTCACCGGCTCCAAAGCCCACGCGTCGCCGTCGATCCGCAAGTTCGCCCGCGAACTGGGCGTGGACCTGGCGCGCGTGCCGGGCACCGGCCCGAAAGGCCGCATCACCCAGCAGGACGTGCAGGGCTTCGTCAAGGGCGTGATGGCTGCCGGCCCGACAGCAAGCGCACCGGCGCAATCGGGCGGTTCCGGCAACGGCATGCAGGTGCTGGCCTGGCCGTCGCTGGACTTCTCGAAGTTCGGCCCGACCGAGACCGTGGCCCTGCCGCGCATCAAGAAGATCTCGGGCCCGAACCTGCACCGCAACTGGGTCATGATCCCGCACGTGACCCATTTCGAGGACGCCGACGTCACCGACCTGGAGCAGTTCCGCGTCGATTCGAACGCCGCGCTGGCCAAGCAGAAGTCGACCGTCAAGCTGACCATGCTGGCCTTCGTCATCAAGGCCTCGGTTGCTGCGCTGAAGAAGTTCCCGCAATTTAATTCGTCGCTGTCGGAAGACGGCGCCAGCCTGATCCTCAAGCAGTACTACAACATCGGCTTCGCGGCAGACACCCCGAACGGCCTGGTGGTGCCGGTCGTGAAGGATGCCGACAAGAAGACGATCTCGCAGATCGCGGTCGAAATGGGCGAACTGTCCGCCGCCGCGCGCGACGGCAAGCTGTCGCCGAGCGCGATGCAGGGCGCGACCTTCACCATCTCGTCGCTGGGCGGCATCGGTGGTACGGCCTTCACGCCGATCATCAACGCACCGGAAGTGGCGATCCTGGGCCTGTCGAAGTCGGCGATGAAGCCGGTATGGGACGGCGCCGCCTTCCAGCCGCGCCTGATGCTGCCGCTGTCGCTGTCCTACGACCACCGCGTGATCGATGGCGCCGGCGCTGCCCGCTTCGCCGCCTACCTGGCCGACGTCCTGGCCGACCTGCGCAAGACCCTACTGTAAGGAGCCGAGCATGAGCACTGTTGAAGTAAAGGTTCCGAACATCGGCGACTTCAAGGACGTCGAGATCATCGAACTGCTGGTGAAGCCGGGCGACAGCATCAAGGTCGACCAGTCGCTGGTTACCGTCGAATCGGACAAGGCCAGCATGGAGATCCCGTCGACCCATGCCGGCGTGGTCCAGGAAATCAAGGTGAAGGTCGGCGACAAGGTGAACGAAGGTTCGCTGCTCCTGATGGTCGAGGAATCGGCTGCGGGCGCGGCAGCGCCTGCGCCGGCTGCGGCCCAGCCGGCGCAGGCCGTCGCGCCGGCCGCCGCGGCGCCGACCGCCGCCGCCAAGCCGACCGACTCCTACGCACCGGCGCACCCGGCGCCTGCCGCCACGCCGGCGGCAGCGCCGGCGCCGGACGCGGCCAGCTACAGCGGCCAGGTCGACATCGAATGCGAGATGATGGTGCTGGGCGCGGGTCCGGGCGGCTATTCGGCCGCCTTCCGCGCG
The DNA here is from genome assembly GCA_015277795.1 of Massilia sp. UMI-21. Taxonomy (NCBI): domain Bacteria; kingdom Pseudomonadati; phylum Pseudomonadota; class Betaproteobacteria; order Burkholderiales; family Oxalobacteraceae; genus Massilia; species Massilia sp. UMI-21. Next base: position 4,438,865 of record CP063848.1, on the reverse strand, counting down.
GCGGACCTGGGCATGAACACCGTGCTGGTCGAGAAGTACGCGACCCTGGGCGGCGTCTGCCTGAACGTGGGCTGCATCCCGTCCAAGGCGCTGCTGCACGTGGCGCACATCATGGACGAGACCGCGCACATGGCCGACCTGGGCGTGAGCTTCGCCAAGCCCGATGTGGACATCGACAAGCTGCGCGCCTACAAGGATGGCGTGATCAAGAAGATGACCGGCGGCCTGAATTTCATGGCCAAGGCGCGCAAGGTCAATGTGGTGCAGGGCGTGGGCCAGTTCCTCAGCCCGAACCACATCGAAGTCACGGCGGCAGACGGCAGCAAGAAAGTCGTCAAGTTCGCCAAGGCGATCATCGCCGCCGGTTCGGCGGTGGTGAAGCTGCCCTTCGTGCCGGAAGACCCGCGCATCGTCGATTCGACCGGCGCGCTGGAACTGCGCCAGGTGCCCAAGCGCATGCTGGTCATCGGCGGCGGCATCATCGGCCTGGAGATGGCCACCGTGTACTCGACCCTGGGTGCGCGCATCGACGTGGTCGAGATGATGGACGGCCTGATGCAGGGCGCCGACCGCGAGGCGGTCAAGGTCTGGCAGAAGTACAACGCGCACCGCTTCGACAACATCATGTTGAAGACCAAGACCGTCGGCGTGGAAGCGCTGCCGGAAGGGATCAAGGTATCCTTCGAAGCCGCCGAAGCCGGCGCCGCCGCACCGGAACCGCAGCTGTACGACCTGGTGCTGGTGGCCGTGGGCCGCAGCCCGAACGGCAAGAAGATCGCCGCCGAGAAGGCCGGCGTGGCGGTGACCGACCGCGGCTTCATCGGCGTGGACGGCCAGATGCGCACCAACGTGCCGCACATCTTCGCCATCGGCGACCTGGTGGGCCAGCCGATGCTGGCGCACAAGGCGGTGCACGAAGCCCACGTGGCGGCCGAGGCGGCGCACGGCGAGAAGGCGTATTTCGACGCCAAGGTGATCCCGTCGGTGGCCTATACCGATCCGGAAGTGGCGTGGGTCGGCCTGACCGAGGACGAAGCCAGGCAGAAAGGCATCAAGGTCGAGAAGGGCCACTTCCCGTGGAACGCCAGCGGCCGCGCGGTCGCCAACGGCCGCGACGAAGGCTTCACCAAGCTGCTGTTCGACGCCGAGACCAAGCGCATCATCGGCGGCACCATCGTCGGCACCAATGCCGGCGACATGATCGGCGAAGTGGCGCTGGCCATCGAGATGGGCGCGGACGGCGTGGATATCGGCAAGACCATCCACCCGCACCCGACCCTGGGCGAATCGATCGGCATGGCGGCGGAAGTCTACAAGGGCGTCTGTACCGACCTGCCGCCGGCGCGCAAGAAGTGATCGTTCCCTGAACGATGCGGTGAAACGGGACCTGGCTCGCACTGGTCCCGTTTTTTTTGCCTGCGCTACATCTGCTTGAACAGGTCCACGTAGTTGCGGCTCACCACCAGCTGTTCATCGCGCCCTTTCAGGCGCACCTGCAGGCGCCCGCGGAAGTCGGTGCGCGTGCCCGCCACCTGGCGCGCCGCGACGATCACCCCGCGGTGGATCTGCCAGAACTGCTGCGGGTCCAGCTGTTCCTTCAATTTGCTCAGCGGCGTGCGGATCAGCGCTTCGCCATCGGACAGGAACACGCTGGTGTACTTGTCGTTGCTCTGGAAGTAGATCACCTCGTCGATGGCGATCAGCCGCGTTTCCTGTCCCTTGGCCGCGCGGATCCACTGCAGGGGCGGCGGGGCCGCGGGCACGCCGAGTTGCCGCAATGCCGCCTGCAGGCTCGCCAGCGCATCGGCGGCCGGTGCCGGCGCGGCCAGGGCGCCCTTCAGCCGCGCCACCGTGCGCGACAGGCGCTCCAGCCCGATCGGCTTGAGCAGGTAATCGAAGGCCGCCTGCTCGAAGGCCTGCAGCGTGTAATGCTCATGCGCGGTGGTGAACACCACGCGCGGCGGACGGCTGCCGTCGCACAGGCGCGCCGCCAGCTCGATGCCGTTCAGTCCCGGCATCTGGATGTCCAGGAACACGACCTGCGGCGCCAGCTCGTCGATCAGCGCCAGCGCCTGCACGCCGTTGGCGGCGCGGGTGACGCGCAGTTCCGGCCAGGCCAGGGCCAGCTGCGATTCCATGTAGTCGAGCAGATGCGGTTCGTCGTCCGCGATCAGGGCGTGGGGATGGTCGATGATGGCACCAGGTGGTTGGCTGACAGGGGAAGCAGGAGGCGCGCGGTGACGCCGCCTGCGGGATTCTCGACCAGCTGCAGCTGGGCGCTCTTGCCGTACAGCTGGCGCAGGCGCTCGCGCAGGTTGGACAGGCCGACGCCGCTGCCGGGGCGGGGAGCCGCCGTGCCCGGGTGCAGGCCCATGCCGGTATCGCACACTTCGATGCACAGGGAGTCGCCGTCCACGCGCGCGCCGATCGCGATCTCGCCGCCTTCCAGCATCGGCTCGATGCCGTGCATGATCGCGTTCTCGACCAGCGGCTGGAGCAGCATCGGCGCGATCGGCAAGCTGCGCAGGCCGGCAGCGACGTCGACGCGCCAGCGCAGGCGCCCTTCCAGTCGCACACCCAGCACGTCGAGGTAGGCGCCGGCCAGCTCCAGCTCTGCGCCCAGGGTGGCATGCTCGGCACGGCTGGCCGACAGGCTGGCGCGCAGGTAGTCGATGAAGCGTTCCAGCATGCGGCGCGCCTTGGCCGGCTGCCGGTCGATCAGGCCGAGCACGTTGGCCAGGGTGTTGTACAGGAAGTGCGGTTCGATCTGGGCCTGCAGCGCGCGCAGGCGCGCCTCGGCCACCAGGCGCCCGGCGGCGGCGATCTGCTCCTGCTGGCGCGCCGTCTCGGCGGCGCGGCGCAGGCGCCGTTCGCCCGCCACCAGCACCAGCACCATCAGGCCGGCCGTCATCAGGCCGAACAGCAGCAGGTACACCAGGGCGCCGCTGGTCTGGTAGAAACGCAGCGGACTCTTGCCGACCATGAGCGCATTGCCGAAGGGGATGCCGATCACACTGGCCGCGGCGATCGCCAGCACCTGGGCGCTGCGAAATAGCCGGATGTTCTCGCGTGGCAGATATCGTTCGAGGAGATGCAGCGCGCCGTGGATCATGAAGCCGATCAGGTTGCTGATGACGAGGGTGGCCAGCAGCAGGCGCACGAACCCGATGCCGGCGCGGCCGAACAGCAGTTGCAGCACCGTCAGCGCCAGCCCGAGCAGGCTGCTCCAGATCATCGTATAGAGCAGGTTGCGCCCGAGCGAGGACGGCCAGCGGCGGAACAGCGGAATCAGTTCCAGCGGATGGCCGCGCTCGCGCATGGTGTCGTGGCGCTCGGAAAGGGAGGGTGTATTGATCATGCAGATAAGAAATTACCATGAAAGCAGTGCGGTGTGCGATAGGGCAGGCGTGCCAGCGCCAGCGGACCGTCCGCCACATGCGCCGCGTCGAACACCGTCATCACGCCGACCCCCTTGCGCAAATCCTGGGCCACGCCCACCAGGTAGCCGTCGGTTTCCGAGCGCGCGTGGCGGCGCGGCACCAGCACATGCTCCTCGACCTGCCAGCCGGCGCCGAAATGGTAGCCGTCGACCTTGCCGGTGTCGGTGTCCACCAGGTTCACGCTCGAGAGGACGGGGCCGTCACCGCCGAGCAGCGCCAGGCGGCGGTGGCGCCTGCCCACCACCTGCGGCATCACGCGCGGGAACTCGCTGGCGCCGAACAATCGGCTGGTCGCGGCCTGGCCGGTGGCGTAGTCGAGGCACACCTGCAGCGTCGCGCTGCGGTTCCGGAGGCTGGCGCGGCGTTCACCGACCATCAGGCCGCCGAGTTCGGCCAGCACGTCGCCCTCGTGCAGCACCACGTCGAAGCGGGTGCAGTCGCCATCTTCCCAGGCGTTCCCGAAATGGAAAACCATGCGCGGGGGCAGCTCGAATATCGTGCGCACCGCAAGCGTGTCCTTGGCCACCACGACCACGCGCAGCGGGCGCGCATCCGGGCCGCTGCCGGCCCATACGTGGCGTTCGGCGAAGCTCAGCTCCCTGTCTGGCGTGAGATCGTAGGGCGGCACCAGGAAGATCAGGTGCCTGGCACTGACCGCGAAGTCGTGCACCATGGCCTGCCGCGGCACCGGCACCAGGCCGGTGCGCCGGACCTGGCCATCGGTCCCGATCTGGTACAGCGCGATGCGGTCGGAACCGGGCAGGGCGCCGAAATTCCACATGCCGCCCTGCGGATCGATTTTTGGATGCGCCGAAAACGGCATCGCGCGCAGATCGTCGCGCCAGGTCTTCAGGCCGATGGTCGCCAGGGTCCCCGGATCGACTTCCGTGGCCGAGCCGCCTTCCCACAGCGCGTACACGCGGCCGGCGAAGGGGAGCAGGTTGGTATTGGCGGCGTTCAGGCTGTCGTTGTCGCGAAAGCCCCGGCGCGCGACATAGGTGCCGAAGGACGGATACAGGAATTGCCCGGCCTGCGACTCGTCGAGGAAGCGGCGCGTCTCGACGAAGCGGCCCAGGTGCTGGACCCGGCCGTCGGCAATCGTCCAGCGCTGCGCGAAACCGTCGCCGTCGAACCAGTGGTGGTAGCGCTCGCCGCCCAGCTCGAAGCGGCCCGGGCCGTTACGGTAGAAACTGCCGCGCAGCTCGGCCGGCAGACGGCCGCTGAGGGCCGCTTCGCCGGCCTGGCTGCCCACCGTATCGGCATACACCGCCAGTGCGGGCGTGCGGTCCAGGGCGGCGTGGAAGCGGCGCCAGCTTGCCGCGTCGGCGCGCGCGCCACCCGCCAGGCCAAGTGCGCCCAGGCCCAATCCGCTGCGGGTCAGCCCTGCGAGAAAGCGGCGGCGGTCCATGGCCGCTCCTCAGCGCAGGCTGATGGTGGCGGTGGCGCCGGCCGCGGGCAGGGCGAACCGTACCTGTTCGAATGTCGGCGGCCCCATGTTGCCGCGGGCATTGTTACTGAAAGCGTGGTCTTCGGTGGGAATGCCCATCGCATTGCTGTCCATCCGGCCGTTGTCGTTGGCGTCGTGGAACAGGGCGATGCCGTATTCGCCCGGCGGCAGGTCCTTGATGTGGGCGCTGACAGTGCCGGCCTCGGCCGTCACGCGGGCCGCCCTGGCCGGTCGCTTGAGGAAGCTGTCGGCCGAATCGTAGACGGCAATCATGACCTTGCCCTGCGCCGACCGGAGGTCGTCGACCTGGATGCGCAGCTCGGCTGCGCCGGCGGCGCCGGCAAGGAACATGGCAACAAAGGCGGTGCTATGGATCGGGTGCATGGCGGTCTCCTGTGTGGGTTGATGGCGCCATTGTGCGAAGTCGGCCAGGCGCGCGTCCGCGCTTGCGACGAAGCGGCCCTGGTCCGGCGCGAACTGCCTTCCGACGGCGCGAACGGCAGGGCGAGGATTTCAATCGTGACAGCCGCGCGCGCCGATCTGACTTGCTATGATGGGAAAGTGTGGCGGCAAGCCACTTGCCGCCGGTCGCGTGTCAACGCTACAGGGAGACTGCTATGTACGAATACGGCAATGAATACGTCGGGACGGTGTTTGTGCTGCCCGAAACGCGCTGTTTCGAGCTCAGGACCACGGTCCACGGCGAGCCACAGCTCGTCCACGGCACCATTTCCCAGCAGCTTGCGGCACGCTTCGCGGAAGCTGCGCCGAACAGGATCGACCCGCGCCAGGTCGCGCTCCAGCCGTGCCGGGTCGAAGTAACCACCCGCGAAATCCACGAACGCCACCGCGCCCCGCGCAAGGTGTACTGCCTGACCCGCCTGTTCGACTTCGAGACCGAGTCCCAGCGCGATCCTGCGCCGGCCCTGGCCTGAAGCGCCCGGGCAGGGCGTAAAAAAACCGCCCGGCTTGCGTGGGGCGGCTTTGTTGGGTAAGCGCTTGCTTACGTGAATGCGATGAAGCGCTGCGGAATGTCGATGGTGCCTGCCTGGGCTGCGGCAGCGTAGGCACGCATTTCTGCAACGACTGCTTCCAGTTGCTCGTTGTCGGGATTCTGGAGGAAACCCTTCACGCGCTCCTGCAGGGCTGCCTGCTGGTCGCGCCATTCGTAACGAGAAGACTTGCTCATGCTTCCTCCTCGCGGCCAACGGTCGCTGTTGTTTTATTGTTCATGACATCCTCCTTGATAAGGATGTCAGAATGTCACAAGTACTTGCTCCAGGTCGGTGCGATGCCGCACAGACCCAAGTTTGACCATCTGGTCAAAAAATGCTGCGGTAAAACAACTCTAGCCGTTCGGAAAGCAGGCGATGCGCTTCTTCGCGGCCTGGTTCCCGCTCCGGGAACAGGTAGCGCACCACCGGGTCGCCGACGATGCAGGCGATCAGGTGCGAGGGCAGCAGGGTCAGCGGCACGTCGACCCGCAACTGCGCGCGTACGTCCGGGCGCGCAAAGTAGCGCTCGAGCATCTCGCGCGTCATGCGCGGGCCGGCTTCATAGAACGCGTCCGCCAGTTCCGGATTGCTGCCGGCTTCCGCCATGACCACACGCTGCAGGGTCATCGCATCGGGCTCGCACAGCATGTCGTAGAAATAGCCGGCGAACTCGCCGATGACTTCGCGCACCGGGCGCTGGTCCACGTCCATCTTCTCGGCCGGGAAAAAGCGCGCGCGCCGCGCTGCCAGCACGGCCTTGAGCAGGCCGGCCTTGCCGCCGAACTTCACATAGATGGTTCGTACCGCCACCCGCGCCTCGCGGGCGATGGTTTCCAGGCTCACGCCGGTGTAGCCATGCTTGAGGAACAGGCAACCGGCGACCTCGATCAATTCCCGGGTGCGCGCCGCGACCTCCGAGGCCTTGGGGCGGCCGGCGGACTTCAGGGGCGGGCTGGGATCGGGAATCGCTTTGCTCATGGTGGGTAATGTAATCGACCTCAAAATGAAATGCAACCGTTTCATTTCTTGACTTCGCCAGGCGCTTGGCGAATAATGCGCACGACCCATTTCATTTTCAGCGGAGTTCCACCCCATGGCAGAATCGCACACCCCGGCTGCAGGCCAGCCGGCAGTCCCGACTACCGGATCGGCACCGGCGGCGCCCGGCAAGACGCCGCCCAACAAGCGCGTGCTGGGCGTGGTGGCGCTGATCGCCCTGGTCGCCCTCGGCGCGGGCGGGCGCATGTGGTACCGCAGCAGTCACTTTGTCGAGACCGAGAATGCCTATGTCACCGGCCGCGTGCACCCGGTGTCCTCGCGGGTGGCGGGCGTGGTGACGCGCGTGCTGGTCGACGATAACCAGAAGGTGGCGGCGGGCGACGTGATTGCCGAGCTGGACCCGGCCGACCACCACGTGCGGGTCGAGCAGATCGAGGCGCAGATCGCCAGCGCCCAGCAGCAGATCGCCCAGGCCGACGCCCAGGTGGCGCAGGTGCGGGCGCAGGCCGACGCCGCCGGCGCCCAGGTCCGCCAGGCCGAGGCCCAGCTGGTGCGTGCGCGCCAGGACGCCGAGCGCTTCGGCCAGCTGTACAACGAGACCATGAAGGCAGTCTCGAAGGCGGAAGTCGATGCCTCGCGCGCCGCGCGCGCCGCTGCCGACGCCGATGTGGCGGCCCGCCGCGACGGCGCCGCCGCGGCGCGCGCCCAGGTGCTGGCCGCCGCTGCCGGCCGCGACGTGCTCGAGGCCCAGGTCAAGGTGCTGCAGGCGCAACTGAAGGACGCGCGCCAGCAGCTGGCCTACAACCGGATCGTGGCGCCGGTGGCGGGCCGCGTCGGCAGGCGCAGCGTCGAAGTCGGTTCGCGCGTGCAGCCGGGCCAGCAGTTGCTGGCCGTGGTCGAGGACGAGGTCTGGGTCACCGCCAATTTCAAGGAAACCCAGCTGGCCGGCCTGGCGCCGGGCCAGAAGGTCGAGCTCGAAGTCGACGCGCTGCCCGGCAAGCACCTTGAAGGACGCGTGCACAGCTTCTCGCCGGCCTCGGGCAACCAGTTCGCGCTGCTGCCGGCCGATAACGCGACCGGCAACTTCACCAAGATCGTCCAGCGCGTGCCGGTCAAGATCGTGCTCGACCCGGCCGACGTGAAGAAATACGCCGGCCGCCTGGTGCCGGGCATGTCGGTGGTGGCCGAGGTGGAACTGGGCCAGGAGCCCGCGCCCACCCGGACCGCGGCTGTGGCGCACTAAGTCGTCCCCCAAGGATCCGCAATGACCAGCCTCAGCAAGGCCGCCGTGCCCGCCGCCGCCCCGGGCGCGCCGGTCGACGGCGCCCATATCGACGCGCGCACCTGGATCGCCGTGGCCGCCGGCATGCTGGGCGCCTTCATGGCGGTGCTCGACATCCAGATCACCAATTCCTCGCTGCGCGACATCCTCGGCTCGCTGTCGGCCACGCAGGAAGAAGGCTCGTGGATCTCGACCGCCTACCTGTGCGCCGAGATCGTCGTGATCCCGATGACCGCGCTGTTTACCCGCGCACTCGGCGCGCGCAACTACATGATCGGCACCACCGCGCTGTTCCTGGTGTTCTCGACCCTGTGCGGCGCGGCGTGGAACCTGGAAAGCATGATCGTGTTCCGCATGCTGCAGGGCTTCACCGGCGGCGCCCTCATTCCGATGGCGATGACGCTGGTGGTGACGCGCCTGCCCGCATCCAGGCGCGCGGTCGGCATGGCCATCTTCGGCCTCACCGCCACGCTGGCGCCGGCCATGGGCCCGACCCTGGGCGGCTACCTGTCCGAGCTGTACGGCTGGCCCTCGATCTTCTACATCAACTGGGTCCCGGGCGTGCTCCTGATCGCCGGCATGCTGTATGGGATGGACAAGGAAAAGCCGAACCTGAAGACCCTGTTCCATGCCGACTGGCTCGGCATCGGCCTGATGGCGATGGGCCTGGCCTGCCTGACCATCTTCCTGGAAGAGGGCAATTCGAAGGACTGGTTCGAGTCCTCGTTCATCGTGAGCTTCGCATCGCTGTCGCTGGTGGGCATCCTGGGCTGGGTGGCGGTAAGCTTCTCGCGGCCCGACCCTTTCGTGAACCTGCGCCTCTACGGCCAGCGCAACTTCCTGGTCGCGACCGTGCTGTCGGCGGTCACCGGCATGGGTTTATATGGATCCTCTTTCCTGCTGCCCCTGTACCTGGGCCAGATCGCGGGCTACACGCCGATGCAGATCGGCGAAGTCATCGCCTGGGTCGGTCTGCCGCAGCTGCTCGTGATGCCGTTCGCGGCGGCGCTTTCCTCGAAAGTCGACAACCGCATCCTGTGCTCCTTCGGCCTGCTGCTGTTCGGCGGCTCCTGCCTGATGAACGCCTTCATGGACGCCAGCACCGGTTACGACCAGCTGATGGTCACCCAGATCATCCGCGCGATCGGCCAGCCCTTCGTGATGCTGACCCTGTCGAACTTCGCGATGCAGGGACTGCCGCCGAAGGACATGCCGTCGGCCTCGAGCCTGTTCAACATGACCCGCAACCTGGGCGGCTCGATCGGCATCGCGCTGCTGGCGACGGCCCTGACCACGCGCGAGCACTTTCATTCGGCGCGCCTGGGCGAAGCGGTCTCGAACTACGCGCTGCCGACCCAGCAGCGCCTGGAACAGCTGACCCAGGGCTTCATTGCGGGCGGCATGGACCCGGCTACCGCAAGCGGCCAGGCGCTGGCCATGCTCGACCGCATCGTGCGGCGCGAGTCCTATGTCATGGCCTACAACGACGGCTTCTGGATCATCGGCCTGGTGCTGATCGCCTGCATCGCCGCGATCTGGCTGGCGGACAAGGTGAAGTCGCCGGGCGGCGCGTCGGGCGCCCACTGATCAAGAATGAAGAGAGTCATGAAGAATATGCCTATGTTGAACAAGCTCGTACTGGTCTCCGCGCTCGCCGCCGCCCTCGGCGGCTGCGCCACCGTCGGTCCCGATTTCCAGGCCCCGGCCGGCGCGTCCGATGCGGCCTTCCGCCATGCGGCGCCGGCGGCTGACGCGGCGCGCCTGCCCTCGCGGTGGTGGACGGTATTCGGCGACGCCACCCTCGACCGCCTGGAGCAGCGCGCCCTGCGCGACAATCCGGGCGTGCAGGCGGCGGCGCAGCGCCTGCTGCAGGCCCGCGCCCAGCTGGGCGTATTGCGCGCAGGCCAGGCGCCGAACGTGGCGGTGGGGGCGGGCGTGTCGAACGCGCGCACCTCCGCCGAGACCGCGCAGGGCATCGCGCTGGGCGGCCGTTCGATCGAAGGCAACAACTTCAGCGTCGGCGCCTCGTTCTCGTATGAGCTCGACCTGTGGGGCCGGGTGCGGCGCGTGGTGGAAGCGGCCGACGCCCAGGCGCTGGCGGCCCAGATCGATCGCGACGGCGTGCTGCTGCTGCTGTCGAGCCAGGTGGCGGGTTCGTACTGGCAGCTGCGCGGCCTGGACGCCGAGCTGGCGGTCCTGAAGAACGCGCTGGCCGCACGGCGCGAAGCCCAGGACATCGTCGAAGCCCGCTTCAGGGCCGGCCTGACCAACGAACTGGATGTCTCGCGCGCCCGCATCGAGCGCGCCAATGCCGAAGCCGACCTGCACGAGGTGCAGCGCCAGCGCAATACGGTCGAACACGCGCTGGCCACGCTGGTGGGCGCCTCGCCCAGCCAGCCCTTGATGGCCGCAGCGACGGACAGCGCGCAGCTGCCGCTGCCCCCGGGCATTCCGGTCGGCCTGCCGGCCAGCCTGGTGGGACAGCGTCCCGACCTGGCGGCCAGCGTGGCCCAGTTGAAGGCCTTCAACGCCCAGGTGGGCGTGGCCGAAGGCGCGTTCTATCCGTCGCTGTCGCTGACCTCGAATGTCGGCTTCGCCTCCAAGCACCTGGAAGACCTCGTCAGCGGCGGCGCGCGCCAGTTTTCCGTCGGTCCGCTGGCGCTGTCGCTGCCGGTGTTCGATGGCGGCCGCAACCGCGCCAACCTGGCGCTGTCGACGGCGCGCTACGAAGAAGCGGTGGCCAACCACCAGACCCGTCTGCTGGGCGCCCTGCGCGAAGTGGAAGATGCGCTGTCGGACCTGCGGCAGCGCCAGCAGCAGGGCGAGGTGCAGGCGCAGGCGCGGCAGGCCGCGGCACGCGCGCTGCTGGTGGCGCAGGCGCGCTACGAACGCGGGGTGTCGACCTACCTCGACGTGACCGATGCCCAGCGCACCTCGCTGGCGGCGGACCGCGCGGCGGCCCAGATCCGCACCCAGCGCCTGCTGGCCACCGTGGCCGTGGCGCGTGCGCTGGGCGGCGGCTGGGAGCAGGGCGAGCCGGTCGCCACCATCGCCACGCTCGAAGAGTAAACAGGGGCGGCACCGTCCTTGCCTGGGGGGATGCATGGCGCGCTACAATGCACCATCGTCACCCCACCACCGAGGAACCATGTCCCTGCCTGCACGTGCCCTGCTCATCGCCGCCCTGCTGTCCTCGAACGCGGCCTTCGCCTCTGCTCCCCCAGCGCCCTGGCAAACCATCCCCAGCGGCTCCAGCGCCGAACTGCGCGGCCTGTCGGTCGTCAGCGACAAGGTCGCCTGGGCCAGCGGCGCCAGGGGCACGGTCCTGCGCACGGTCGACGGCGTGCACTGGCAGGCGATGCAGGTGCCGGAGGCCGGGCAGATCGACTTGCGCGACATCCAGGCATTCGATGCGAAGACGGCCGTCGTGATGGGGGCGGGGCCGGGCGCGGCCTCGCGCATCTACCGCACGACCGACGGCGGCGCCAGTTGGCGCCTGGTCGTCACCAACGGCGTGGCCGAGGGTTTCTGGGACGCGATGGCCTTCTGGGACAAGGACAACGGCATCCTGTTCGGCGATCCGGTCAAGGGCAGCTTCCAGGTCTACACCACCGCCGACGGCGGCGCCAGCTGGCAGGAGGTCGCGGCCAAGGGGCTCGACGCGCTGCCGAACGAGGGCGCCTTCGCCGCCAGCGGCACCTGCCTGAGCGTGGCCGGCCAGGACGATGCCTGGATCGCCACCGGCGGCAGCGCCAGCTCGCGCGTGTTCCACTCGCCCGACCGCGGCAAGACCTGGCGTGCGTCCTCGACGCCGATTCCGGCCGGCGCGGCCGCGCGCGGGGTGTTCTCGGTGGCTTTTCTGAATCCGAAAGAAGGCTTCGCCGCCGGCGGCGACTACAAGGAAACCCGCATGGCCGGCATCAACGGCGCCTACAGCGCGGATGGCGGCGCGAGCTGGACGCCGGTCGAGGTGGCGCCGGCCGGCTATCTGTCGGTGGTGGCGCCGGTACCGGGCGCGCCGCGCACCCTGGTGGCGGCCGGCCTGGCGGGATCGGGATACTCGCGCGATGCCGGCCGGAGCTGGACCCCACTCGACAAGACGCCGGTGAACACGGTCGGCTTCTCCAGCCCGACCCGGGGCTGGGCGGTGGGCCCGAAGGGCTTGCTGATGAAGTACAGCGGGCCCGCGCTGCGCTGAGCCGGGCCGGACCGAACCAATTACAATCCTTCGACTACAACTATTCCAGAGACACCATGAACAAGCTACTTGCTCCTCTCGTGCTGTGCGCGGCCATCGGCGCCGCCTTTGCCAATCCGGCCTGCGCCGAGCCGGCCACGGTCGCGCAGCTGAACGGCATGGCCAAGCGCTTCGCGCCGGCCGAGCTGAAGGCCGATACCGCCAAGCTGTCGAAGGGCGACCGCGCCGCGATGGCCAAGCTGATCGAAGCCGCCAGGATCGTCGACACCCTGCAGCTGCGCCAGCGCTGGTCCGGCAACGCCGCCCTGTGGACCGCCCTGCAGAAGGACAATTCCGAACTCGGCCGTGCGCGCCAGAACGCCTTCTGGCTGAACAAGGGCCCGTGGTCGATCATCGACGACAATACTTCCTTCATGCCGGCCGAGTATGCCGGCATCAAGATCCCGGCCAAGAAGCCGCTGGGCGCCAACTTCTATCCGGAGAATGCGAGCAAGGAAGCGCTGGAACGCTGGATGAACGGCTTGCCCGCCGCGCAGAAGGCCGATGCGCAGTGGTTCTTCACCGTGATCCGCACCGGGCCGGACGGCAAGTTCCGCACCGTGAAGTATGCGGACGAATACCGCGCCGACCTGGAACAGCTGGCCAGGCTGTTGCGCGAAGCGGCGGCGCTCACCGACAATGCCTCGCTCAAGAAATTCCTGAGCCTGCGCGCCGACGCCTTCCTGTCCAACGACTACCTGGCCTCGGACTTCGCCTGGATGGACCTGGACTCGCCGGTGGACATCACGATCGGCCCCTACGAAACCTATAACGACGAGCTGTTCGGCTACAAGGCGGCCTTCGAAGCCTACGTGAACGTGCGCGACCAGCAGGAGACGCAGAAGCTGGCCTTCTTCGGCAAGCACCTGCAGGAACTCGAAGACAATCTACCGCTCGCCAGGCAGTATCGCAACCCGAAGGTCGGCGCCATCGCGCCGATGGTGGTGGTCAACCAGGTGTATGGCGCCGGCGACGGCAACATGGGCGTACAGACCGCGGCCTACAACCTGCCGAACGACGAGCGCGTGATCCGCGAGCGCGGCTCCAAGCGCGTGATGCTCAAGAACGTGCAGGAAGCGAAGTTCGAATCGACCCTCAAGCCCATCTCGAAGCTGGTGCTGCGCCCGCAAGACCAGAAGGACCTCGACTTCGATTCCTTCTTCACCCACATCCTGGCGCACGAGATCATGCACGGCCTCGGCCCGCATACGACCAGGAAGGACGGCAAGGAATCGACCCCGCGCCAGGACCTGAAGGACGCCTACTCGACCATCGAGGAAGCCAAGGCCGACATCACCGGCCTGTGGGCGCTGGGCTACATGATGGACAAGGGCCTGCTGAAGGACACGCTGGGACAGGGGCCGGCCGCCGAGCGCAAGCTGTACAACACCTTCCTGGCATCCGCTTTCCGCACCCTGCACTTCGGGCTGAGCTCCTCGCATGCGCGCGGCATGGCGATCCAGGTGAACTACCTGCTCGACAAGGGCGCGTTCGTGGCCAACGGCGACGGCACCTTCTCCGTGGACTTCAAGAAGATCAAGGGCGCCGTTGCCGATCTCGACCGTGAATTCCTGACCATCGAAGCCACCGGCGACTATGCCGCGGCCAAGCAGATGATGGCCAGGTATGTGGTGATCCGTCCGGAAGTGCAGAAGGCGCTCGACAAGCTGAAACCGGGCGTGCCCAATGACATTCGCCCCAGCTTCGTGACGGCGGCGGCGCTCGTCAAGTAGGCGGGACGCTGGCGCGCGAGGCGGCAGATTGGCATGGACGCAACACTGCCGCCGGTTTTACTTAACTTGAACTGAAAGCACCGTCAATCCATACAGGGAGCATGTTATAGTCACTGCATTGCTTAGGAGAAAGTATCAGCGTCCCCCAGGCGCAGTTCCCTTTGCCATCAATGACACCCAACATGACGACGAAGCCCCTTTCCACCGGCGCGCGGCTGGCCATCGGCTACGGCGCCGTGGTCCTCCTGATGATCGCCCTGGCCGTGCTGGCGGCAGCACGCGCGGGGCAGATCGAGCAGCTGCTGTTCCGTATCGATGAAGTCAGCGGCATCAAGCAGCGCTACGCGGCCGAACTGCGCACCAGCGTACGCGACCGCGCCATTGCCGTGCGTGACGTCGTGCTGGCGCCGGACCCGGCCGCCGCCGCGGCGCCGATCGGCCGCCTCCAGAGCCTGGCCGACGCCTACGCGCGCGCCGCCTCGCCGCTGGACGCGCTGTTCCACGAACTGCCGGGCATCCTGCCCGAGGAACGCGAGGCGCTGGCCGCCATCAAGGAGCAGGAACGCCGTACCCGTCCGCTGGTCGACCGCGTGGTCGCCCTGCACGCGGCTGGGCATGCGCAGGAGGCGGCCGCGCTGCTGTCGCAGCAGGTGGCGCCGGCCTTCGTGGACTGGCTGGCCAGTACCACGCGCTTCATCGAACTCGAAGGCAAGCTGGCGGCCGAGGACATCGGCGCCGCGCGCGCACTGGCGTCCGGTTTCGCGCAGTGGATCGTCCTGCTGTGCGCCGCGGCGGTGGCCGCCGCCGTGCTGGGCACCTGGTACGTGGTGCGCAAGCTGCCGCGCAAGGAAGCGGCCGGCGCGCCGCTCGACTTTGCCCCCCCGGCGGCCCCGGTCGTGGCTGCGCCGAAGCGTGTCGACGACATCGTCGGCGCCATCGACGGCCTGGCCTTCCGCGCCAATATCCTGGCGCTCGACGCCGCGGCGCGGGCCCTGCGCACCAGCGAACCCGACGAGGGCGATACCGCGGTCGTGCAGGAGTTGCAGGCGCTGGCGCTGCGTTCCACTGCGGTGGTGAAGGACATTCGCGACCTGGTCGGTAGTCCGGTGGCGCACATGGAAGATGCGGGGGCCCTGCAGGCCATCGCCAACGCGGTGGCCCGGGTGACCGCCGTGACGGCGTCGATCGGCGCCGGGCAGGGCCGGACGCCGGACCCGACCGAGTCTTCGCGCCGCACCACGGCGCTGCTCCAGGCATCGACCGCAGCCGCCGCCATGGAAGCCGAGGCGCAGCGCCTGGCCGCGATGCTGGGACCGGTGCTGCCGGGCGAGCAAAGCGCCGCAGGACAAAACTGACAAGCTTGCTGTTCTAAACAGAGAGAAATATTTTCTCAAAAGCGGGCCTCCATCCCGGGCTAGAATTGCCGATAGGCACTTCATTGTCCTCGGGAGAAATCGCCATGCTCACATCCCTGAAATCCGCCGCGCCACTGGCCGCGCTGCTCGTTTCGACCCTTGCATCGACCCTCGCATCGACCCTGTTTGCACCGGCGCTCCACGCCGCCGAGCTGACCACGCTGGAAAAGCGCTGGCTCAGCGCCGCCGAGCCGGTGCTGGCCTACTCCCAGCAGCTCAATCTTCCGCTCGACATCACCGTCCAGCCCCAGCCGCGTCCGGGCGACGTGCCGCTGGCGATGGGCTTCGACGGCGGGCGCTGCAAGCTGGTGATGTCTCTGCGCAACAATCCGGACGCCGAAACCGTACTGGCCGGCATCGCCGAAGCGGAGCAGGGTGCGCTGATCGAAGCAATGGCGGCGCACGAGATCGCGCATTGCTGGCGCTATGCCCAGGGCGCCTGGCATGCCTTGCCTGCCGGCTTCGTGGAGGTGGGCGAGGAGCGCGCGCTGGACGCCTCGCTGCTGGCAGCCTCGAAAGCCATGCGCGAGACGCGCCGCGAGGAAGGCTTCGCCGACCTGGCGGCCCTGGCCTGGACCCGGCACAGCAACCCGGACGAGTACGCGCGGGTCTACCGCTGGCTGGCTGGCGTGCGTGACAAGGTCGCCGTACCGCGCAGCGGCCACGATACGCGCGCCTGGGTGCGCCTGGCGGGCGACGATGCCGTCTTCGGCGCCGCCGCGGCGCCCTTCGACAATGTGGACGGGCTCTGGCGCAAGGGCCTGCTGGCCATCGAATAGGCGTGCGCAGGCTTGCCCGGGCGGCTTTGGTGCGTTCGCCGTGGCCGTCCTGGCAAGAAAGGTGGGCGGCAAGGTTCGCTGTCGCACAGATGCTGCCGGGTCCGGCAGCGTCTAATGATGTCATCACAACAACCGATTACAAGGGACACATCATGAACCGACTGCTCGCCGCCCTGCTGGCTTCCATTGCCGGCGCCACCATTGCCGCCGCTCCTGCCTTCGCCCAGAACGACACCGCCGCCTATCGCAAGGCCATGGACAAGATCGAGGCCGACCACGATGTCCTGAAGGACAAATGCGATGCGCTCACCAAAGAGGACGTCTGCGAAGAACAGGCCGACGTGTCCCGTGCAAAGGCCGAGCTTGCCGCTGTCACCAAGTACAACAACACCGTGGAAAACCGGAATGCCGCACACCGCAAGCTGGCCGAGGCCGAATACGAGCTGGCCGAAGAGAAGTGCGACGCCATGAAAGGCGGCGACAAGGACGGCTGCATGAACACTGCCAAGTCGGCGCGCACCGCCGCCCTGGCCAAGGCCGGTGGCGAGCGTGACACCCGCACCGCGGCCACCGCCGCGGCCGGCAGCGCCGGCCTGGTCGCCTCCACCGATACCAAGGATCCGGTGAAGGCGGCGGCCGTCGCGAAGTGCGAGGAGAAGGGTAACCAGACCGCCTGCCTGGTCGAGAACAAGGGTACGCCGGACACCGCGCTCGAGCGCGCCGGCGAGAAGACCCGCGCCGCCGCCGCCACGGTCGTGGCAAAGACCAAGGATGCGGCCCGCACCGTGGCCGACAAGACCAGGGAAGTGACCGGCGCCGCTGCCGCCAAGACCGAGCGCGCTGCCGAGAACGCCGGCGACAAGACCCGCAACACCGCGTCGACCGCGGCCGACAAGACCGAGAACGCGACCGAGCGCGCCGCCATCGCGATGTCGGATACGGCGATCACCGCCAAGGTCAAGGCCGGCCTGGCCGCCGCCGCGGATACCAGCGCGCTGTCGGTCAACGTCGAGACCGAAAAGGGTACGGTCATGCTGAGCGGTTTCGTCGACTCCAAGGCCGAGGCCGAGCGAGCCGAGAAGGTCGCCAAGGGTGTCGAGGGCGTGAGCCGCGTCAAGAGCACGCTGAAGGTCAAAGACAACAAGTAAGCGGACCGTACTGCCGCCTTGCGCAACCCGCACGCCTGTCGTGCGGGTTTTGCTTTTGGAAGAGCGGCCGGCCCGTTACTGCCGGCTTGGCGGAAAGCCGGGGGTATAATTCCCTTGTGAACAAACTCGAAGCCTTCGGATACATCGCCGCCCAGGCCGCGCGCGGGGACATCACCTTTCCCACCAGCGTGAACGCCGTGCTGCGCCTGCAGGTCGCGCTGGACGATCCGGATTGCCATGTGGATGAGGCGATCCGCCTGGTGCTGTCCGAGCCGCAGTTGGCCGCGCGCACGGTGGCCCTGGCCAACACGGCCGCCTTCGGCGCTGGCGGGACGCAGGTGAGCAATGTGCGCGCAGCCGTGCTGCGCATCGGCTACCGCCGCCTGCGCGGCCTGGTCGCCGCGCTGATGGTGCGCCAGTTCGGCCACCGCATCGCCGACCGCGTGCTGCGCGCCAAGGCCGAACAATTGTGGAGCCACAGCGTCCAGGTCGCGGCCCTGGCGCAGGCGCTGGCGCGCCATGTCACCGATGTCGATCCCGATACCGCGCTGTTCGCCGGCATCGTGCACGAGGTCGGCGGCTTCTATCTGCTGTCGCGCGCCGACGAATTCCCGGGCCTGCTCGAGGACGATACCGAGAACTGGAGCGTGCTGGTGGAAGACGTGGCCGGCCTCGAAATCATGCGCAAGCTGGCGATCCCGGCGGACGTCGCCGAGGCCGTCGGCGGCATGCGCGACGGCGTGCCTGGCCCGCAACCGCACACCCTGCGCGACACCTTGCTGCTGGCAAACCGCTACGCGCTGGTCGACTCGCCGCTGGGTGGCTTGCCGCAGCGGCAGGACGATGCGGCGCCCGGGCCGCTCGACGCGGCCACGCTGCAAATCCTGCGCGACGAGGCCGCCGAGACCGCCCAGGCGCTGGGCGACGCCGCGCTGGTCTGATCCGCCCGACTATTCCTGTTCCCATCCGATGATGCCGGCGCGGCCGGCCTGCGTGAGCTCGGCCAGCCTGCGCTCGCGCAGCGCGCGCACCACGGCGCGCACGGCGGGCCGGCGCATCACGTCCGGCAGCGCCGCGATGGCGAACTGGCGCCGCGCCATGCTCGGCAAGGGCAGCGGCAAGGGCAGGATTCGCACCTCGGGCGGTTCCGGGAAGGTGGCCAGGCGCGGCAGGATCGCATATCCCATGCCGCGCCCGACCATGGCGGCGATGCTGGTGTCGTTGGACAAGGTGCGGCCGGGCTCGGGCGCGAAACCGGCCGCGCGGCAGCGCGCCAGGATCTCCTGCGCGCCGGCGCAGGCCAGGCCGATGAAGGGCAGGGCGCCAAGCGCGGGCCAACCCGAAGCGTCCCGCGCCTGGGCCAGCGCGGCGGGAACCACCAGCACATAGTCGTCGTGCAAATAGGAATAGGAGGCCAGCGCGGCGGCCAGCGGCAGCTGGGCGATGCCGATGTCGGCGACGCCGTCCTGCAGCGCGGCGGTGACCTCGGCGCGCTGCTCGCAGCCGTCGTCGATCTCGACCCGCAGCCGCGGATGACGCTGCGCCAGCGCCTCGACCACATGGGGCAGCAGGTGGGTGCCGATGCTGCGAAAGCAGGCGATGCGCACGGTGCCTGCCAGGCCGCCGTCGGCCAGGGCCGCGTCGCGCAGGCCGGTTTCCAGGCGCAGCATCTGGCGCGCCTTGGCCAGCACCCGCCGTCCGGCCTCGGTCGGCACCGAGCCGGCACGGCCACGAACCAGCAGACCGACGCCCAGGTCTGCCTCGAGTTCGGCGATCGCGTGGCTGATGCGCGATTGGGTGCAGCCCAGCTCCGCAGCGGCGGCGCTGAAGCTGCCATGATCGGCCACGGCCACCAGCATGTTCAGTTGGCTCAGTTTCATGCCATCGAAATCCTTCATATGAAGCTGCGTATTATCCGCCATGTCGGTTGTGGCATTCCGGCCGGGCGCGCAGGATGGCGCTTCCAACCACGAAAGGAAGCTTCACATGAACCCATTGCCGCCCAACGCAGCCCTGATCAGCATCGACGTACAGCAGGCCTTCAACGATCCCCGCTGGGGACAGCGCAACAATCCGGATGCCGAGGCGCACATTGCCGCGCTGCTGGCAGCCTGGCGTGCCACCGGGCGCCCGCTGTTCCACGTCCAGCACCGCTCGGCCTCGCCAAACGGGCTGTTCCGGCCGGGCACGCCGGGCTACGCCCACAAGCCGGAAGGGCAAGCCTTGCCGGGCGAGCCGGTGATCGTCAAGGACGTCAACAGTGCCTTCATCGGCACCGACCTCGAGGCGCGCCTGCGCGCGGCCGGCATCGAGACCCTGGTGATCATGGGATTGACCACCGACCACTGCGTGTCGACCACGGCGCGCATGGCCGGCAATTTCGGCTTCGCCACGCTGCTGGTGGCCGACGCCAGCGCCACTTTCGAGCGGACCGGTCCGGACGGCCGTCACTTCACGGCCGAACAGATGCACGCGACCGCGCTGGCCAGCCTGCACGGCGAATTCGCCACCGTCGTCCGCACGGACCAGGTGCTGGCGGCCGCCGGCGCTCAGGCGGCGGCGCGTGCCTGACTGCGGCCCTGTGCCAGCATGGTGGAGGCCAGCAGCACGCCCGCCAGGGCGAGCCCGGCCGCGACCCACTGCGGCGCGACATACGAATAGCCCAGGGTGAGCGGGATGCCGCCCAGGAAAGCCCCGGTGGCGTT
This sequence comes from Massilia sp. UMI-21, assembly GCA_015277795.1. Taxonomy (NCBI): domain Bacteria; kingdom Pseudomonadati; phylum Pseudomonadota; class Betaproteobacteria; order Burkholderiales; family Oxalobacteraceae; genus Massilia; species Massilia sp. UMI-21. The sequence continues at coordinate 4,418,685 of CP063848.1, read as the reverse complement.
GCCGATATTAAAGCCCGACTGGCCCAGCGAGGAGCCGAGCATCTCGGCCTCGCGCGAGTGCGCGATCAGGAGCATCTGGATCGGCGGGCCCAGCGCCAGCGCGTTGGCGCCGGTGGCGAAGGCCAGCAGCAGCATGGCCGGCTGCGAGCCGGCGAACAGGCCGTTGCACAGCAGCAGGGCGGTCATGCAGGACAGCAGGAGCAGGACCGCCCGGAGCGGCGGCACGCGGTCGGCCAGCCTGCCGCCGAGGTGTACCCCGACCGTCATGCCGACGCCGACCACGGTCATCACCAGCGGGATGGTCGACGGCGCGAAGCGCGTGACCTCGGTGAGCAGCGGCGCGATGTAGCTAAAAAAAGCGAAGAAGCCGCCGGTGCCGATCGAGGTGATGGCCAGCGCCAGCCACAGGGACGGGCTGCGGAAGATGCGCAAGTCCTGCCTCAGGCTGGTGCGCGCCCCGGCCGCGATGTGCGGCACCAGCCGCTGCAGCGCCAGCACCGTGAGCAGGCCGATCGCGGCCACCACCAGGAACACGGCGCGCCAGCTCATGGTATGGCCGAGCCAGGTGCCTGCCGGCACGCCGAGGACGTTGGCCAGGGTCAGGCCGGTGAACATGGTGGCCAGGGCCGCCGCCACCTTGCCCGGGTCGGCCAGGCGGCTGGCAACCACCGCGCCGACCCCGAAGAAGGCGCCATGCGGCAGGCCCGCCATGAAGCGCGACAGCATCAACACCTCGTAGTTCGGCGCGAAGGCCGACATCGCGTTGAACAGCGCGAACATCGCCATGAACCACATCAGCACGCTGCGCGGCGGCCGGTGCGCCATCAGGCTGACCAGGGTCGGCGCGCCGACCACGACGCCGAGCGCATAGGCGGTAATGAGATGCCCGGCTTGCGGAATGCTGATCCGCAGGCCATTGGCGACATCGGGCAGGATGCCCATCATGACGAATTCGGTCATGCCGATGCCGAAGCCGCCGAGGGCGAGGGGAAGCAGGCTTTTCTTGATCAAGGTGCGCAGACATGGCAGGGAGGGCCGGGCACTATAGCGCGTCGCACGCGCGCAGTCCGCTTATCAGTCGTGATGACAGGTATTGCGCGCCGAAATGAACTAGGCGGTCGACGCGTCCGCCGCGTCCGGTTGCGGCCAGCCGATGCGGCCGTGCCCTGCATTGTCGAGGCGGGTGCGCAATGCCCCGGCGTCCTGGACCGGCAGGCTGAAGTCGAACAGCACCTCGTCGCCGTGGGCCACTTCGAGCAGGCGCGCGCCGGCGGCATCGAGTTCGCGCCGCACCATGCCTTCGAGCGCATAGGGCGCGCTGCAGCGCAGCCCCTGCAGCTTGATGATCGGCACCTTCTGCGCCTGCAGCAGGGCCTGGGCCACGCTGTCGGTATAGGCGCGTACCAGGCCGCCCGCGCCCAGCTTGACCCCGCCGAAGTAGCGCACCACGGTGGCCAGCACGCCCTCCAGGTCCTGGTGGCGCAGCACGTCGAGCATCGGGCGGCCCGCGGTGCCGCTCGGTTCGCCGTCGTCGACGGCGGCGGACTGCCCGCCGGCCAGCAGCGCCCAGCACACATGGGCCGCGCCGGGATGGTCCGCGCGCAGGCCGGCGACCACCTGCTGGGCGCCGGCGCGGTCGGGCATCGGCTGGACGCAGGCCAGGAAGCGGCTCTTCTTGATGACGAGTTCGACGTGGACGGGAGCTGCGATGGAATAGGGCATGGCGCCGATGGCTGGAAGCGCGAAATCGCGGCGAAATCGCGGCGATTGGCAAGTAAAAAACAAGCAGGTGAAAAACAAAAAAGGCGTCACGATCGCTCATGACGCCTTCCTTGCTGAATCTTTGGTAGGCCGTGCTGGGCTCGAACCAGCGACCAACGGATTAAAAGTCCGCTGCTCTACCAACTGAGCTAACGACCCGAAGAAGCCAAGATTATAGCGGCGTTTGCGCGAATATCCAAGTGCTTCGTGACAATTTGTTGGCGCTGTGGCCAAACACGGGCCGGCCACGGCCACGCCAGCACGATTGGCGCTTCCGCACCAGGCCCCGGCTTCGGGGCGCGCGGCGTCGTGTGCCGCTCATCCCTCGACTTCCTTGTCTTCGGCCTGGACCTCGTGCATTGCCTGCGGTTCGAGCTTTTCGGCATCGACGTTCATGCGCACGAACAGGCCCCAGGTGGCAAGGATGGCGGCCGCCGCCACGCCGATGGCGGCCGCGTGCAGCAGGTATTCCGGACGGCTGTGCATGAACTGGAAGACGCCGATCAGGCATTCGATCGACAGCGATACCACGACCACGATCAGGAAGCGCGACAGGAAGCGGCGCACCCGTGTCGGCGAGCTGATGTTGACCGAGCGCTGCACTTCTTCTTCGAGCACGGTCTGCCCCAGTTCCAGCGAGGCGACCGCGATCGTCAGCAGGCCCACGCACTCGAGGATGAGCTCGAAGCGGTCCCGCACCTTGTACGTGTCGCGGGGATCGAGCGCCGACCAGGTTTCGATTCCTGCCAGCACGATCAGGCCCAGGCCGCAAATGAAGAACAGGGCGACGATCAGCATGTAGCCGGCGAGGAAGATGTTCTGGACGAATTTCATGACGCGGGACAGTGGGTATGTTGCAAAGAGCTTAAGCGTATTCGCCTTGGGATGCGCGTTCGTTTCGACCCGGCCTTGCAAGTGATGACGCGGCGCAAGAATTTCTCTTCCGACTGCTTATATCGTGGTGGTTTCGGCTGCCGAGTCCACGGGGAATTGTTACGGTCATGAGCACGACGCTGAGGGATCAGATCTTCGCCGCCCTGGCGGAGTTCAGTAGTGCAAGCAGGCTATATGCGCTGAAGGTCGGCGGCAAGGAGGAGGCCGGCCTGCTGGTCGAGGCCTTCGTGGCCGACGACGCCCTGCAGGAAATCGGCATGCGCGACGTGATCGCCTTGTCGACCGACGCAGGCCTGGACCTGGAAACCTTGCTCGGCCAACCGGCGACCCTGGAAATCTGCCTGGCGGACGGCAAGCGCGAGCGTTTCGCCGGCGAGATCTGCGAAGCGGCCATGCTCGGCAGCGACGGCGGCCTGGCCCGTTACCGCATCCGCATCGCCCCCTGGCTGTGGCGCCTGGGTCAGGTACGCAACAGCCGGGTGTGGCAGGACAAGCGCGTCGTCGACATCGTCGATGCGGTATTCGCTGCCTACCGGCCCTTGGCGCGCTGGCGCTGGAGCGAGGATACCCGGCCCTTCCTCGAAGAGGTGCGAGCGCGCAGCTACTGCTGCCAGTACCGCGAATCCGACCTCGATTTCGTGCGCCGCCTGCTTGCCGAGGAGGGCTTGTGCTGGCGCTGTGAAGAGACCGACGACGGTCCGGGGCTGGTGTTGTTCGCCGACAGCAGCCGGCTGTGCGCCGTGCCCGAGGACGGCAGCAGCGCGGCGCATGGCGGTATCCGCTTCCACGGCGCGCGCGCAGTGGAGCAAACGGACAGCATCCAGGCGCTGACGGCGCAGCGGCGCCTGCATGCGTCGCTGACCACCGTGCTCAGCTACGACTACAAGGCGAAGCAGGCCGTGGCCGCCAGTTCGCCCTCGCATTTCACCTACGGCAAGCTACCGGAACTCGAGTCCTTCGATGTGCCGGGGCAGTATGCCTACGCTGGCTGGCAGGAGGCCCAGCATTACGCGAACCTGCGCATGCAAGAGCAGGAGGCGCGCGGGCAGCTCTGGCACGGGCGCTCGACCGTGCGAACCCTGCGCGCGGGAACCCGGCTGCAGGTGCTTGGCGCGCCCCTGCAGCAACTGGGCAAGTCCGCCTCGTTCACCGTACTGCGCGTGTTCGGCATCGGCGTCAACAACATGCCGCCCCCGGTCCGGAACGCGCTTGCCGAACTGTTCGGGCCGATTCCCGAGTTGCTGGACGATCTGCGGCCCGCCGATCTGCCCGATGACATCGGCCTGGCGCTGGCCCAGGCGCAGGCGAGCGGCTATGCCAATTGTTTTCGTGCGCTAGCCACCGACCTCGTCTGGCGTCCGGCCCAGGAGCATCCGAAGCCGGTCGCCTTCGGCGCCCAGAGCGCCATCGTGGTCGGTGCGGACGGCAGCGACCAGCCGAACGGCGCCGATGAGCTGTATTGCGACCGGCTGGGGCGGATCCGGATTCGTTTTCATTGGCAGGATGGCGGGAATGCGGCTTGCTGGGTACGCGTCGCGCAGCGCTCGGCTGGCGGCGGGATGGGCCAGCAGTTCTTGCCGCGTATCGGACAGGAAGTGCTGGTGCAGTTCCTGGAGAACGATATCGACCGGCCGATCGTCGTCGGGGCGCTCTATAACGGGCGCGGGGAAGGCGGTGTGGTCGCCACGTCTGGCGGACGCCGCGATGTTGAAACAGACCTGTCCTGTTTCAGGAACGCACATGACCATGCCCGGTCGGGGCAGGGGAACCTGTGCGGCGGGAATGGCCCGGTGTGGCATGGCGCGTCGGCAGATAGTGCCGGGCATCGGAATCCGGCGTCGCAGTGGGGGATTCGGAGCAAGGAATTCGGCGGGTATGGGTATTCGCAGCTGGTATTCGATGACAGCGATGGGCGCGGGCGGGTGCAGCTCAAGAGTACGCATGCGGGGAGTGAGCTGAATCTTGGGCATCTGGTGCATGCGGCGGATAACTATCGGGGCAGTTTTCGAGGGAGTGGTGCGGAGTTGCGGACGGATGAGTATGGGGCGGTGCGGGCGGGGGCGGGGTTGTTGGTGTCGAGTTACAAGCTCGAACACAGTGCTGCGTCACGGGATCCTTCTGGCGAAAACGCTGCTGGTGTTGCATTGATGCAGCAGGCTGATGCAATGGGAAAGGCTTTCAACTCGGCGGCATGTACACACAAGGGCGTGGCTCTCGCAGCGCATGTGGGATCAACAAAAGCGAATGAGAGCGTATTGGATCCAGCAACGGCGACGCTCAAGGCAATGTCCAATTGTCTTTCTGGCGTAAGTAGCTCGAAAAAATTTCAGGCATCGCTTGAGGAGACTGGTGCGGAGAACACGAGCGTAAGTGGTGGAAAAGCACCAAATTTCACTGATCCCATCGTGGCGGTCGCCGCACAAAACGGGTTTGGCACCAATGCCGGACAGGATGTGCAATTGGAAAACGGTGAGGCGGCTATTTTTCTTAGTGGACAGGATGCTCAGTTGTCCGTCGGGGCGCAGGTGCAATGTCAATCAAAGCAAGCAATTGGGTTACTCAGTGGGACGATCAAGTCAGGTGCAGCCAACGTCGGAATGCAAATTGTCACGGCCAAAGATGCTGTCGACATTCAATCACAAGCGAGTGAACTAAAGATAAATGCAAAAAGCCTGCTGAATCTTTTCAGTGCAAGTGCTCACATCGATTTCGCAGCAGCGAAGACAATTAATGTCACGACAGCGGGCGGTGCCAGCATAACAATTGAAGCAGGAAATATTTTAATGAAATGTCCAGGTCTGATCAAAGTTCAAGCGGGTAAGAAAAGCTTTGTCGGCCCTGCTAGAACAAGTTATCCCATGCCTGCTCTGCCGGGCAGTATTTGTGTTGAATGCTTAAAAAAATCTCTGGATGCTGGCCCAGCATTTACCTTGGTTGAGTGAATATGCTGATCGATAATTTTTCGCCTCAGTCCATCAACGCCCTGTATGGCAGCGCTCTTGATCCCCACGTTTCATCGTACCTATTGATTGACGGCGCGTTTAAGAGTGGCGCACATCGAGTCTTCGATGAGAAGGAGAAAAGGATCCTATTCGATATCCTCCCAGGCTGTAACGATACTACGAGAGATGTTTCTCCATTCGTTGTCGCGTTTGAACCAGGTGATCGCAGGCTGCGTGTATTGTTTGAGCGTTTTAGCGGGCGGCCAATGGTAAGTGTCATCGAGACATCAGAGAGTTTGACCAAACTCTCTACTCGTCTTGCAGCCTGGTGCGTCATCGAAGTAGACAACCAGCGCTTTAACTTGAGGTTTTCAGATACCCGCCGTCTCCCGGCCATACTCAATATCCTTACTCCTCAGCAGCGTGCGAAGTTCACCGGGCCGATGAAGCGGTGGCGTTATATAGCGCGGAACGGAGAATGGGAAGAGCTTCCAGTGAACGGCGGCAGTCAAGAGAGCGCAGTTAATCCTATTTTGAATGGATGCCAGTTTGCTGTTCTCGTAGACGATAGCCGGGCTGATGAGTTTTTAGTGCTGCTGTGTGACCGTGGACGCGAGGTATACAACTTTCCCTCGCGCAGCCATTCTCTCGTGACAACTGCGCTGCGAGCCGCTGCTATTGCAAAACTTGAAGAGGATAAGGTCCTTCAATGGTGTATGTGGTTCTGGGAACGTGACAAGTGTGACGACGATACGGTGGCAGCAACTTTGCTGCAGACTTGGCAAAGGGACACTCAATGAACGGAACAAATAAGCAAGAATGGTACTGGGAGCGGCGTGTAGGCTTGTTGCCGGCTTGTCTGGCTATGATATTTCTTCTCTCCGCGTGTGAAAAGCCTACTGTCGATGTGAATGTACACGGCGTTAACTACACGAAGGATACCTTCAGCTATGTCGTATCCGATCCCGTAAAGCCAGACACCGGCAGCGGCGGCGAATTAGTCGATCCATTCGGCGCCGGTGGTATGACGTGCTGTGTAACCCTCCCAAAAAAATGGCGTCCGGGTATCAAACTGCGGGTTCGAACGACATATTGGGTAGAAGAAGGTCCTGAGCGACAAATCCAGGTGTTCAACGGCGAGCACGTCGTTGATGTACCAAATTATCTGGACGGAAAACCGGGCGAACTGTGGGTGTTACGTGAGGCAGACGGACAAGTCAGCGTTATTTCAAGCGACGTGCAGCCTGATCACCCGGGATGGCCAGGAAAGGTCAAGGGGTGGCCGATACCTTCGCTGGAATATCGCCTTGAGCGATGGGAGTTGTTCAGGAAGCATCAGCAAATGTATGTGGACACCTTTTCTCAATTATTAGATGAGCTGGAGAAGTCGCCGGATGCACGTGCTAAAGAAGCGTGGGCGCAAGAAATTAAATATCACAAAGAGTCGTTGAATAGCTTTTCTGGACCTGAAGACCCACGCTACCGGGAGTATTTAAAAAAAGATTACCTGAAAGATCTGGAGTATAGCCGTGCGGAACTCGCAAAAATAATGGAAATGAAGCCATGAGCGCGAATCTTTCTCCACAATTAAGTGCTGAATACGAATGCGCCGAAAATCTTGAAAATTTTTTTACGACTGGTGAACAGCGTAATATAAGAATATTCGAAAGGCGTGAGCAAACCTCGGTTGGCAAGCCGTCCGATTCATGTAACACGAACCTGTTTTTTGGGTTTTTCTTCGACGGCACCAAAAATAACTATATAAAGGCAAACGCAACGAACAACCATTCGAACGTCGCGCGCCTGTACGACTGCTTTCCAGGGAAAAGCGTGCCAGGAATACTGCCTGAAGATACTGACTGGAAGCATAACCCGTCGAGATACGCGCATTTTTTTAAGATATATGTCCCCGGGGTTTCTTCCCCCTTTGTCCAGGTCGGCGATACCGGTGAAGGCTGGGACGAAATCACTGGCGGTGCTGGCGGGAGGATGGGCGAGCACAGAATCATCTGGGCCTTGGTGCAGGCAATAAACAATGTCCATCGTTATTTCTTCAGTGCGCCATTAATTTCGCAAGAGGAAACGGACAGTCTTCTTAAGCGCGCCATTTTAAATAAGCGCACTCGTGCAGCGATGCTTAATAGACCATCGCAAAACAGCGCAGACTCGGAAGAAAAAGAGAGGCCCTGCGACAGCGTTACTCGAATATGCTTCGAGAACGTTTTGCGAAAGTTGCATGTGGCTGTCTCGCAGCACTGGCTTGACAAACGCACTGGCAAGCCGGCTAAAATTAATCCTGCCATCGTAAAAACCATTTATGTTTCGGTATTTGGTTTTTCACGTGGGGCAACACAGGCCCGGGCTTTCACTAATTGGTTTCTCTCACTGTGCGAGCTTGACGCACAACTATGCGGTAAGGCCGGGCGCAGAACACTCGGCGGCTTTGAGGTGCAGTTCGACTTTCTTGGCATTTTCGACACGGTGGCATCTGTAGGGCTGGGCAATACGCTCGGTGGTTTCAAGGGGCACGGCGCATGGGCGGACAGCGAAGACAGCCTTCGTATTCCATCAGGAATTAGGTGCCTTCATCTGGTTGCGGCCCATGAGTTAAGGCGCAGCTTTCCGGTGGACTCGATTTCTGTACATGGTTCGCTTGCGAGCGGTTGCCAGGAGATCGTTGTTCCCGGCGTTCATTCAGATATTGGGTGCGGCTATTGCCCAATGGAGCAGGGCCGGGGTACCGACCCGAATGGCGACGATATGCTGGCGCGGATTCCGCTGCTGCTGATGTACAAGGCTGCACGCATGAATGGCGTACCTTTGAAACTTGAGTTGGCTAATCCTCCAGCACGGCTGAGATTCAAGTTAAGGAAAGAAGCGATAGAGGCGTTTAACGCTTACATAGCGAACTGTGAGCACAAGCACGGACCTATTCACCATATCATGCGTGAGCAGGCACGCAAGCAAATGGAATGGCGTGTCTATCGCCGCATCAGCGGCAAGAATGCAATTCAACAAAGCGCAAGTTTTCTTCGTGCTTCCAATTTCGACAAGAATGATATGTACAGTGCAGCGCGTGAATTCGAAGATGAAATCGCCGAGTTCTTGGCATGGAAGAGTGGTAAGGGGAGTCGTTTTATCCCGTCCATCCAGCGTGCTGGATTCAGCAACGACCACGAAGCGGAATGGGAGGAAATAGCTACTTGGTGGGGGAAGGTATCGGTGCCCGATCGAGCAGTCATCGATTTTTTTGATAACTATGTTCACGATTCACGAGCGTGGTTTAAGCTTTTTCCAGGGAATCCGGACTCGGAGGACAAAGCACACGCGCAGTTGAAGGGCTGGGTTGCGAGGCGCGAGCTTGGACAAGCCAACATATCGTCGCCCGTGCTTGTTGGCAAGACCGATTACAGAACCGTATCGGACCGGTTGAGTCCGGCGCAACGAGTTGCGGCAGATGAATATAAGAAAACAGCCAGGATTCCGCGCATGATCACCGAGGGACGAGAACCATGGAAATCGCGTATTGGTTGGCTTGCCGGGGCGGGGTATTTGCGGTTTCGTAAGATCTACGGCGGCGTAGATACGGTGTTGCTGTCTTCGCTTTCCTCGACAGCAAGTGGCCCCACGTCTTCAATGGACGGTTCTGACAAGGGAAAAGCCGCGCTAGCTTGATAGCCAATATCGCGAATGATGCCGGCTCTATTGTTAAACCAGATAGTTGAATCGATTATGGTGGCTGATGCTTATTTTGACGACACGGGGAACAATCGAAAGGCGGACTGTATCTCAGTTAAAGCGATCAGACATACAAATAACACACATACGTTGTGCGCTTGCATCTTACTTATCTAGACACATTATAGCGCTAAGAAGATCGATATTGTAAGTTTATGTTCTGGGGGCGTCCATTTTGTGTAAATTAGGGATGGCAAATTCGAGCGCCCGTAATGGCTGATCGCATTTTCAAGGCTGTTGAACAGCTTGCGAAAGGTTGGTTCAGGCGATCAATACACGTTGAGGCTGGCTTGGCGGCGACGGCGGACTTATCATGATTAAGCTTCTTGTAGTGTTATTTTCATTGATTTTGTTGGGATGTGACATTGATTCAACGGGGCGGCAGGAAACAATGCCAAAGAATGATATGCAAAGATTCTGCGTAGGTCGGCATTCTATCGAAATTCCTGTGTCGTTTTCAATTTCCCCCATTGTTACGGGAATTCTCGAGTTGCCAGAGGCAGGGCCTCAAGATCCATCCTTAGATATTGTTATTCAATTTGATGGCATGACAAAAGAGAGGTTCAAAAATATAGTCCAGGAAAGGAGATTGAAGTTACAAGACTCCGAGAGTGACACTGTGGATGTTCTACGATACGATAAGGAAATATCGGATGAAATGATTCTTTTCCGCGTTCAAGAAATTGAAGATGCATACTTTAGCGAGCTTTATTTTTTGCGCGGCCCTGCCATGATCAAGCTTCGGTTGGAGTCTTTCCGTAACGGATTCATCCAAGCTGAAGAGAAATTGCTTAGGTTGTCTAGCGCAATAAAGGAATGGAAGTCCTTAGGTAGAAATGAGCGGCAAGGTTTTTGTCTTGGTCCGGTGATTCTTTCTGCAGAACTATCTCAGGAGAGCGCGAACTTTGGCTTTCGCGACAATAGCGGTCTGTCGCTTGAGGTTAATATAGATACATACGCTCGCGACGATGCGTTACCTCTTCTAGCGAGGATGTCGCGCGATCGCTCGGTTCTGCGAGATCTTAAAATTCGCACGGAAGTACTCCGAGCTCGGGAGCGATCCATTGCAGGCATGTCGGCTGATGAGTGGCTCGGTATCGGCTATTTAGGGAGGGGAGAGGACGAGCGCACATTTAAGTTCATGCTCGAGACCAAGCGCAAGAGTCCTGGTAAGACTGCTCCTCAGATTTCCCTGTCGTTAGATTCTGCACAGCCTCTCAATGACGGCACTCCTACGACTACGAAATTAGGAAACGAAGATGCTCTCGAAATGTGGGATCAAATTGTTGACTCCATCGCGCTAGCTAGAGAGCCAAAGTCGTGACTCAGGAGGCAAACGTGCGCAGCTGGACAGGGCGTCATTCGGTCGCGCCTTAATTGTCTTGCTACTCCCTCGGCAGATATGCCAGAAAACAAAAAAGGCGCTACGATCACTCGTAACGCCTTCTTTGCTACAACTTATTCTGGTAGGCCGTGCGGGGCTCGAACCTGCGACCAACGGATTAAAAGTCCGCTGCTCTACCAACTGAGCTAACGACCCGAAAGAGGCAACATTATAGCCGGGCATCCCGGTTTGCGCTAGTGGCAGTTGTACAACCCGGTTTCACACCAGCGCCGCGGTCACCTTCAGTATCTCGTCGGCCGTGGTCACGCCCTCGACCACCTTCATCGCCCCCGCGATGCGTAGCGGCCTCATGCCATCCAGCACGCTCTGCTGGCGCAGCTTCTGGATCTCGCCCGATTCGCGCACCACGCGCGCAAAGCCTTCACTCACCGTCAGCAGTTCATAGATACCCGTGCGGCCACGATAGCCGGTCTGCCGGCACTCCGGGCATCCGACCGGACGATACACGGTCGACGGCTTCGGGATATTCCAGGCGCCTCCGATGCTCTGCCAGACCTCGTCGCTGAGTTCTCCGCCGGGCGCCTTGCAGTCGGGGCAGAGCGTGCGCACCAGGCGCTGCGCCATGACGCCGATCAGGGTCGCTTCCAGCAGGTAATCGGGCACTCCCAGCTCCAGCAGGCGCACCACGGCGGCCGGCGCGTCATTGGTGTGCAGCGTCGACAACACCAGATGCCCGGTCAGCGCCGCCTGGATTGCCATGTCGGCGGTGGGCAAATCGCGGATCTCGCCCACCATGATGATGTCCGGGTCCTGCCGCATCAGCGCACGCACCCCGTCGGCGAAGGACAGGTCGATCCCCGGTTGCACCTGCATCTGGTTGAACGAGGCCTCGACCATCTCGATCGGATCTTCCACCGTGCAGACATTCACCTCGCTGGTCGCCAATGCCTTGAGCGTCGTATACAGCGTGGTGGTCTTGCCCGAACCGGTCGGACCCGTCACCAGGATAATTCCATGCGGCCGATTGGTCAGCGCATCCCAGCGCGCCGCGTCGTCCGCTGGAAAGCCCAGCTCCGGCAGCGTCTTGACCACCACCTCGGGGTCGAAAATACGCATCACCAGCTTTTCGCCGAAGGCCGTCGGCAGCGTCGACAGGCGCAGTTCGACTTCCTGGCCGCCCGCCGTGCGGGTCTTGATGCGGCCGTCCTGCGGGCGGCGCTTTTCGATCACGTCCATGCGCCCCAGCAGCTTGATGCGCGCGGTCATGGCGATCATGACCACGGCCGGCACCTGGTAGACCTGGTGCAGCACGCCGTCGATGCGGAAGCGGATCACGGCGAATTCGCGTTTCGGTTCCAGGTGAATATCCGAGGCGCGCTGCTCGAAGGCGTAGCTCCACAGCCAGTCGACGATGTTGACGATGTGCTGGTCGTTGGCGTCGAACTGCCTGTTCGATTTGCCCAGCTCGACCAGCTGCTCGAAATTGTTCCGCATGGCCAGGTCTTGCCCGGTAAGGCGGTTGGCGTCGCGCACCGATTTGGCCAGGCTGAAGAATTGCGAGATGTACTGGGCGATATCGAGCGGGTTGGCGAGCACCAGTTCAATCTTGCGACGCGAGAGCTTGGCGATCTCGGTTTCCCATTCGACATTGGCCGGATCGGCCGTCGCCACCACCAGCGTCGAGGCGCTCATGTCCACCGGCAGGATGTTAAAGCGTGCCGCGTAGCTGGCCGACATCACGTCCGCCACCTTGGCGAAGTCGATCTTGAGCGGATCGATGCGAATGAAGGGCAGGCCGACCTTGGCCGCACACCATTCGGTCAGCGCGTCGAGCGTGAGCAGCCGGTGCGGCGGCTGGCCCGATACCAGCTTGCATTGCGCGACGGCGGTCAGGGGATGCATCGATCCGGCCGCATTCTTCAGGATGGCCTGCGCCTGCGCGAACTGCGCCTTGACGTCTTCCTTGGTGACGATGCCGTCCGCCAGCAGCCAGGAGAAGATCGACTGCAGGTCGAGCGCGCGCAGGCGCGGCGCCCTGGGCGTCGAGGTGGCGGCATTCTGGACGGCATGCGGTTTCACGTGCTACTCCCGAGTAAAAGGTGTTTCAGTTGGCTGCAAGGAGTCCCTTGACCCAGGACTTGGCCGGCAGCTTGGTGGCGGCCACGATCTGGGCCGCGCGGGCGGCGAGCGCGTCCTTGTCCAGCTGCGGACGGTTCCTGAAGCACAGCGCCACCACATTGCCTTCGTGGACTTCCGGCAGGCAGATCACCTGCTCGAAGGCGAACTTCATCGCCTTCAGGTTCTTGGCAAAGCTCGGATGGTCGCCGAACAGGTTGACCGTCATGATGCCGCCCTCGGCCAGGCAGTCGTTGCAGGCCTGGTAGAACTCGGGCGTATCGAGCACCGGGCCGCGCGCGGTGGCGTCGTACAGGTCGCACTGCAGCACGTCGAAGGCGCCGTGGTTGACGGGGTCGAGCACGAAATCCATCGCATCCATCTCCAGCACCCGCAGGCGCTCGTCTTCTGGCGGCAGCTTGAACATCGAGGCGCAGATGCCGATCACCGACGCGTTCAGTTCGACGGCGGTCACGCCCGCCTCGGGAAACTGGCGGTAGCAGAATTTGGTGAGGGTGGCGGCGCCGAGCCCCAGCTGGGCGATCGCCCGGGGCGACGCGATGAACAGCATCCAGGCCATCATCTGCTGGGCGTATTCCAGCTCCGGCCAGTCCGGCTTGCGGATGCGCATCGCGCCCTGCACCCATTCGGTGCCGAAGTGGAGATAGCGGACGCCGTCCTGTTCGGACAGGGTGACGGGAGCGAACCTGGGCTTGCGCGCGGGACGGCGCGAAGACTCGGCCTGTTCGATGGATTTACGTTTGATGAGCATAGGGCAACCTGGTTGAATCGCCCTATTATCGGGGGAGGGGTTCCCACCGCGCAAGCACGGGAACCCCGGCAGGATCAGAAGATCAGTAATCGATCGGCTGGACCGACACGCGCAGGCGCACGCGGTTGCCCGGGTCGCGGTTCATCAGGGTGGTGTAGGACTGGCCGCGGTATTCATAGGTCACGTCGTAGCCGTTGGTGCGCGTTTCGTAGGCATCGACCGTGCGGCACTGGCGCACGGCCTGCTCTTGCACGCCTTGCGGGCGATTGTCGTTTTCCGCACGGTCGCCGATCATGGCGCCGGCGATGGCGCCCGCCGCCGTCGCGGCGACACGACCGCTGCCGCCGCCGACCTGGTTGCCGAGCAGGCCGCCGACGATACCGCCGACGATGCCGCCGCCGGCGCCGCGTTGCTGCTGGGTCGGCACCTGCACGTAGTCGGTGCGGCATTCCTGGCGCGGCACGCGAATCTGTTCCACACGCGGCTGCACGCGCACCACGCGGCCGAAGTCTTCGAAATCCTGGGCCTGGGCCAGCGGCAGTGCGGCAAGACCCGTGGCGGCAATGATCAGTTTGGCTTGAAAGTTCATGTTCTACCTCGTTTTGGACAGGTTCGACGGGTCTGGTCTGGCGCGAACCGACCGGACTTTTCTAACTCCTATGGTAATCCGATCCGCATTGGCTGCTGGATCCTCGTGGCAACAAAATGTAACAGCAACGCAAGCATGTTCCGCCCGCCGGCAGAATGAAGGCGCTGGAATTGGCGGGGCGGTTGATGCATATGCGCAGCTACTAATTTTTACAAATGAGATTCCCTGAATCACATTTGGGTTGCTTCCAATACCACAAAACGTTACCCTTACACAAATTAGGGTCTTATTGGCGTATGGAAACGACAGCGGGAGATGAGGATGCGGCGGATGCCAAGCATCGAGACGCGTGGTGCTTCCGGCCCCGCTCTACACCGACCTGGTCAGTTTGAGGAAAAAATGAGTTTGTTGATGAGAGTGCCGCCCAATCTTGTGCAGTCGATCCGCGCCTTCCGCGTCGCCGAGCTGCAGCAGGAGGCTGCGCGCCTGGGTCATCACTTCTTGTATGCGCATTGCGCCAACACCCTGACCAAGCAGCAGGTGTGCGCCCGCATCGGCGAAAACTTTTATTTCCCCAAGCCCTGCAGCAAGAATTTTGACGCGCTGCGCAAGTGCCTCACCGAGACGGTGGCCGAGGCCGGTCCGCAGACGGGCTTCCTGGTCGTGCTGGAGCAGTTGCCCAGCGCGCAAAAGTTCGACAAGGAAGCACGCGAGAACCTGCTCGACGTGTTCCGCGACGCCGCCGAATTCTGGGCCGAGAAGAAAGTCCCTTTCCGGGTATTCTACTCCTTCGCGATCCCGGCCTGAACGCTCGCCGGGCTGGCAGCCCAAGCCCCCCGCCCGCCGCGGTTGCCCGCCGGCGATACGGTACAATGCGGGGTATGAAAAATATCGTGATCCTCATTTCCGGCCGCGGCAGCAACATGGAAGCGCTCGTGCGCGCGCTCGAAGCCCAGGGCTGGCTGGCCCGCATCGCAGCCGTCATCAGCAACAAGCCGGAAGCGCAGGGACTGGCATTCGCCCAGGCCCGCGGCATCCCGACGGCGGTGGTGGCGAACAAGGAATTCGCCACCCGCGCCGAGTTCGATGCGGCGCTGCAGGAAACGATCGACCGCTTTGCCCCCGACCTGGTCGTGCTCGCCGGCTTCATGCGCATCCTGACGGCGCCCTTCGTCGCGCACTACGCCGGCCGCATGCTGAATATTCACCCGTCGCTGCTGCCGCTGTTCCCGGGCCTGGGAACGCACCAGCAGGCGATTGATGCGGGCGAGAAAGAACACGGCGCGACCGTGCATTTCGTGACGGCGGAACTGGATCACGGTCCGATCGTGGCGCAGGCACGGGTGCCGGTGCTGCCGGACGACACCGAGGAATCCTTGTCGGCCCGCGTGCTGGTCGAGGAACACAAGCTTTATCCGTATGCCGTGCGTCTGTTCGTCGAAGACAGGCTCAGTATCGAAAACGGCGTGGTCCGCCACCGCGGAGGTGCCACTTCCGACCAGGCGCCCGCCGCAACCACAAGCATTTGATCAGTTTAGAAAATTAAGGAACACCATGAGATTGCCTCCAGCGATCATCGGCAATACCGAAGAAGTACTGCGCGAGATCCTGCGCTTCATGTCGCCCGCCGACGTTACCCTGTCGCGCTACTTCAAGGACCACCCGCGTTTCGGCGGCCGCGAGCGCGGCGTCATCGCCGAGGCGGTGTATGCCGTCCTGCGCAATAAATCCTTCTACACCGACTTCGCCGGCGCCGGCAACACGCCCTCGATGCGCAAGCTGGCGCTGCTGGGGCTTGCCGAAACCGCCGGCATCGACGCCCTGGGCGGCCTGAGCGAAGACGAAACCCATCTGCTCACCCGCGTCAAGGAAGTCGACCGTTCGCTGCTGCCGCCGCAGATGCAGGCCAACCTGCCGGGCTGGCTGTACGACAAGCTGGTGGCGCAGTTCGGCCAGGAAGAAGCGCTGGCGCTGGCCGCGGTGCTCAACACGCCGGCCCCGCTCGACCTGCGCGTGAACTCGATCAAGGCCAACCGCGACGACGTCGTCGCCGAGCTGGCCAAGGCGCCGATCGCCGCCGAACCGATGCCGTACGCGCCGCTGGGCCTGCGCGTGCTCAAGAAGCCGGCGCTGCAGAACCTGCCGCTGTTCAAGGAAGGCGCGATCGAGGTGCAGGACGAGGGCAGCCAGGTGCTGGCCCAGATCGTCGGCGCGCGCCGCGGCGAAATGGTGGTCGACTTCTGCGCCGGCGCCGGCGGCAAGACCCTGGCGCTGGGCGCGACCATGCGCAACACCGGCCGCCTGTATGCCTTCGACGTGTCGGAAAAGCGCCTGGCCAAGCTCAAGCCCCGCATGGCGCGCAGCGGCCTGTCGAACGTGCATCCGGTCCTGATCGCGCATGAGCGCGACGCCAAGATCAAGCGCCTGGCCGGCAAGATCGACCGCGTGCTGGTCGACGCCCCGTGCAGCGGCCTGGGCACCCTGCGCCGCAACCCGGACGTGAAGTGGCGCCAGCGCCCGGAAGCCATTGCTGAGATGCAAGAAAAGCAGACCTCGATCCTGGACGGCGCCGCGCGCCTGGTCAAGGCCGGCGGCCGCCTGGTGTACGCCACCTGCAGCCTGCTCGACGAAGAGAACGACGTGATCGTCGAACAGTTCCTGTCCACCCACCCGGACTTCGAACTGGTGCCGATGAACAAGGTGCTGGCCGAGCAGAAGATTCCGCTCGAGATGGACCAGTACCTGAAAATGCTGCCGCACAAGCACCAGACCGACGGCTTCTTTGCTGCCGTGCTCGAGCGCAAGGCGAAAGCCAAGGCGGCAGAGACCGACAAGACGGCCGAAGCGAGCGATGCGGCCGGCAGCGTCGCGTCGCCCGACAGCAACGAAGTAGCTTAACGCCGGGACATGCCGCTCCAGCAAATGCTGGCCGACCTGCTCGGCGACATCAGGCAGCCTGCCACGTTGTGGCAGGTGTTCGCCATTGTCCTGTGCGTGACGCTTGGCTGGGGGCTGGCGCGGCTGATCCACCGCTCCTGGCTGGAAAACCACGAGCAGACCGGCCTGATCGGTCTCGGCATGGGCAGCTTCGGCCGCGTACTGGGGCCGCTCCTGATCCTCGGCCTGCTGGCGCTGGCGCGCCTCGTCATGGACGCGCTGCACGGAACGCAGCACAGCCACCCGCTGCTCGACATCGCGGTGCCGCTGGCGGCCTCGCTGGCGGTGATCCGCACCTTCTTCTACCTGCTGCGCCGCGTATTCGCGCGTCACGGCCCGCTGGGCGAGGCGCTGCGCACCTTCGAGAAGATTTTCGCGCTGGTGGTGTGGGTCGGGGTGGCCCTGCACATCACGGGCGTGCTGCCCGACGTGATCCGCTTCCTGGACGGCACGGAGTTCCCGGTTGGCAAGGACAAGGTCTCGCTGGCCGAATTGCTTGAGGGCGCCGTGTCGATCGTGGTGCTGATGATGCTGGCGCTGTGGGCCGGCGCCGCGCTCGAAGAGCGCCTGATGCAGGTCGACCGCATGCACAGCTCGAGCAAGGTGGTGCTGGCGCGCATGAGCCGGGCGCTGCTGATCCTGGTCGCCGTGCTGTTCAGCCTGGCGCGGGCGGGCCTGGACCTGACCGTGCTGTCCGTGTTCGGCGGCGCGCTCGGTGTCGGCCTCGGTCTCGGCATGCAGCGCATCGCGAGCAATTATGTATCCGGCTTCATTATCCTGCTGGAACGCAGCCTGACGATCGGCGACCCGATCACGCTCGATAAATATTCGGGCAAAGTCGCGCGCATCAATACGCGCTACACGGTGCTGCGCGGCGCCGACGGCACCCAGACCCTGCTGCCGAACGAGATGCTGATCACCGGGGTGGTGCTGAACCAGTCCGCGACCAACCGCAACGTGCGCGCCGTGACCAGGCTGACCGTGTCCTACGACAGCGACCTGTCGCTGGTGATGCCGCTGCTGGAAGCCCAGCCGCGCGGCGTGCCGCGGGTGTTGGACGAGCCGGCGCCGAATGTGCTGCTCAATGCCTTCGGGCAACACGGTTACGAACTGGAAATCGGCTTCTGGCTGGGCGACCCGGAAAACGGACAGAGCGGGCCGATCTCCAACGTGAACAAGAAAATCTACGCACTTGTCCAGTCGGGCGAGATCAAACTTGGTCATCCGTCCATGGATACGCGCCTGCTCGATGCCCATATCACATCGCTTGTGGCGCGAACCCCGAATCCGTCTTGAAATAACGCATGAAATACGGCATGAATTTCGATGAGCGTGCCGCGAGTCACTGGAACCGCGTAAAATGTTGGTCGCCGCCGTGAATGCCTGGCGGCCCGATATCCATGGAGACTGAATGAATTTCTTTAGTAGCGAACCCGTGCAAGCCGTGCTGACCTTCCTGTCGACCGGCCTGCTGGATTTCACGGCCTGGCAGGTCGTCATCGCCACGCTGGTGCTGACCCATATTACGATCGCCGCCGTCACCATCTACCTGCACCGCCACCAGGCGCACCGCGCCCTCGAGTTGCACGCGATTCCGAGCCATTTCTTCCGCTTCTGGCTGTGGTTGACCACCGGCCAGGTGACCAAGGAATGGGCATCGATCCACCGCAAGCACCACGCCAAGTGCGATACCGAAGAAGATCCGCACAGCCCGCAGACGCGTGGCATCCGTAAGGTGCTGTTCGAAGGTGCCGAGCTGTACCGTGCTGAAAGCAAGGTCAAGGAAACCATGGAGAAGTACGGCCACGGTACGCCGGACGACTGGATCGAGCGTCATGTTTACACCAAACACAGCGCTGCCGGCGTCGTGCTGATGCTGTTCATCGACTTCGCGCTGTTCGGCATCGTCGGCATTTCGGTGTGGGCGGTCCAGATGATGTGGATCCCGATCACTGCCGCCGGCATCATCAACGGCATCGGCCACTACTGGGGCTACCGCAATTACGATTGCAGCGATGCGGCCACCAACGTCTTCCCGCTGGGCATCCTGATCGGCGGCGAGGAACTGCACAACAACCACCATACCTTCGCCACCTCGGCCAAGCTGTCGAGCAAATGGTACGAGTTCGACCTCGGCTGGGGTTACATCCGCATCCTGGAAACCCTGGGGCTGGCCAAGGTCAAGAAGGTGGCGCCGGCGCCGAAGTTCGCCAAGGACAAGCTGGTGGCCGACCTCGACACCCTGCAGTCGGTGATCGCCAACCGCTACGACGTGATGGCCAAGTATGCCAAGTCGGTGCGTCACGCTTTCCGTGAAGAATTCGAACACCTGAAGCACAAGGCCGAGCTGGAAGCGCGCTTCCTGAAGAGCTCGCGCAAGCTGATGCAGCGTGAGCCGGCCAAGCTGGAAGCCTCGCACAAGCAGCAGCTGGTCGAGCTGTTCCAGCACAGCAAGGCGCTGGAAACCATGCACCAGATGCGCGTGGAACTGGGCGCGATCTGGGAGCGTTCGCACTCGACCCGCGACCAGCTGCTGCAGCAGCTGCAGGACTGGTGCACGCGTGCCGAAGCCTCGGGCATCAAGTCGCTGCAAGAGTTCTCGCTGCGCCTGCGCAGCTACGCATAAGCGGGTTCATCGCACAACAAAGGCGGCTCCTTCGGGAGCCGCTTTTTCGTTGGCGCGCCGCTTGCGCGCACGGTTCTCAGATCAGCAGCACCTGCGCGTCCTCGGGCAGTATCAGCCGGGCACGTGGGTCGAAGTCTTCATTGCCGGTAAAGCGGTGGCAAAAGACCGGGGAATTGGCGTGGTTGCGCGCCGGTTCGCCCGTGGGATAGCTGGCCAGCAGGCGCTTGCCGTCGACCACGTCGACATGGGCGTTCGGCGACAGGCTGCACACCGACACGCCCAGCCGGCGCGTGGCGGCCCACATCAGCAGGCGATGATGCCAGGGCACGAGCGGGTCGATGGCCGCATGGACGTCGCGCAGCAGACGCCGCACTTCGCCCATGGTCCAGGCGTCGAGCGGGAGGGTAGGGACCAGGACCAGGTTGGCGCGCAGGTCGGCCGGGTTCTTGTTGATCGAAAAGCTGCCGTCGTGCTGCGCGATCCGGTCGGCCACCGGCACGATGTACAGGCCGTGTTCGCCCGCGCGCACCGGCAGCGATTCGCCCCCGCCTTCGAGCCAGACCGCCAGGTCGTCGGTGCGCACGCCGGGCCGGACCGGACGCAGCTGGAATGCCAGCGCGGCACGTCCGGCGAGGCTTTCCTGGACCGCCTTGGCCATTGGGTAGAACAATTCCTTGTACGGCAGCAGGCGCGTGTGGGTCGCCTTGACCTCGACGGTGGGAAGCGCGTCCGGCGCCGGGGGCGTCTGGGCGCGCGCCGGCAGGGCGCCCAGGGCGCAGGCGGCGGCAAGCAGAGTCAACAGCTGGCGCATGCTGGTCGTGGTGGAGTCGGCGAGACCTCATGCTTTCACGGCCGGGCCCAAAGCGCAATACAGGCACGATGAGGACGCTGCGTGCGCTCAAGGCCGCTGTTGTATTCATGTCTTGCCGGGTGCTGCGGACATAAAAAAAGCCGCCAGTCGAAACGGGCGGCTTCCTTGTAGAAACAAGATCGATTACTTGATCTTGGTTTCCTTGTAGATCACGTGCTTGCGTGCCTTCGGGTCGAATTTGGTGATTTCCATCTTCGCCGGCATCGTGCGCTTGTTCTTGGTGGTGGTGTAGAAGTGACCGGTACCTGCGGTCGATTCCAGCTTGATTTTGTCGCGGCCAGTTTTTGCCATGATAGCTCCCTAATTAAACTTTTTCGCCACGGGCACGCATGTCGGCCAGCACGGCATCGATGCCGAGCTTGTCGATCACGCGCAGACCGGCGTTGGACAGACGCAGGGAGACCCAGCGGTTTTCCGATTCCACGTAGATGCGACGGTTCTGCAGGTTCGGCAGGAAACGACGCTTGGTTTTGTTGTTAGCGTGGGAGACGTTGTTGCCAACCATCACACCCTTGCCGGTAACTTGGCAGACACGTGCCATAGTGCACTCCTTAAATATATTCCAGGATTGGAAAAACGAGAGTATAGCGTGAAAACTGAAGACAAATCAATCACTTGCGAAAAACAAGTGTGTCTTTCGCAAATTCACATATTTAACAATTCAGGATGAGCTCTCCGGCTCGCGTCGGCGAGCGGATTTTCGGAACGGGGCGGCTTACAGCTGGCCGTGTTCGGC
Source organism: Massilia sp. UMI-21 (assembly GCA_015277795.1). NCBI lineage: Bacteria > Pseudomonadati > Pseudomonadota > Betaproteobacteria > Burkholderiales > Oxalobacteraceae > Massilia > Massilia sp. UMI-21. Next base: position 4,397,359 of record CP063848.1, on the reverse strand, counting down.
GAACGAATGCACCTGCGCGCCGGCCACCACGAAGTGGTCGAGCACGCGGATATCGACCAGGGCCAGTGCCTGCACCAGCGCCGAGGTCAGGCGCAGGTCGGCCTCGCTCGGCTCGGCCACGCCGGACGGATGGTTGTGCGCCAGGATCACCGCCGCGCAATTGCATTGCAGCGCAGCCTTGACGACTTCGCGCGGGTAGACGCTGGTGTGGGTCAGCGTTCCGCGGAACATTTCTCTATAGGTGATCAGGCGGTTCTTCACGTCGACGAAGAGCACCACGAAGGATTCATGCGCCTGCAGCGCGAACTGGTGACGCAGGTAGATCCGGACCGCCTCCGGCGAGCAGAATGCCTCGCGCTCGAACTCCTCGGCGGTGGCGCGTCGGGTCAGTTCGACCGCCGCCTGCAGCTGGGCGTACTTGGCCGGGCCGAGCCCGTGCAGCGCGCCGAATTCGCCGGCGCTGGCGTGCAGCAGGCGGTGCAGCGAGCCGAAATGGTCGAGGATGTCGCGCGCCAGCGCCACCGCGCTTTTTCCCGCGACGCCCACGCGCAGGAAGATGGCCAGCAGTTCGCTGTCCGACAGCACGCCCGGACCGCCGCGCAGCAGTCGTTCGCGCGGGCGTTGCTCCTTCGGCCATTCCGTGATTCTCATGTCTGATCCTTGCCATCAAAACGGACACGCCGGGGCAGATGCGCGGGGCGTGGCTTAGTGGCTTACAATAGCGGTTTGCCTGCACCAGGCCAGCCAGTCATCGCAAACAACATGTCCAAAGCACCAGTCGTCAACGAATCGTCCTACCTGACCCTGCATTATCGGCTTGCCACCGCCGACGGTACTGATCTTGTCACTACCTTCAACGGCACGCCGGCCACCTTGCTGCTGGGCCAGGGCCAGCTGGCACCCTTTCTCGAAGCGCGCCTGATCGGCCTGCCGGAAGGGGCCCACCAGACCTTCCAGCTGAGCGCGCTCGACGCCTTCGGCGAACGCAACCCCGACCTGATCCAGCCGGTGTCGAAGGCGACGCTGGCAGAAAACTCGGTGCCGGACGCCGACTACCAGGTGGGCGAGCTGATCGAATTCAACGCGCCCAAGGGCGGCCGCTTCGCCGGCGTCCTGCTCGAAATGCGCGAGACCACCGCGCTGTTCGATTTCAACCACCCGCTGGCCGGCCAGCCCCTGCAGTTCGAAGTGAAACTGATTTCGGTTCTGTAAACAGGAAACCTTCATGGAAAACGAAATTCTGCTTGCCCAGCCGCGCGGCTTCTGTGCCGGCGTCGACCGCGCCATCGAGATCGTCGAGCGCGCCCTGCGCCAGTTCGGCGCGCCGATCTATGTGCGTCACGAAATCGTACACAACGCCTACGTCGTCGAAGACCTGCGCAACAAGGGAGCGATCTTCATCGAGCAACTCGAGGATGTGCCGGCCGGTAACACGCTGGTGTTCTCGGCCCACGGCGTCTCGAAAGCGGTGCGGGCCGATGCCGAAGCGCGCGGCCTGACCATCTTCGATGCCACCTGCCCGCTGGTCACCAAGGTGCACGTGGAGGTGGCCAAGATGCGCAGGCAGGGCTGCGAGATCGTCATGATCGGCCACGACGGCCATCCGGAGGTCGAAGGCACGATGGGCCAGGCGGAAGAGGGCATGCACCTGGTCGAGACGGTGGACGACGTGGCGACGCTGCAGGTGAATAACCCGGACCAGCTGGCCTATGTCTCGCAGACCACGCTGTCGGTCGACGATACCGCCGATATCATCGACGCGCTCAAGGCGCGCTTCCCGAACATCATCGAGCCGAAGAAGGGCGACATCTGCTACGCCACCACCAACCGCCAGGAAGCGGTCAAGTTCCTGGCGCCGCAGGTCGAGGTGGTGATCGTGGTCGGCAGCCCGAACAGCTCGAATTCGAACCGCCTGCGCGAAGTGGCGGAAAAGAAGGGCACCCCGGCCTATATGGTCGACAATGCCGGCAAGATCGATCCGCAATGGATCGTCGGCAAGAAGCGTATCGGCGTGACCGCCGGCGCCTCGGCCCCGGAAGTGCTGGTGCAGGCCGTGATCGACCGCCTGAAGGAACTGGGCGCGGCCAGCGTGCGCGCGCTCGAAGGCGTCGAAGAGAACGTCGTGTTCCCGCTGCCGAAGGGGCTGGACGGCGTCAGGGCCGCGTAATGACGCGGGGTGGCCGGTGCGCCGCCCCCCGGACAAAAATTTGTTTCGTAGTATGTTTTCCGCTGCAAGTTTGCCATCTGCCAAGTTATGATGGCGGCCATCGGAACATGAACGCCAGGCCATGAACGGCACTGCGGGGCGACCCGGAGTGCCGTTTTTCTTGGCCCTGACTACAGAGCGGAAAGAGCGAACGCCTACGATGGAAATATTTCTCCAACAACTCCTGAACGGCCTGGTGCTGGGCAGCATGTACGCCCTGGTGGCCCTCGGCTACACGATGGTCTATGGGGTGCTCAACCTGATCAATTTCGCGCATGGCGACGTGCTGATGATCGGCGCGATGATCGGCCTGAGCATCCTCAAGCTGCTCGACGCCCATGTGCCGGGCCTGCCGGGCTACGTGCAGCTGGCGGTCGCGATCGTCGGCGCCATTCCGGCGACCATCCTGGTCAACATCCTGATCGAGCGCGTCGCCTACCGCCGCCTGCGCAATGCGCCGCGTCTGGCGCCCCTGATCACGGCGATCGGCGTCTCGATCCTGCTGCAGACCTTCGCCATGATGATCTGGGGCCGCAGCCCGCTGCCGTTCCCGCAGCTGCTCTCGCCCGAACCGGTGTCGATCGGGGGCGCCCTGATCTCGCACACCCAGATCCTGCTGCTGGTGCTGGCGGCAGGGGCCATGGTCGCCCTGGTGCTGCTGGTCGAGCGCACCCGCATGGGCCGCGCGATGCGCGCCGTGGCCGAGAACCCGCGCGTGGCCGGCCTGATGGGGGTGGACTCGAACCGCGTGATCGTCGCCACCTTCGCCATCGGCGCCGCCCTGGCGGCCGTCGCCGGCGTGATGTGGGGCGCCAACTACGCCTCGATCACCTTCACCATGGGCGTGCTGCCGGGCCTGAAGGCATTCTGCGCCGCCGTGCTGGGCGGGATCGGCAACATCTACGGCGCCATGATCGGTGGCATCCTGCTGGGCATCATCGAGGCGCTCGGGGCCGGCTACATCGGCGACCTCACCGGCGGCTTCCTGGGCAGCCACTACCAGGACATCTTCGCCTTCGTCGTGCTGATCCTGGTGCTGACCCTGCGCCCGTCCGGCATCATGGGCGAGCGCGTGGCCGACCGCGCCTGAGCGAAAGGACCCGAACATGGCACTCCTGACTTTCGACGTCCAGCACAAGCCGCGCCAGGCTTACCTCAGCATGGCAGCCGTGCTGGCCGTGATGCTGGCCTTCCCCTTCTTCGCCTCCCAGTACGGCAACTCCTGGGTGCGCATCATCGACATCGCGCTGCTGTACATCATGCTGGCGCTGGGCCTGAACATCGTGGTCGGCTTCGCCGGCCTGCTCGACCTGGGCTACATCGCCTTCTTCGCGGTGGGGGCCTACCTGGTCGGCCTGTTCGCCTCGCCGCAGTTCGCGGCCCTGCTCGAATCGGTGATCTATTATTCGCCGGCGCTGGGCGAAGCCCTGGTGGCCCTGTTCGGGCCCGAGATCGCCCAGGAGGGCATCCACCTGTCGGTGTGGGCGATCGTGCCGCTGGCGGCGCTGGTGGCGGCCCTGTTCGGCGCGCTGCTGGGCGCCCCGACCCTGAAGCTGCGCGGCGACTACCTCGCCATCGTCACGCTCGGTTTCGGCGAGATCATCCGCATCTTCATGAACAACCTGAACGACCCGATCAACTTCACCAACGGGCCGCAGGGCATCAACATGATCGACCCGATCCGCGTGTTCGGCGTCTCGCTGGCGGGCGAGGCGGGTTCGCAGGCCACGGTCCACATCGGGAGCTTCTCGATGCCCTCGGTGAATGCCTACTACTTCCTGTTCCTGCTGCTCACCATCGCGACCATCTTCGTCACCAGCCGCCTGCAGCATTCGCGCCTGGGCCGCGCCTGGGTGGCGATCCGCGAAGACGAGATCGCGGCCAAGGCGATGGGCATCAATACCCGCAACGTCAAGCTGCTCGCCTTCGCGATGGGCGCGTCGTTCGGCGGCGTGGCCGGCGCGATGTTCGGCGCCTTCCAGGGCTTCGTGTCGCCCGAGTCGTTCTCGCTGACCGAATCGATCGCCGTGCTGGCCATGGTGGTGCTGGGCGGGATCGGCCATATCCCCGGCGTGGTGCTGGGCGGCGTGCTGCTGGCGGCGCTGCCGGAAGTGCTGCGCCACGTGGTCGAGCCGGCGCAGCAGGCGCTGTTCGGCACCGTCCTGATCGAATCGGAAGTGCTGCGCCAGCTGCTGTACGGCCTGGCGCTGGTGCTGATCATGCTGATCAACCCGGCCGGCCTGTGGCCGTCGCCGAACAGGGAAGAGCGTCCCAACGCCGCACTTGCAGATGAGCAGGAAGAAGGGGCCAAGGCATGAGCGAGATCCTCCTGAACGTGAGCGGCGTGAACAAGCGCTTCGGCGGCCTGCAGGCGCTGACCGAGGTCGGCATCCGCATCGAGCGCGGCCAGATCGTCGGCCTGATCGGCCCCAACGGCGCCGGCAAGACCACCTTCTTCAACGTGATCACCGGCCTGTACCAGCCGGACAGCGGCCGCTTCGAACTGGCCGGCAAGCCATATTCGCCCTCGGCCCCGCACCAGGTGGCCAAGGCCGGCATCGCGCGCACCTTCCAGAACATCCGCCTGTTCGGCGAGATGAGCGCGCTGGAGAACGTGATGGTGGGCCGCCACGTGCGCACCCGCCAGGGCGTGTTCGGTGCGATCCTGCGCCACAAGGCGGCGCGCGACGAGGAGGAGGCGATCCGCCGGCGCGCCCAGGAACTGCTGGAGTTCGTCGGCATCGGCGCGTATGCCAACCGCACCGCCAGATTCCTGTCCTACGGCGACCAGCGCCGCCTGGAGATCGCGCGCGCCCTGGCGACCGATCCGCAGCTGCTGGCGCTGGACGAGCCGGCGGCCGGCATGAACGCCACCGAAAAGCTGGCGCTGCGCGAGCTGCTCGTGAAAATCAAGAACGACGGCAAGACGGTGCTGCTGATCGAGCACGACGTCAAGCTGATGATGGGCCTGTGCGACCGCATCACGGTGCTCGAGTACGGCAAGCAGATCGCGGAAGGGGTCCCAAGCGAGATCCAGAAGAACGAGGCCGTGATCAAGGCTTACCTCGGCGGAGCGCACCAATGAATGAACACATCCTGACAGTGTCCGGCCTGAAGGTCGCCTATGGCGGCATCAAGGCGGTCAAGGGCCTCGACCTGGAGGTGAACAAGGGCGAGCTGGTGACCCTGATCGGCGCCAACGGGGCCGGCAAGACCACCACCCTGAAGGCCATTACCGGCACCCTGCCGCCGTGCAAGGTCGAGGGCGAGATCCGCTACCTCGGCCAGCCGCTGCGCGGCACGCCGTCGTTCCGCATGGTGCAGCGCAAGCTCGCCATGGTACCGGAAGGACGCGGCGTGTTCACCCGCATGACGATCCACGAGAACCTCCTGATGGGCGCCTACACGCGCACCGACAAGGCCGGGATCGCACTCGACGTCGAGCAGTGGTATGCCGTGTTCCCGCGCCTGAAGGAGCGCGCCGGCCAGCTGGCCGGCACCCTGTCGGGCGGCGAGCAGCAGATGCTGGCGATGGCGCGCGCCCTGATGTGCCGGCCGACCCTGCTGCTGCTCGATGAACCTTCGATGGGCCTGTCGCCGATCATGGTGGAAAAGATCTTCGAGGTGATTCGCGACGTGTCGCAGCAGGGGATCACGATCCTGCTGGTGGAGCAGAACGCCAGGCTGGCGCTGCAGGCGGCGCACCGCGGCTACGTGATGGAGTCGGGCAGCTTGACCATGACGGGGGATGCGGCGCAGATGCTGGACGATCCGCGGGTGCAGGCGGCGTACTTGGGAGAGTGACAGACGACAAAAAGCCGGGACAGGTCCCGGCTTTTGACTTACCTGACGAGTCGCAGCTTAGGCGGCAGCCGACTGGGTCGCAGCGGATGCGGTAGCGGTAGCCTTGCGAGCAGTCGCCGAAAACTGGCTCACCGCGGCGTTGACGTTGTTTTCGATCGCTTCGGCAGCCTGCTTGCTGGTCTTGCTGAACTGCTCGTAGCCGGCGTTGGCGTTGCTGATCGCGGTCTTGACGGCGGCAACGAAGCTTTCCGAACCGGCCGGGGCGTTCTTGCTCACTTCGTCGACCAGGGCGATGACCTTGCGGTTGGTTTCGACGATCTGGCTCTCGGCGGCCTTCGAGAACTCGGCGCCGGTGCCGCTGGCGATGGCGGCCAGCTGGCGGTTGTACGACAGGGCTTTTTCTGCACTCGGCTGGGCTTGCGAAGCGGTGAGCGAGAAGAATTCTTGTGGATCCTTGGCGCCCAGCAGCTGGCGGGTCACGTTCGACGACTCTTCCAGGGCGCTGCGGGCGGTACTGATGTTCAGCTCGACCAGCTTCTCCATGCTTTCGAAGGTCTTGGCGGTCAGCGAGGACATCAGTGCGAACTGCGATTCCAGGTTGGCTTTGGTAGCATTCGAGAACTGCTCAGGAATTGCAAACATGTGATTCTCCAAATTCAGTGCGTTTAGTGGATGAAATGTTGCTTGGACCGGTGAGGCAGGGTTTTCTTCGCCTGATTTCTACGAAACTCTTTTTTGTGCACCGCAACAGGGCGAATTTTCAACCATGTCGCGGACCGAGTCAAGCAAATTTGACGCGGCGCACCATGAAGCGTGCATAAAATTCTTCAATGCATTGTTTGCAAGAAATTTCTACTGTTTTAGTTTGATTTGTCACAATAATCTTGCACAAGGAGACCCCATGATTTCCAGTCCGCAACAGGAAGCCGTCGATGCGGCGATCAGCTCGCGCCGTTCGATCCGCGCCTTTCTTCCCACCCCGGTCGAGCGCGCCGACGTCGAGCGCATCCTCGAGGTGGCCGCGCGCGCGCCTTCCGGCACCAACACCCAGCCGTGGAAAGTCTACGTGCTGACGGGACAGGCGCGCGAGCGGCTGTCCGAGGCGATCCTGGCGGTCAACGCCGATCCGGAGCAGGCGCGCCGGCATACCGAGGAATATCCCTACTATCCGCGCGAATGGGTCTCGCCCTTCGTCGACCGCCGCCGCAAGGTGGGCTGGGACCTGTACGCGCTGCTGGGCCTCACGCGCGACAACAAGGCCGGCATGGCGGCCCAGCACGCCCGCAACTACCGCTTCTTCGATGCGCCGGTCGGGCTGATCTTCACGATCGACCGGATCCTGGAGCAGGGCTCCTGGCTCGATTACGGGATGTTCTTGCAGAACATCATGGTGGCGGCGCGCGGCCGCGGCCTCGACACCTGTCCGCAGGCCGCCTTCACACAATACCATCGCGTGATTGCGCAGCAGCTCGGGTTGCCGGAGAATGAAATGGTGGTGTGCGGGATGGCGCTCGGCTGGGCCGCCCCGGACAAGGTCGAGAATTCACTCGTGACCGAGCGCGAGCGCGTCGAGCACTTCGCGCGTTTCATCGAGTGAAGCTACCGACGATTCGAATGTAAATACTTGATTGATAAGGCTTGTGCTTGTGGCGGTGTTGCTGCACGGAATCTAATTTTTGCTTGCGATCAGGCGGCGTTCCGCTACACTGAATTCCGTATCTCATCAGTTTGCGTCGAAGGGTTTCCAGATGTTTAAACTTGCATTGGCTGCCATCGTTTCGCTGCTGTTTGCGTTCCAGTCGGTTCAACCGGTTCACGCCGCCGGTGCCGGTGCCGGGGCAGGCGCTGGCGCCGAGACCAGGACCGTCAAAAAGAAGGTCGTCAAGAAAAAGCCACGCAAGGCCGCGGCCCGCAAGAGCGCGCGCGTCAAGCGCAAGGACCTGGCCCAGGCCATTGCCGACGACAACCGCCAGCGCATGGTCCGCCGTGTGCAGATGGTGCGCGGCAAGCGCAAGGTTACTTACCACCTGGCGCGCCGCGCCGCGCCCGCCGCCGTGGCGGTCGACCAGCGCAGCCTTGGCGACGCCGCCGGATTGCGCCGTACCGCCGACCCGCTGTCGCTGCGTTCCAACGTCGCCTTCGTGCTCGACCAGAATAGCTCGGAAGTGCTGTTCGAAAAGAACGCCAATATCGCCCTCCCGATCGCCTCGATCACCAAGCTCATGACCGGCCTGGTCGTGGTACAGGCCGGGCAAGACCTCGACCAGGTCCTGCGCATCACCGACGCCGACGTCGACCGACACAAGTATTCGAGTTCGCGCCTGCCGGTGGGGGCGCGCATGACGCGCCGCGAACTGCTGCACATTGCCCTGATGAGTTCGGAAAACCGGGCGGCCTCGGCGCTCGGACGCAACTACCCGGGCGGCATCGCGGCCTTTGTCCAGGCCATGAACGACAAGGCGCGCGAACTGGACATGAAGGATACCCGCTACGTCGATTCGAGCGGCCTGTCGAGCCGCAACGTGTCGAGTGCGCGCGACCTGGCGCGGCTGGTTGCCTATGCCCACCAGGAGCCGCTGCTGCGCGAATATTCCACCACGCCGAACTCGGTCGTGAAGGCAAGCGGCCGTCCGATGCGTTATGCGAACACCAACTACCTGGTGGCGCTGCCCGACTGGAACATCGGCCTGCAGAAAACCGGCTTCATCAACGAAGCGGGGCGCTGCCTGGTGATGCAGGCGGCCATCCATGGCCGCAATGTGATCATGGTGTTCCTGGATTCGAAAGGCAAGATGTCGCGCACTGCCGACGCCGGGCGGGTACGCCGCTTCCTGGAATCGCTTGCCCCCGGCAAGCTCGATGTGCTGGCGCCGGGTACCCTGGGCAGCACCGATACGGCGATCATGCACAGCGCCACCGTGGCGGCGCCCGCACTGCACTGATCAGATCGCTGGATTCGGACGATAGCCCAGCGTTGCCGAAATGCTGGAAGCGGTCTGCACCAGGTCTTCCAGCCATTCTTCCTGCAGGCGGTCGGCCGGGGCCGAGATCGACAGGCCCGCCACCAGCTTGCCGCTGTCGTCGTGGATGCCCGCCGCCATGCAGCGCACGCCCAGCTCCAGCTCCTCGTTGTCGCGCGCATAGCCGCGCGCCCGCACCAGGCTCAGTTCGCGCTCGAAGCGCGCCAGGTCGGTGATCGAATTCTTGTTGTGGCCAGCCAGGCCGGTGCGCGTGGCATAGGCGCGGATCGCCTTGGCGTCGTCGATCGACAGGAACAGCTTGCCGGTCGAGGTCAGGTGCAGCGGCGCCCGGCCGCCGATCGCGCGCACCACCTGCATGCCCGAGCGCTCGGAATAGGCGCGATCGATATACACGATCTCGTCGCCCTGGCGCACCGACAGGTTCACGGTCTGCTGGGTCTTCTTGTGCAGGGCGCGCATGTAGTCGAGCGCCGCTTCGCGTACCGACAGGCGGCTCTTCACCACATTGCCCAGTTCCAGCAGGCGCATGCCGAGCCGATAGGTGCCCGGTTCGACGCGGTCGACGAAGCGCGTGACCACCATGTCGTTCAGGATGCGATGGGCGGTGGACGGATGCAGCCCCGACACCTTCGACAATTCCTTCAGGCTCACCGGATCGGAATAATTGGCCAGTGCGTCCAGCAGCGCCATCATGCGCTCGATCACCTGGATCGAGGTCTTGGCCAAAGCCGGGGCGGATGCCGCCGACGCTTCCATTTGAGGGGTTTCCATTTTCATGATGTGGTTGGTGCAGTGCAGTATTCATCACTTTATACCATGATGCGAAACGCCGATGCAAACAGATGGGCGCTAGTGTGCAAGGTCGTCGTGGCGCGGCATAATGATGTTCCAGCATCTACATCATTCAATTCATGTCCCACCCGATCAGCGAATTCAAGACCAAGCGCGGCATCGCGCGCATCCTTTCGGCTTGCCGCAATACCGCGGACGGGCTGGCCTGGGCATGGCGCAGCGAAGCCGCCTTCCGCCAGGAGGTGGTCCTCATCGCGTTCGCCACCGTGGTGGCCCTGCTGCTGCCGGTATCGGGCTTCCAGAAGCTGGTGCTGATCGGCGTGCTGATCCTGGTGCTGATCGTCGAGATCATCAACTCGGCCATCGAAGCCATCGTCGACCGCATTTCGCTCGAACGCCATCCCTTGTCGAAAGTCGCCAAGGACATGGGCAGCGCCGCGGTCGCCCTGACCCTGCTGCTGGCCTTCGGATGCTGGAGTGTGGTGCTGTACAGCCGGTTCTTCTAACAAGGAACAATGCTAAGGACGATTGGAGAACAAGCAAATAACAAAGCTGTCGTTTGCTACACTGCCAAGTGCTCGTAGACTATGTCGCGACACAGCCACCCTTGTCCAATCACCATGGAGAAATGAGATGACCTTACGCCTCGGCGATACCGCCCCCGATTTCGAGCAGGATTCCAGCATCGGCAAGATCCGCTTCCATGAATGGGCGGGCGATTCCTGGGTGGTGCTGTTCTCGCACCCGGCCGACTTCACCCCGGTCTGCACCACCGAGCTGGGCCTGACCGCCAAGCTCAAGCCCGAATTCGACAAGCGCAATGTCAAGGCGATCGCGCTGTCGGTCGACCCGGCCGACCAGCACCGCGCATGGATCAAGGACATCGAAGAGACCCAGCAGACCGTGGTCGGCTTCCCGATCATCGCCGACGCCGATAAATCGGTCTCCGCGCTGTACGACATGATCCACCCGGAAGCCTCGGCTACCGCCACGGTGCGTTCGCTGTTCGTGATCGACCCGGCCAAGAAGGTGCGCCTGATGATCACCTACCCGATGAGCACCGGCCGCAACTTCGACGAAGTGCTGCGCGTGATCGACGCCCTGCAACTGAGCGACGGCTACACCGTGGCCACCCCGGGCAACTGGAAGGACGGCGACGACGTCATCATCCCGCTGACCGTGCAGGATCCGGCTGTTCTTCAGGAGAAATATCCGAAGGGCTATACGTCGCCGCGTCCCTACCTGCGCCTGACTCCCCAGCCGAACAAGTAATCCGTAGGGTGGACCGGGCCGCGAAAGGCGGCTTCGCCGTCCGCGCGTTCAAACGGTCCATGAATAAACGCGACGCATGTCATTCACATGTGATTTGAACGCGCGGACGGCAGAGCCGTCCACCCTACAACCCATCCGTCATCGCAAGCATCCCGTCCGTCGTCGCATAAGCAAATAAGAAACCTGTTGTTGGTTTCACTGCCGAGTGCCCTTACGCTGTGGCTTACGGGGGGTAAGGCATGTCGACGACATACATCATCGCAGGGTTTGCAGTAGGGCTACTGGTCGGCATGACCGGCGTGGGCGGCGGTTCGCTCATGACACCGCTGCTCACGCTCCTGTTCGGCGTGTCGCCCTCGGTCGCGGTCGGCACCGACCTGGCCTTCGCCTCGATCACCAAGGGTGTCGGCACCGTCACCCACCGCTTCAACCGTACCGTCCAATGGCCGATCGTCGGCCGCCTGTGCCTGGGCGCCTTGCCGGCCGCGCTGCTCGCGACGCTGGCGCTGAAGTATGTCGGCGGGCTCGATGCCCGGATCGGCCAGATCATCCGCTATGCGATCGCAGGCTCCGTGATGCTGACCGTGGTCGCGCTGATGTTCCGCGCCCGCATGCTGGCCTGGGTCCATGCGAAGCCGGGGCGCCAGCTGCAGGGCAGGGCGCTCACCAATGCCACCGTGGTCTCGGGCGCGGTGCTGGGCGTGCTGGTCACCGTCTCCTCGATCGGCGCGGGCGCGATCGGCGCCACCTTGCTGGTCATGCTGTATCCGCGCCTGACGTCTGCCGAGGTGGCCGGCACCGACATCGCCTACGCGGTCCCGCTGACGGCCATCGCCGCCGTCGGTCACTGGTGGCTGGGCTCGATCGACTGGATGCTGCTGCTGACCCTGCTCATTGGTTCGGTGCCGGGCATTACGCTGGGCGCGATGGCGGCGCGCAAGGTACCCGAACGCGTGCTGCGCGGCTTGCTCGCGACCACGCTGACCGGTGTCGCGGCCAAGCTGGTCTTCTGAACCCTTTGCCCCCTCTTAATAGCCGAAACCGTCTATACAAATGAGGAATGCTTCGTTTGTAATATAAAGATGGCGTGAGATTATGGCAGCCCGTTAGAAGAATTTGTAATAAGGGTTTGCATGACATCGATCGCACAGCCGCGCAGGTCGCCGGGCCGGGTAATACCGGGTTTCGGCCTGTCGCTCGGCTTCACGCTGTTCTACCTTGCGCTGATCGTCCTGATTCCGCTCTCGGCCGTCTTCCTGAACACCTTCACCATGAGCTGGGAAGCGTTCTGGAGCGCCGTCACCTCCGAGCGCGTGGTGGCCTCGTACAAGCTGAGCTTTGGCGCCTCGCTGATCGCCGCCTTCATCAACGTGATCTTCGGCGGCATCGTGGCCTGGGTGCTGGTGCGCTACAGCTTCCCGGGCAAGCGCATCGTCGACGCCCTGGTCGACCTGCCGTTCGCGCTGCCCACCGCGGTGGCCGGCATCACGCTCACCGCCCTGTACTCGCACAACGGCCTGATCGGCGAGCAGCTCGCCAGGCTCGGCATCAAGGTGGCGTTCACGCCGCTGGGCATCGTGCTGGCGCTGACCTTCATCGGCCTGCCCTTCGTGGTGCGTACGGTGCAGCCGGTGCTCGAAGAAGCCGAGCGCGAGCTGGAAGAAGCCGCCGCCAGCCTGGGCGCCTCGCCGCTGCAGACCTTCTGGCGCGTGGTGCTGCCCTCGATCGTGCCGGCGCTGCTGACCGGCTTCGCGCTGGCCTTCGCGCGCGCCACCGGCGAATACGGTTCGGTGATCTTCATCGCGGGCAACCTGCCGATGGTCTCCGAGATCACGCCGCTGTTCATCATCACCAAACTCGAGCAGTACGACTACGCGGGCGCCACCGCGATTGCCGTGGTCATGCTGGTCGTCTCGTTCATCCTGCTGCTGGCGATTAACCTGCTGCAGGCATGGACCCGCAAACGGGCAGGGAAGAAATGAGCGCAGTCCTCGACAAGACCAAGCCGGCCCCCACGGCCCCTGCGCCGGCGCGGCGCCGGAGCACCAATGTGCTGGAACCGGACTGGGTGCGCTACCTGCTCATCGCCGTCGCGCTGGGCTTCCTGACCCTGTTCCTGTTCGTGCCGCTGGCGGCGGTGTTTACCGAGGCGCTCAAGCGCGGCTGGGACACCTACCTCGAATCGATCCGCGACCCGGACGCGCTGGCGGCCATCAAGCTCACGCTGATCGCGGCCGGCATCTCGGTGCCGTTCAACCTGGTGTTCGGCGTGGCCGCCGCCTGGGCCATCGCCAAGTTCGAGTTCCGCGGCAAGAGCATTCTCCTGACCCTGATCGACCTGCCGTTCTCGGTCTCGCCGGTGATCGCCGGCCTGATGTTCGTGTTGCTGTTCGGCGCCCAGGGCTGGTTCGGCGAATGGCTGCTTGAAAACGACGTCAAGATCCTGTTCGCGGTGCCCGGCATCGTGCTGGCGACCATTTTCATTACCTTCCCGTTCGTCGCGCGCGAGCTGATTCCGCTGATGCAGCAGCAGGGTACCGAAGAGGAAGAAGCCGCGCTGGTGCTGGGCGCCTCGGGCTGGTCGACCTTCCGGCGCGTGACGCTGCCGAACATCAAATGGGGCCTGCTGTACGGCGTGATCCTGTGCAATGCCCGCGCGATGGGCGAGTTCGGCGCGGTCTCGGTGGTGTCCGGCCACATCCGCGGCGAGACCAACACCATGCCGCTGCAGGTCGAGATCCTCTACAACGAATACAACTTCACGGCCGCGTTCGCGATCGCGTCGCTGCTGGCGCTTCTGGCGCTGGTGACGCTCGTCGTGAAGAGCCTGATCGAATGGCGCCTGCACCAGGCCCGGCGTGACACCCTGGCCGCCACCAACGAACGCATCATGGAGCATCCGGCATGACCATCGAAGTCCAACACATCCGCAAGCAGTTCGGCCAGTTCACGGCGCTCGACGACGTGTCGCTGCAGTTCCCCGACGGCCAGCTGACCGCCTTGCTGGGCCCGTCCGGCTGCGGCAAGACCACCCTGCTGCGCGTCATCGCCGGCCTCGAGCACCCCGATTCGGGCGCCGTGCTGCTCGACGGCCAGGACGCCTCGCACCGCCACGTGCGCGAGCGCCAGGTCGGATTCGTGTTCCAGCACTACGCGCTGTTCAAGCACATGACCGTGTTCGAGAACGTCGCGTTCGGCCTGCGCGTCAAGCCGCGCAAGGAGCGCCCGTCCGAACAGCAGATCCGCGACAAGGTGCGCCAGCTGCTCGAACTGGTGCAGCTCGACTGGATCGCCGACCGCTATCCGCCCCAGCTGTCGGGCGGCCAGCGCCAGCGCATCGCACTGGCGCGCGCATTGGCGGTGGAGCCGCGCGTGCTGCTGCTCGACGAGCCCTTCGGCGCGCTGGACGCCAAGGTGCGCAAGGAACTGCGGCGCTGGCTGCGCCGCCTGCACGACGAATTGCACGTGAGCTCGATCTTCGTCACCCACGACCAGGAAGAAGCGCTCGAAGTGGCCGACCAGGTGGTCCTGATGAACAAGGGCCGCATCGAGCAGCTCGGCACGCCCGACGCCGTGTACAACAAGCCGGCCTCGCCCTTCGTGTACGGCTTCCTCGGCAACGTCAACCTGTTCCACGGCCGCGTACACGAAGGCGTGCTGGCCAGCGGCGAGGCGCAATTCAAGGCGCCGGAGCATGCCGGCGTGCGCGACGGCGAGGGCATCGGCTACGTGCGTCCGCACGATCTCGACGTCGAGCGCTACACGCCGGGCGCAGGCGACCAGGGCGGGGTGGTGGCCCGGCTGCGCCGCGCTCACGCGATCGGCCCGCTGGCCCAGCTCGACCTGGAGCGTGCCGACAACCAGCAGCTGATCGAGGCGGTGATGCCCAACGAATTGTTCGCGCGCCACGGCTTCGTCGAGGGCGACACCCTGGTGCTCAAGCCGCGCCGCATCGACATCTTCGTGGACGCCGGCGAGGGCATCTAGAGGCGCGCCCATGAACTTCCAGCAGCTGCGATCCGTGCGCGAGGCCGCACGCCGTGACTTCAACCTGACCGAGGTGGCCAATGCGCTGTTCACCTCGCAGCCTGGCGTGTCGCGCCAGATCCGCGAGCTCGAGGAAGAGCTCCGCATCGTGATCTTCGAGCGCAACGGCAAGCGCCTGACCGGCCTCACGCCGCCGGGCAAGAGCATCCTGAAAATCGTCGAGCGCCTGCTGGTCGAGGCCGAGAACCTGCAGCAGGCCAGCGCCGACTTCGCCGCCCAGGACAGCGGCACGCTGACCGTGGCGGTCACCCACACCCAGGCGCGCTATGCGCTGCCGCAGGTTGTGCAATCGTTCCGCCAGGCCTTCCCGGGCGTGCGCATCGCCCTGCAGCAGAGCGCGCCGGAACACATCGCGGAATGGGTGCTCTCGGGCAAGGCCGATATCGGCATCGCCACCGAGGGCCTGTCGGCCTTCCCCGAGCTGGTTTCGTTTCCGTGCTACCGCTGGAGCCACCTGGTGGTGGCGCCGGACCCGCATCCGATCTTTTCGGCGGCGACGCCGCTGCGGCTGGAAGACCTGGCCGCCTATCCGCTGATTACCTACGACGTCGGCTTCACGGGCCGCAGCCATATCGACGCCGCTTTCGTCGAAGCCGGGCTGGCGCCGGACATCGTGCTCACCGCCATGGATTCGGACGTCATCAAGCAGTACGTGGCGCTGGGGATGGGCGTGGGCATCGTGGCCTCGATGGCGTTCGATCATGGCCGCGACAAGGGGATGCGCGCGGTCGAGGCGTCACACCTGTTCGCGCCGAACGTGACGCGCCTGGCCGTGCGGCGCGGCGCCTTCCTGCGGGCGTATGCGTATCACTTCATGGAGCGCTTTGCGCAAGGCTACACACGGTCGGATATCGAGAAGGCATTGCAGGCGGCGCAGTAGCACCGCCCAGGCTTACTGGCCCACGTTGGTGTAGCGCGCATGGATCTCGTCGATCCCCCGCATCACCTCGGGCGACAGCACCAGCTCGGCCGCGTCGATGTTCTCCTTCAGTTGCGCCAGGCTGGTGGCTCCGATGATGGTCGAGCCCACGAACCAGCGCGAATAGCACCAGGCCAGCGCCATCTGCGCCGGCTTCAATCCGTGCGCGCGCGCCAGCGCCGCATACTCGGCGGTGGCCGCCAGCACGGCGGGGCGCACGTAGCGCGGGCTCCAACCCTTCGGGAACACGGTCAGGCGGCCAACTGCCTCCGGATCGTCGAGGTACTTGGCCGTGAGCTGCCCGAAGGCCAGCGGGCTGTAGGCCAGCAGGCTCACGCCCTCGCGGTAGCAGGCCTCGTCCATCAGGCTGGTCTCGAAATGGCGCGCCGTCAGGTTGTAGAGGTTCTGCACGGTGGCGATGCGCGGCAGTCCGCGCAGCTCGGCCTGCTTGATGTACTGGCATACGCCCCAGCTGCTCTCGTTCGACACGCCGATGTGGCGGATGGTCCCGGCCTGCACCATCTCGTCGAGCGCGCCGAGCGTCTCGGCGATCGGCACCGCCGGCCGTTCGCCTTCCGGATCAAACCTGTTGGCGCCGAAGATCGGCAGGTTGCGGCTCGGCCAGTGGATCTGGTACAGGTCGATGTAGTCGGTATGCAGGCGGCGCAGGCTGTCCTCGACCGCCGCGCGGATGTTGGCCGCGTCGAGGTTGTGGTTGGCGCCGCGGATCCAGGGCATCATCTTGTTCGGGCCGGCGATCTTGGTCGCCAGCATCACTTCGGCACGGCGCCCGGTCTTCTTCAGCCAGTTGCCGATGAAGCGCTCGGTCGAGCCCTGCGTATCGGCGCGCGCCATCACCGGATACATCTCGGCCGTATCGATGAAGTTGATGCCGCGCTCGAGCGCGTAGTCGAGCTGGCTGTGCGCCTCAGCCTCGGTGTTCTGCTCGCCGAAGGTCATGGTGCCGAGGCACACCTTCGAGACCATCAGATCGGTTTGTCCCAGCTGCCTGCGTTCCATGTCTTTCTCCTTTTCCGCTTAGCGGCGCAGGGCGTCTGCGCACTCGCGCACCAGCGCCGGGCCGGTGTAGATCAAGCCGCTGTAGAGCTGCACCAGCTGGGCGCCGGCGTCGATCTTGGCGCGCGCGTCCGCGCCGTGCATGATGCCGCCCACGCCGATGATCGGCAGCGCGTCGCCCAGCTCGCTCTTCAACAGGCGGATCACCGTGTTCGACAGCTCGAACACCGGCGCGCCCGACAGGCCGCCGGCTTCTTCGCCATGCGGCATGCCCTGCACGGCGGTGCGGCTGAGCGTGGTGTTGGTGGCGATCACGCCGTCGATCTTGTGGCGCAGCAGGGCGCCGGCGATGTTGCGCACCTGGTCGCCATCGATGTCCGGCGCGATCTTCAGCGTCACCGGCACGTAGCGCCGGTGTTGATCTGCAAGACGCAGCTGCTCTTCCTTCAGCTGCGCCAGCAGCGCGTCGAGCTCGGATTCGCCCTGCAGCTGGCGCAGGTTCTTGGTATTCGGCGACGAGATGTTGACCGTCACGTAGCTGGCGTAAGGGTAGACCTTGCGCAGGCAGTGCAGGTAGTCGTCGGCGGCGCGTTCGATCGGCGTGTCGGCATTCTTGCCGATGTTCAGGCCGAGCACGCCCTGCTTGTCCTGGTAGAAGCGCGAGGCCTGCACGTTCGCGACGAAGGCATCGACGCCGCCGTTGTTGAAGCCCATGCGGTTGATGATGCCCTGCGCCCGCGGCAGGCGGAAGATGCGCGGCTTCGGGTTGCCGCCCTGCGGCCGCGGGGTCACGGTGCCGATCTCGATCGAGCCGAAGCCGAGCGCGGCGAGGCCGTCGATGTAGGCGCCGTCCTTGTCGAGGCCGGCGGCCAGGCCGACCGGGTTCGGGAAGCTGATGCCCATGACCGTGCGCGGGTCCGGCGCAGGCTTGGCGGACAGGCGCGTGAGGCCGAGCGCGGCGGCGCGGCGCAGCAGCGGCAGGGTCAGGTTGTGGGCGGTCTCGGCGTCGAGCGAGAACAGCAGCGGGCGGGCGAGGGAATACAGGAGCTTGTCGGACATGGAGGACTCATCGTAAGTGACTCCCGCCATTTTACAGCGCCGCAAAGTCGCGGCGGCCGTCAGCGTTCCAGCACGCTCCACACGCCCTTGATGCGCGCCTCCAGCGGACGGAAGTTGATCTTGTAGGCCATCTTCGGACTCTGCTCGATCCAGTAGCCGAGGTAGACATATTGCAGGCCGAGTTCGCGCGCCTGGTTCACCTGCCACATCACGTTGTAGGTGCCGAAGGAAGCGCCCGCCACGTCCGGGTCGAAAAAGGTGTAGACCGAGGACAGGCCGTCGGACAGCACGTCGATGATGGAGACCATGCGCAGGGTGCCGTCCGGTTCGCGGAACTCGACCAGGCGGGTGTTCACGCGGCTCTGCAGCAGGAACTGGGCGTACTGGTCGCGGCTGTCCTGGTCCATGCCGCCGCCGACGTGGCGGGTGGTCTGGTAGCGCAGGTAGAGCGCGTAGTGCTCGTCCGAGAACGCCAGGTTGGCCACCATCGCCACCAGGTCGCCGTGGCGCTTCCAGGAGCGGCGCTGGGTACGGTTGGGGGTAAAGTCCGCGCACTTGACGCGCACCGGGATGCAGGCCTGGCAGCCGTCGCAGTAGGGGCGGTAGGTGAAGATGCCGCTGCGGCGAAAGCCGTTGCGCACCAGCTCGGAATACACGTCGGCATTGATGAGGTGCGAAGGCGTCGCGACCTGCGAACGGGCCTGGCGCGCATCGAGATAGCTGCACGGATAGGGCGCCGTCGTGTAGAACTGCAGCGTGGCAAAGGGCAGGTCATTTAGGTGCGTCATGCAAAGCGCTCTCGAGACGACGTGATGGACCTATTTTAGCGAAATCAAACCGGTGTCACTGTTAGCCAATCAACCGTGCCGCCTCAGGAGGCTGTCGGCCCCAGCGGTGGAACGACTTCCCAGCGGGCGATGGCCGGCTCGCGGATGGCTGCGCGCAGGTGCGCCAGGAAGGCGCTGCGCGGGATCGGCGCGGCGCCCAGCGAGGCCAGGTGGCCGGTCTCCTGCTGGCAATCGATCATCGAGACGCCCTGGCTGCGCAGGAAGGCGACCAGGTAGGCCAGCGCCACCTTGGAGGCGTCCGTCACGCGCGCGAACATCGATTCGCCGTAGAACATGCGGCCGATGCAGACGCCATAGGCGCCGCCTACCAGCTCGCCATCGAGCCAGACTTCGGACGAGTGCGCATGGCCCATCGCGTGCAGGCCGGTGTAGCCGTCGATGATGTCTTCGGAAATCCAGGTGCCCGGCCCATCCTTGCGCGGCGCGGCGCAGGCGCGCATCACGTCCTCGAAGGCGGTGTCGAAACGCACGTCCCATCGGCCGCCTTCGAGACGGCTGCGCTCGACGCGCCTGAGGGTCTTCTTCAGGCTGTCGCTGAGCTTGAAGCGGGCGGTCTCCAGCACCATGCGCGGGTCGGTGCTCCACCAGAGGATCGGCTGGCCTTCCGAGAACCAGGGGAAGATGCCGTTCTGGTAGGCCAGCAGCAGGCGCTGCGGCGACAGGTCGGCCCCGGCCGCGAGCAGGCCGGGCGCGTCGATCGTCAATGCTTCGGACACGTCGGGAAACGGCGATGTCGGCTCGAGCCAGGGAATCATGGCGGCGCTCGATCGATCAGTCGGGTTCGCGGGGAGCCAGCATCGGGCGCACGATGTCGCGGCTATGGAAACCGTAGGTGCCGCCCTCGCGCACTTTGACGCGATCTGCAAAGAACAGTTCCAGCGTATTGCGTACCGTCGGGAAAGCCAGCTCGTCCCAGGGAATCTCGTCCTGCGTGAACAACTGCACCTCCAGGCTTTCATCGCCCGGCGCGAAGTCCAGCTTGCGCAGACGCGCCAGGTAGAACAGGTGGACCTGGTGGACGTGGGCCACGTTGAGCAGGGTGAACAGCTTGCCGAGCTCGATATCGGCGCCGGCTTCTTCTTCGGTTTCGCGCACGGCGGCCTGCTCGGTGGTTTCCTCGTTTTCCATGAAGCCGGCCGGCAGGGTCCAGTAGCCGTAGCGCGGTTCGATCGCGCGCTTGCACAGCAGTACTTGCAATTTGCCGTCCTGTTCCCAGACGGGAATCGAGCCGACCACCAGCTTGGGATTCTGGTAGTGGATGGCATGGCAGTGCGGGCAGACGTAGCGCGGCCGGTTGTCGCCCTCGGGAATGGCCAGGGCGACCGGATGCGCGCACTCGGAACAGAATTTCATAGGTCAGCGGCAGGTTGAGATTGTGCTTACTTTACACTGATTTACCCGCCTTATGCCGCCGTCGGCACGCTCGCGCGTGCGCACGGCTGAGCGCTGCCGTGCTGCAATCGCACATCGCGCGAGGATTGGATTTGCCTAAAAGACCGTTTCGGCGTATAATTCATTTCATCAGACGCGGGGTGGAGCAGTCTGGCAGCTCGTCGGGCTCATAACCCGAAGGTCACAGGTTCAAATCCTGTCCCCGCAACCAAATTCGAAGCCGTTGATTCGCAAGAATCAGCGGCTTTTTCATTGTGCGCCCAGCATGGGCGCACTCCTGCGGGTGAAAGTCCTGCCGCGAGCTGACCACAGTGAGCGAAGTGAAGCGCAACTGCATGAGGGTAACCGAGTGTGGGAAGGAAGCGTGGATCGTAAATCATGAGCCGAGGAACACGAATCGCATAGAAGGCGTTGCCGATCAGGGCGAGCGGGCCATGAACCGCAAAGCTCTTGTGGTCAAGGAGAGGTGGCGTAGATGCGGCGGTTGTGTGATGAAGGAGTGCGGCCCTTACCTGGGGACGCCCCGCCTTGTGCCTGAAAGGGCGACGAAAAAAAAATCGGAGCGGGGTCTCAGCAGAGGTCATAGTAGTTGGAGGTAGCGCTGGGAAGGCTCGACTCCGCCGACGAAGGACCGAACGAGTAGGAGTGAATCCGATATGTCGATGCAGAAGGCACAGCGTCAGATGCCCGCAAACGCGGGGCGGGAAGCCGTAGGGCAAGGTGAAGCCATGCTCGATGCTTTCAGCGACGAAGCGTTCTGCCCGCGGCATGCAACCGGAGGCACGGGGTCAGCGTTGCTGCAAGCGGCGCTGACGACAGAGAACCTGCGGCGGGCGTTCAAGCGTGTGCGTGCCAACAAGGGAGCGGCTGGCGTGGATG
The DNA here is from genome assembly GCA_015277795.1 of Massilia sp. UMI-21. Taxonomy (NCBI): domain Bacteria; kingdom Pseudomonadati; phylum Pseudomonadota; class Betaproteobacteria; order Burkholderiales; family Oxalobacteraceae; genus Massilia; species Massilia sp. UMI-21. The sequence goes on along the minus strand of CP063848.1, from coordinate 4,376,143 downwards.
GACTGGACATTGACCAGACCTCGCGTCTGCTGGCAACCGAGTGGCCTCACATACGAGAACAACTGTTGGCAGGGACGTACCGGCCCAGTCCGGTACGTCGGGTGACGATTCCGAAGCCCGACGGTGGCGAGCGCGAGCTTGGCATCCCGACGGTGACGGATCGGCTGATCCAGCAAGCACTATTACAGGTGCTGCAACCGATCCTTGATCCCACTTTCAGCGAGCATAGCTACGGCTTCCGACCGGGCAGGCGTGCGCAGGATGCGGTATTAGCCGCTCAGGCATACGTCCAGTCCGGGCTGAGAATCGTGGTGGACGTGGACCTGTCGAAGTTCTTCGACCGGGTCAACCATGACATCCTGATCGACCGCTTGAAGAAACGCATCGACGACGCTGGAGTGATCCGGCTGGTCCGTGCCTATCTGAACAGCGGCATCATGGAGCATGGTGTAGTACAGGAACGGAACGAAGGAACGCCGCAAGGCGGTCCATTGAGTCCGCTGCTTGCCAACGTCATGCTCGATGAAGTGGACAAGGAACTGGAACGGCGCGGCCATCGCTTTGCGCGCTACGCCGACGACGCGAACGTCTATGTTCGTAGCGTGCGTGCGGGCCAGCGGGTGATGAGGCTGCTGCGGCGCTGCTATGCCAGACTGCACCTCGTGGTCAACGAAGGCAAGAGCGCCGTGGCCAGCGTCTTTGGCCGCAAGTTCCTCGGCTACAGCCTGTGGGTGGGGCGTGGGGGCGAAGTCAAACGCAAGGTGGCGGAAAAGCCGTTGCAAGCGTTTAAACAACGCATCAGGGAGCTAACCCGCCGATCTGGTGGGCGTAGCATGCCGGATGTGGTGCAGGGACTTCGTTCCTATATGCTGGGTTGGAAAGGGTACTTCCAGTTGGCGCAAACCCCAAAGGTATGGCGCGGACTCGATGAATGGTTGCGGCACAGGCTGCGGGCTATCCAGCTCAAGCACTGGAAGCGCGGAAGCACCATGTATCGGGAGCTCCTTAAACTTGGGGCTTGGCCGTCGGCAGCGAGGCACGTAGCGGCGAACAGCCGCCGCTGGTGGCACAACAGCGATAGGTTACTCAAAACAGTGATGACTATCGGCTATTTCGACCGACTCGGTGTACCTCGCCTGTCTTGACCTCAACTACTCGAACCGCCCGGTGCGGACCCGCATGCCGGGTGGTGTGGCAGGGGAGCGGCCCTCAGGGCCGTCCCCTATGCCGATTTCGACACCCATATGTCGATGCAGGTCAAACCGGACGCATCCGTACGGAATGTTGTCCAGCCAGCTTTGTCCAATATGCGAACCGGCCGGCGCGCCTCTCCCTTGCCCCGGCCACGAACCAACAGGACAGGCCATGATCAACGTAGACGACATCAACGACGCCTGGGGATGGGTCGGCTTGACCGCTGTCGAGGTCCTTGGGTCCAATGCATTCGGCAACCTCATCATCCGCGACGACGAAGGACGCTTCTGGCGCCTGCGTCCGCAAGACCTGTGCTGCGAGCCGGTCGCCGACAGCCGCGCCGCGCTCGACGCGCTGGCCTACAACCAGGATTTCCTGAACGACTGGTACATGCCCGAGGTCGTGCACCTGGCGGAATCCACGCTCGGCCCGCTTGTCGAGGGGCGCAAGTACTGCCTCAAGATCCCCAGCGCGCTCGGCGGCCACTACGGCCGCGACAACCTGGCCACGGTACCGCTGCCCGAGCTGATCCGTTTTTCCGGAGAAAGTGCGCAGCAGTTCGAAGATTTGCCGCGCTGGAACTGATTTCTGCGAGTTGTTTCAGTCGGCCTCGCCGAGGCTGGCCCACAGGTAGGCCGCCGCCATCGTGCGATGCGGCGCGTAGCGTTCCAGCAGGCGCTGCGTGGCCGGGATGTCCGGGCGGGCCTCGCCGCCGAGCAGGCGGTGGAAGGCGGTGCGGATGGCCACGTCGCCTTCCAGCGAGCAATCCGGGTAGCCATAGCCGCGCAGCAGCGCGTAGTTGACGGTCCAGGGGCCGATGCCCTTGATTGCCAGCAGTTCCTGCGTCACTGCGGCCACCGGTCTGTTTCGGTCAAGCACGACACTGCCGTCCGCCACCAACTGCGCCAGGCGCAGCAGGGTCTCGGCTTTGGCGCGCGAAAACTTCCGGCTGGTCAGCTCGTCGAGCGCCAGACGGGCGACGTCGGGGGCTTCCGGATAACACCACAGTCCGCTCGAATGCGCGCGTCCGGCCAGCCCGATGAAGGTGCGGCGCAGCGCGATCGCGAAGGGCAGGTTGATCTGCTGGCCGATGATGGCCCAGGTCAGGGCCTCGAACACGGTGGCGGACTGCACGATGCGCAAGGCAGGCTGGCGCGCCACCACCGGCCCCAGCATGGGATCCTCGTGTGCGAAGGCGGCGAAGGCGGCCGGGTCGATGCGCAGGCCGAGGATGTTGCGCAGCGCCTCGCGCGCCTGCGCCAGCAGCGCCGGGCCGGTCTCGCCGTCGGCATCCACGCTGCACTCGGCGCGGCCCGGGCTGAAGTCCACGTCCAGCACCACCGGCGTACCGCCCAGCAGTACGCCCTTGCGCAGCCCATCGGGCCCCACCTGTTCCGCGAGGCCTTCGGCATCCCGGCTGTGGAAGGCCAGCACGTCCCGGGTGCGGTAGCCGGCCGGCAGGTCGAACGTAAGCCGGGTCTGCATCGTATTTCCTTACTTGGCCGGCGCGGCCGGCGCGCGCAGGAAGGACGGCACGAAGCCGGTCACCAGGGCGGTGCCGACCAGCACGATGCCGGAACCGAGCAAGGTATGCCAGCCGATCACTTCATGCAGGAAGATCGCGCCCCACAGGATGCCGAACATCGGATTCAGGAAGGTCACGGTGAGCGCCGAGGTGGTGCCGACTTCCTCGATCAGCTTGAAGTAGAGGATGTAGGCGATCCCGCTGCACAGCACGCCCAGGGCCAGTACCGCGGCCATGATGCCCGGGGTCGGTTCGCCGGGCGAAGGAAAGAAGGCCAGCGCCGGGATCACGCACAGCGTCGCCGCCCACATCGATCCGTGCGCGTTGGCGAACGGGGCCACCGCCCTGGCCGACTTCGCATACTGGCTGGCGACGCTGTAGCTGAAGGCCGCCACCAGTGCCGCGGCGATGGCGAGGGCGGCGCCGGGGCGCTCCGACACGTGGTCGAAACCGACCAGCAGGCTCACCCCGGCCGTGCCGAGCAGCAGGCCGAGCGCGGCGCGCCCGGATACCCGCTGGCGCGCCCACACGGCGCCGACCAGCGCCCCGAACATCGGCGCGGTGGCGTTCAGCACCGACAGCACCGAGGCCGACAGCGTGCGCGCGGCGAAGGCGAACAGCAGGAAGGGCAGGGCCGAGTTGAACAAGCCCAGCATCAGGTAGTGCTTCCAGTGGCGGCGCAGCTCCAGCGGCGCGCCCCTGCCGCGGCGGCGCATGACCCAGGCGACGGCGGCCAGGAACAGGGCCGCGAACAGCACCCGGTATTCGATCAGCACGGCAGGACCGAGCACCGGCGCGGCAATGCGCATGAAGAGGAAGGAGCCGCCCCAGATGGCGGCCAGCGCCACCAGGCGCAACATGTTCACGGTATTCATCGGAAAGCGGGTCCAGAGCAAAGGAGCGATTATGGCGGCATGGCGCGCCCGGCGCCATCGGCTTCTTGCTGTCGAAGGCCGCTTGCGTTACGCGGCGGCGCTGCGCAGTAGCGGACGGTCGGCGGACAGGTCCTGGCGCGGCGCCGCCGCATGCGGCACCAGCAGCGCGGCCGGCACGCCGTTCTTCACGGCGGTCATCTCGGCCATGATCGAGATCGCGATCTCGCTCGGGGTCTTGCTGCCGATGTAGATACCGATCGGACCATGCAGGCGCGCCAGTTGCGCGTCGTCGAGGTCGAACAGTTTCAGGCGCTCGCGGCGCTTGTCGTTGTTCAGGCGCGAGCCGATCGCGCCGACATAGAAGGCGTCGGACTTGAGCGCTTCCATCAGGGCCAGGTCGTCCAGCTTGGGATCGTGGGTGAGGGCGACCACCGCGCTGCGCGCATCCAGGCGCGCCTCGATCACCAGGTCGTCGGGCATGCTGTGCACCAGCTCCACGCCGTCCAGGTTCCAGTTGCCGCGGTACTCCTCGCGCGGGTCGCACACCACCACGCGGTAGTCCATGCCGCCTGCGATCTGGGCCAGGAAGCGCGACAGCGGGCCGGCGCCGATGATGAACAGGCGCCAGCGCGGGCCGTGGATGGTGGCGAGCACGCCGTGTTCCACGCGCAGCACGGCGCCGGCATCGGCGCGCGCCAGCGTCACGGCGCCGCTCGCCAGGTGCACGCGGCGCTCGACCAGTTCGCCGGCGTGCAGGCGCGCCAGCAGTTCGCGCAGTTGGCTGTCCGGCGACAGCGGTTCGATCGCCAGCTCGATGGTGCCGCCGCAGGGCAGGCCAAAGCGGTGCGCCTCGTCGGCGCTGATGCCGTAGCTGACGATCTCGGGACGGGTCGGGCCGATGCCCTCGCTGCGCACCCTGGCGATCAGGTCGTCCTCGATGCAGCCGCCGGAAACCGAGCCGACCACGCTGCCGTCCTCGCAGATGCCCAGCAGGGCGCCGATGGGGCGCGGGCTCGAGCCCCAGGTCTTGATGACCGTCACCAGCTGGCAGCGGCGGCCCGCGGCGATCCAGGCGCCGCAGGTCTTGAGTACGTCGAGGTCGATGCTGTCCATGGTGCCGGCGGCCTTGGTGAAAGATGAACAATGATACAAAAATCGCGGCAGGCTTGCCGGATGGCGCTGTCGTGCGCGCCCAAACGAACGCGGACGCACCAGGCGTCCGCGTTCGGCAGCGCAACGCGGTGCGCTCAGGGCTTGAGCGGCTGCCTGGCCGACTTTTTGGACTTGACCTCGGCCACCGCCCTGTCGATGGCGGCCAGGCGCTGGGCCATGGCCGGGTGGTTCGCCGTGTGCCCGTTCAGGACCGTCGCCGGATGGCTCTCGGCGAAGCGCTTCCAGAATGCGGCCACCTCGTCGACACGGTAGTCGGCCCGTGCCAGCAGGTAGACCGCCAGGCGGTCGGCCGTGGCGTCGAGCGAGGCCGGCATTGCCTTGATGCCGCCGCTGCCGATCAGCATCGAGGTGTCCGGCGTGATCAGGGTCAGGTGATCGATGATGCTGCCGATGGTGGCGGCATTGCGCTGCCGGGCCGCGTGGCCGAGCATGTTGTGCGCCATCGTGTGCGCCACCACGTAGGCCAGCTCCTGGTCGTTCTGGACGAAATCCATCATGCCGCGCGTGAGCATCACGCGCTGGCCGTCGGCATAGGCGTTGACGTTGTCGGCGTTGCCCAGTTCGATGCCGAAGGCGCAGGCGCGCGTCACGGGAATGGTGAGGTCGCGCTGCGCGCCGCGGCGCTCGATCGTCAGGGGCAGGCTGGCCTGCTTCTGCACGATCGGCCCGAACACGGCGCCCGCCCTGGTCAGCGAACCCGGGCCGGTCGGCAGCGGCTGGCCGCCGGCGGCCACCAGTTCGTCGCCCTGGCGCAGGCCGGCCTTGGCGGCGCCGCTGCCCACCAGCACATTGGTCACCTGCAGGCGTTCGCCCATGCCGAGCACCAGGTGCGCGGCCTCGTTGTAGCTGCCCGGGTAGGTATAGCGGTTCTTGGCGGTGAAACCGAGCAGGTTGCGCGCGTGGCGCGTGCACAGTTCCGCATTGTCGATCAGGAGGGGCGCGGCGACCTTGTACAGGCGGTCCTGCAGGGTCGCCATCCGGGTGAGCGTCTCGGCTGCCGCCGCGATCTCCGGGGTCACTCGCGGCGTCTCCGGCGCCGCCTGTCCCGGAGGAAGCGGCTGGCCCGGCTGCATCGGTCCCTGCGTGGCGCAGGCCGACAGCAATACGGCGGTGGCGATACCCAGCGCAGTCTGGCGCAAACTGATACGGGACATGATCCTCCTTCTTTCTGCTCTTGTTATTGTTTGCCGGTGCTGCCGAAGCCTCCGGCGCCCCGTTCGCTCGATGCGAACTCCTCCACGACATTGAAGCCGACCTGCAGCACGGGCACGATCACGAGCTGGGCCAGCCGGTCGAGCGGCTGCAGCGTGAAGCTGGCGTGGCCGCGGTTCCAGGTCGAGACCATCAGCTGTCCCTGGTAATCGGAGTCGATCAAGCCTACCAGATTGCCGAGAACGATGCCGTTCTTATGGCCGAGTCCACTGCGCGGCAGGATCATGGCGGCATAGCCCGGATCGCCGATGTGGATCGCCAGGCCGGTCGGCACCAGCACCGTCTGGCCGGCTTCGATGACCAGCGGTGCGTCGATGCAGGCGCGCAGGTCCAGGCCGGCGCTGCCGGGCGTGCCGTAGCTCGGGAGCAGCTCCTTCAGGCGCGGGTCGAGGATCTTGAGGTCGATATTCTTCATGCTGTTCTGATGCCGTTCTGATGCAATTAAGTAAGTAGGGAACGCTGTTCCAGGCGCTTGGCGATCTCGGAGACCAGCTGGCGCGCCAGGCTCAGCTTGTCGGCGCGGGGCAGGACGGTGTGGCCGGTCTCGTCGAACAGGATGATGGTGTTCTCATCCTGCCCGAAGGTCTGGGGGCCGATATTGCCCACAAGCAGGGGAATCCCTTTTTTCTCGCGCTTGGCCGGGCCGAATGCCATCAGGTTCTCGGATTCGGCGGCAAAGCCCACGCAATAGGGCCAGCCCGACAGCGAGGTGGTGGCCGCCACCGAGGCCAGGATGTCGGCGTTCTGGACGAACTCCAGCTGGGGCGCGCCGCCGCCTTCCTGCTTCTTGATCTTCTGGCCGCTGGCATTCGCCACGCGCCAGTCGGCCACCGCCGCCACCCCGATGAAGACGTGCTGGCCCTCCACGCCCGCCATCACGGCGTCGTGCATCTGCTGGGCGGTGAGCACGTCGATGCGGCGCACGCCGTGCGGCGTGGGCAAGGAGGTCGGGCCGGTCACCAGGGTGACCTCGGCGCCGGCTTCGCGCGCCGCGCGCGCCACCGCATAGCCCATCTTGCCCGACGAGAGGTTGGTGATGCCGCGCACCGGGTCGATCGGCTCGAAGGTCGGCCCGGCGGTGATCAGGACGCGGCGGCCGGCCAGCAGCTTGTGCTGGAACGCGGCGATCAGCTCTTCGACCAGTTGTTCCGGCTCGAGCATGCGCCCGAGACCGGTCTCGCCGCAGGCCTGGGAGCCGGCCGCCGGGCCGAACAGCGCGATGCCGTCCTCGCGGATTCGCTCCACGTTGCGCTGGGTCGCCGGGTTTTCCCACATCTCGACGTTCATCGCCGGCGCCACCAGCAGCGGCACCCGGCGCGGACGCGCCACGCACAGCGTCGACAGCAGGTCGTCGCAGGCGCCGTGCGCCAGCTTGCGGATGAAGTCGGCCGAGCAGGGCGCGATCAGGATCGCGTCGGCGTCGCGGCTCAGGTCGATGTGGGCCATGTTGTTGCCCATGCGCGGGTCCCACTGGTCGGTATAGACCGGCTGGCCGGACAGGGCCTGCATGGTGACCGTACCGATGAAGTGGGTGGCCGCTTCGCTCATGACCACCTGCACGCCGGCGCCCTGCTTGACGAGGGCGCGGCACAGTTCGGCCGCCTTGTAGCAGGCCACGCCGCCGGTCAGGCCGAGGACGATCTTCTTGCCCTTCAGGTCCATGCTCATGATGCCTCCTGGTTCAGCATTGCTGGGTCGGGGTTGTCAGGACTTGTTCACGCGTCGCAGTTCGTCGACGATGAACAGGAAGGCGCCGACCGAGATGCCGATGTCGGCGATGTTAAACGCCGGGAAGTGGCCCACGCCGGCCCAGTAGAAATCGAGGAAGTCGATCACGTGGCCGTAGGCCAGGCGGTCGATCACGTTGCCGATGGCGCCGCCCATGATCAGGGCCAGCGCGAAGCAGAACAGGCGCTGGTTGGCGTGCTTCTTCATCAGGTAGAGGATGAAGCCGACCGCCACCAGCGCGATGCCGGTGAAGAAGTAGCGCTGCCAGCCGCCGGCGTCGCCCAGGAAGCTGAAGGCCGCGCCCGGGTTGTACACCTTGATCAGGTTGAAGAAGCCGGTCAGCGGCAGCGTCTCGCCGTAGGCGAAGCTGCGCTCGACCGTGAGCTTGGTGACCTGGTCGAACAGGATGACCAGCACGGCGATGCCGAACCAGGGCAGCAGGCTGGCGGAAGGCTTGTAGACGGGCCTGGCGGCCGGCGATGCGGGTTTTTCGCGTTTGTTTTTGGTAGCCATGGTAGAGGAAGTGGTGCCCGCCATGCCGCCCCCGGAGGTCCGGGGGGCGGCATGGCGGTGGAACCCCGCAAGGGGGAGCTGTGCCGCTTACGCGAAGCGGCGCGTTTCGCCGCTGCCGAACAGATTGCTGGTGCAGCGGCCGCACAGGCCTGGATGCGCATGGTCGTGGCCGACGTCGCGACGGTAGTGCCAGCAGCGCTCGCACTTTTCCGCCGTCGACGGGGTCACGGCCACCGCTTCGCTGGCGGCGTCGGCCACCTGCTCGACGGCGGCCTGCGAGGTGATGAACACGAACTTCAGGTCATCGTCCAGGCTGGCCAGCAGGGCGTACTTGTCGCCGGCGGCCTTGATCGCCAGCTCGGCCTGCAGCGAGGAGCCGATGGCGCCCGAGGCGCGCACTTCTTCCAGCTGCTTGGTCACGTCGGCGCGCACCTCGCGCAGTTGCGCGTACTTGGCCAGCAGCGCCGCGGCGTCCGGCAGTTCCGGGAAGCTCCACAGGGTCTGGGTGAAGATGGTTTCGTCGGAATCGAGATAGGCCTGCTGGCCGGCGAACACCGCCCAGGCTTCCTCGGCGGTGAAGGACAGGATCGGCGCCATCACGCGCAGCAGGGAATGCGCGATGTGCCACAGCGCGGTCTGGGCCGAGCGGCGGGCGAGCGAGTCCACGCCGGTGGTGTACAGGCGGTCCTTCAGGATGTCGAGGTAGAAGCCGCCCAGGTCTTCCGAGCAGTAGTTCTGCAGGCGGGCGACCACCGGGTGGAACTCGTAGCGCTCGAAGTTGCCGGCGATGTCACTCTGCAGCTGGGCCATCGAGGCGATCGCGTAGCGGTCGATCTCGAGCAGCTCGGCCACCGGCACGGCGTGCTTGGCCGGGTCGAAGTCCGAGGTGTTCGCCAGCAGGAAGCGCAGGGTGTTGCGGATGCGGCGGTAGGATTCGGTGACGCGTTTCAGGATCTCCTCGCCGATCGACAGCTCGCCCGTGTAGTCGGTCGAGGCCACCCACAGGCGCAGGATGTCGGCGCCCAGGGTATCCGAGATCTTCTGCGGCGCCATCGTGTTGCCGAGCGACTTGGACATCTTCTTGCCGTTCTCGTCGACCGTGAAGCCGT